>DASXJV010000217.1:0-12357 GCA_036497205.1 Bradyrhizobium sp.
GATATTTTCGCGACGGGAGTTTTGCTCTTCGAATGCTTCCGCAGTTCGGCGTCATGAGCCTTCGTCCAAGCCACGCGCTTGGTCCGCCGCTTTGCCTTCTTTGCCATTCTGATCTCCTGCTTGAGCAGCGGTTTATCGACAACACATACTCTTTACATGACCTTTGCACGCAAAGCGAACCGTCTGGCACTTAAGCTCGCGGTACCGCTTGCCGGTGACAAACGCAACGTGACGGCTCTAATGAGCCGTTATAAGAATGCGCTGCTTGCGCGCTGGTAATAGCTCGGATCGCAATACTTCATCGGATCCGTCAGAACTTTGCTCGGCTCCGCGTACCGGCTTCGCAGGTCGAGCACGCATTGAAGTCCAGCCAAATCGATTCTGCAATCGCGAAAAAAACCGCCGTCGGGCGCCAGCAATTCGCCATAGCTCGCCTCCGCGACGTCGTGCGACATGCCGGTAACGTTGCGCACCAGCAGATCGATCGCGGCCGCGCGATTCGACAGCTGATATAGCCAGCCGATCGACGCGTGATACGCACGGATGAAGGAGACGATCTTGTCGCCGTTCTTCTCCGCCCAAGACCGCCTGGCGGCTGCGACATTGCCTTGATATGCGCCCAGTACGGACGTTGCTGTGACCAACTGCCTCTGTCCGCGGCCCGTTGCGATCAAATTGTAAGGTGCCGAGAGTAGTGTCGCCGACTCGTTCTTTTCCAGAAGGCTATTCATCCGCTGGATCATGCCGCCCCGGCGCCGCAACTCATAGGCATTCCGATCCACGCCATTCCGCCGTAGTATCTCATAGAGCACGAAGGCATAGCCCGTCGTCAGTGCATCGACTGACAGGTCCTTCCCGGCGAGATCTGCAATCGTCGCGATGTCTGGAGAGGAGACCAGGCTCAAAAAACCGCTGTCACTCCCCATGAAAGCGAAAAATTCGGGCTGCCGCCCGATCGGCGCTTCTCCTTGGCCCTCGCGATAGGCGACGATGTTGTCCACTGCCGTCATCGCGATATCGAATTTTCCTTCCGCAAACTCGGTCATCTGAGTGACTGAGTTCGGGGTACCCAATATCTGGATACGGATCCCCTGCCGGGCGAAGAACCCTTTTTCGATACCGACATAGAGGCCCCAGTTGAACCCACCGGGGAACACATTGACTTTCAGTTCAGGCAAGTTCGGCACTTGAGGCATTGCACGTCCATTTATGCGCGACGGGTCATCAGATCGGGGCGCACCATCAGAGACAAGATCGCGCCGATGAAGCAGAGGAGCGCGAGTTGCACATCACCTGCCGTCGTCCAACCGAACAGACGGACAAGCCAGCCGATGGAATAGCCAGCGAGCGTTGCGGACCCATAGAGCGCTGTAACGAATAAGCCGGATGCCCGACCGGCGAGGTCACCGCGAACCGATTTGACCTGATAGGCCGCGAGGTTCACGAAAATCGTGCCGCTGAATGCCACTCCGAGTGCGAACGAGAAGCTCGCCTGAGCGGCGACGTCCGTCGGGCCGTTGAACAGTGCGAGCGCGATGACCGAGGCCGCCAGGAAGCTGAGGCCAAGCACAATCCGCGGTGAAAACCGATCGCCCAGCCAGCCCGCTACGGCGGACAAGAGCACGCCAAGCCCATAGGTGCTCATGACGCGGCCGATGTCCGCCGGCGCGAAGTGGAGATGCTCGCGCAGGAACGTCGGGTACATTCCGAGATAACCGTAAAGGCCGAGGCCAAGGAGCACGCTAAGCGCCGTAAGCACGTAGATGTTTCGGTTTTGCAACGTCGCAGCCCCGCCGACTGTTGGCTCGCCCAGCTTCTCACCGCCCACTTCGCTGAGCCAGGGACGCACCACCACGACAACGAGCAGCATCAGCACGAAACCGAGTGTCCCGAATGCGATCATGGGCGCACGCCAGGTGCCATGAGCGAGTAGCAGCTTTGTCCCGACAATAGGGGCGACGATGGCGCCGAGCGCGTAGGCGTAGTTCAGGGCGCCAACCGCGAGCGCGCGATGGCGCGAGAAATAGCTCGAGAATACCGCCAGGAGAGCGGTGAGTTGCATCGCCTCGCCGATGCCGGTCGCGGCGCGGTAGATGAGCATGTCCGAGAATCCGAAGGAGGCGACGGTAATGACCGTACCGGCGGAATAGATGAACATGCCGACGAGAATGACGGTCTTCCGCGAGTAGCGCGACATCAGATAGCCGGTCGGAATACCGGCTAAGGCCATTCCCAACGTGAAGATGGTCGACAGGAGGCCCGCCTCCGGCAGGCCTAGCCCGTACTCGCGCCGGACATCCGTAAGCAACAAGGGAAACAGCGTGCGATCCATTGCGTTGACGCAATACGAGAGGATGAGCACGCCTACCGCTATCAGCACGTAGACGATGCCGGGACTGACCGCACCGGCATCTTTCTCGACGACAGACCTTTCCATGAGACCTCCCTCCCCCCTTTTTCTTTATTTGTTTGGCTAGGCGGCGGGATTGGAGCTCACGAACCAGTCGTGAATCTTTTCGCCGGTCCAGAAGACAACGTCCTGGTGTTTTTTGATGTGTTCGAGCGCCTCGCGGAAGTAACGCACACGGTGCGGGGCACCCATAATGTATGGATGCACGACGAGCGCCATGACACGGGCAGAGCCCGCGGCATCGGCATGGATTTGGTTGAACTGATCCACCGCCCTGTTGCGATACTCAGCAGCCGTGTGATGCTGGATCAGCATCATCGCGACGTCGTTGCATTCCTGGGTGTAGGGAACGTTCAGGATCGGCTTGGTTCGTGTCTTCAGCCATACCGGCTGGTCATCCAACACCCAATCGCAGACGTAGTCGTAACCCTCTTCCACGAGGAGGTCCGGTGTCTCCCAGGTCTCCGTCAGGCCCGGGCCGAGCCAGCCGCGCGGAGGACGCCCCGTGAATTCGCTAATGATCTGTCCAGTCCTGACGATGTCTTCGCGCTCATTCGCCACTTTCTGCATGTTCTTTTGCGAAAAGCCGTGGCCCATGAACTCCCAATTGCGCTCCAGCGCGGCGCGGGAAATCGGCTCATAGCTGCGGATAGCGGAGCCGTTGATCGCCAAAGCGGCGGGCAGACCTAGCTGATCGAGCACATCGAGGATGCGCCAGAAGCCGACCCGGTTTCCGTATTCATGCCAGGCCCAATTCGGAATGTCCGGTGTCGGAGATCCACCCGCCGGCGGCGTCAGTACCGTCCGCGGCATCGCCTCCAACGGATTCCACTCCTCGACGTTGACGATGATCCACACGGCCACGCGCGCCTGATTTGGCAACGCCAGCGGCTTGCGCTGAGAAATGGGCGAAAAGCTGATGCGTTCAGTCGGAAGCACGTCACTTCTCCTTCGAACCAATGGCAATCGTCAGCCGTCCAACACGCTCGATCGCGCCGTCCAGTCTGTCTCCAGGATGCACGGCGCCAACCCCGGCCGGCGTGCCGGTGAAGATCAGGTCACCCGCCTTGAGCTCATACTGCTGCGAGAGCTTGGAAATGATCTCAGGCACGCCCCAGATAAGCTGAGAGAGGTCACCTCGTTGGCGCTCCGCACCGTTTACGGACAAGGCGATAGCGCCGCTTCGCGGGTGACCGATCGAAGCGACAAGATTGATCGCGCTGCACGGCGCAGACTCGTCGAAAGACTTGCCCATTTCCCACGCCAGCCCGCGCTCGCGCGCTTCGCGCTGCCGGTCGCGGCGCGTCATATCGAGACCAACGGCGTAGCCTAAGATCACGCTCTCTGCGGAATGAACGGGAATTCGCCGTCCTCCGGCATGGAGAGCGACGACCAATTCGACCTCGTATTGGAAGTCGTCGGTATCCATCGGATAGCCGACGGTTGCGCCGTCCTGAACCAAAGCGTCGGTCGGCTTTTGGAAAAAGAATGGGGGATCGCGCTCATCCGCCTCTTTCATTTCGCGGATGTGGTCCAAGTAATTCCTGCCGACGCAGTAGATGCGCCGCACCGCGAAAAGATCGCCCGAATTCAGGATGGGAAGCGCATGAACGCTTGGGGGAACGACGAAACGGCCGGTCATTGTGCTCCGCAACTGTATACACTTTTCTGTTGCTTCGACATTATTGTGTACACTACGACGCCGTCAATAGCCATCTGTACACAAACCGTTATGCGATTACGCTTCCCCGGCGCTATGCTTGCGCATCCAGGGCACTGAAGAGGCTTCGGCAGGCGATGGCGTTGGAGCGGGGTGAGAAAGGCATTCGAAACCGAACCATCTCGCCGCCCGCGGCCGAGGCGGACGCAAAACCGCATTCAGGTTCCCTGCTGGAGCACCTCAGACAGCAGATCCTGGATGGACAGTTCCAGTCGGGTGGCCGCTTGAACGAAGTCCGGCTGAGCGAGCAGCTCAAAGTCTCGCGCACGCCTGTTCGCGCTGCCTTGCAGGTGCTCGCTGGCGAAGGGTTGCTGCGTCACACGCCGAACAAAGGTTTTACCGTCCGCGACTTTCCAGTCTCCGAAATCATTGATGCCTATGAGATGCGCGCTCTGTCGGAAGGACTGGCCGCCCGCCTCGCGGCCGAGCGCGGTCTTGGCGACGAAACCCGTCAGACGTTGGAACGCGCATTGGCGGAAGGAGATGCTGTCCTCGCGAAACGCTCGGGAACGAAGGGTCAGCGGGGCTCATATGCCGCGATCAATGAGGCCTTCCACTCCTCCATTCTCAGAGCTGCGGGTTCTGACCTGGTGCGCGAAGTCGTCCGGCTCTGCCAGCGAATGCCACAGGCGTCCGCGCACAATGTCATGGCATTCGAACTTGAGGATGTTCGCAATCGGCACGAGGCGCACCACCGAATTTACGAAGCCATTCTTGGCCGGGAGCCAAGAGAGGCGGAAAATCAAATGCGGCAGCACGTTCTTTCGGTAAAGTTATCCATGATCCGCAGCATAAGACGATGAACGTGTTCGAAGGCCGGCACCTGGAGCACGTAGGCGGCATTCGACTTCGCTTTCATCTGCCGAGCAACATGGTGCCAGAGAAAATTCACTTGAACTGGGGGCGGCCGCGAGCAGTTTTGCGGCCTTCAGTCGAGAGCGCGAGCTGTTCATGTCCGCAAATGTTCTAGTGCAATTCCGCTCAATCCTGGGACACAGGACCGCACCATCCGGGGAGGTAAATGGCTTCCTGACTCTTCGCAAACTTCATCGCCGTTACGAGTGCACGATCAAAATCGAGTTCAATGAGCTTACGTTTGATTCGACGCCGCAGAAAGTCCGCCCATAGAAATTCGCTGACCGTCGTATCTTTCGCGAATCCCCCGGCGCGCCTCAATTCCCCTGCTAGCGAACGAAACGGATCGTCGACGAGGTCGCGCACCGATTTCGGAATAGCCCTTGTAATCGCGCCCGCGCCTCCTGTCGTCAAACGGATGCATCCAATTGCGATTGTCTAGAACGGTCCAAAATGCATCCCGGTCGACCATGCTGAGGTCGGCCATAACCTCGACCAATACGTCTTTGACCCCCTCCTCGTGGAGGAAGCGCGCCAAATGATGATGGTCTATAATATAGAGGCGATTACCGGGGCCTCGAATGACCGGAATCATGTGCTTGCCGAGAAATTCTCCACCTTTCTTGCCCTCCTTCTCGCGCCAGCCTTTCCGCTTGGCGTTGACCTCGCGTACGCCCACGGTGATTTGAGTCGGGCGCAGGTCGGAGATAGATACCGGCTTAAGAACGGGTTCGCGGACCGTCACCATTGGTATGCTCCTGCCTATGCGGTGTCTCCGCGTGAGTATAGCGGGGGACTAGCGGCACGTCCGCGTCACGTAATCGTCCACCACAGCATCGGACTGGTCGGCGACTGTATCCGCACCCATCGGTACCGCGTCTCGGTCCAAAGGCGGATCGCCAAGTCAAGATTATCGGCGACCATGTCACCCTCGCGCGTACGCACCACCAGCACGAGATGGTGCTCGCCCGATGGGACCACGACTTCGGCCAAGAGGAGAGCGCGCGCCGGCCACCCGCGCATCAGAAGCTGATGACGCTTGGTGACGGCATAGTCATTGCAGTCGCCGAACGGCGGCGCGATCAGCCACTTCTCATCGGCAGTGCTTTCGAAAGAGCGTTGCGGCCGGATCGCACGATTGATCTCCGCGTTGATGCGGACGAGTTCGGCACGACGGCTTGCCGTCAATGCGATTGCGCCGCCCCGGAAGGGGAATCCGTGGACGCGGCACTCTGTCGGATAGATGAGGCAGAACCGCGTATGCGCGAAGGGCGGAAGCACAGGAGCGCCGAGCACGATGCGTGCTTCGCGGCGGTCAATGCGATCGACGCTCGCATCTGCGTACAACGCCGTTTCATCGAAGCTCGCGCAGGCTAGGACAATAGCCGGCACAAGCACGAGGCACTTGATCGGCGCACGCATCGTATCTGCACCAGACAGTCGATTGTCTGGACACAGTTACGCGCGGTGATCTTCGCCCGCGTGCGCGCAGCGGGATTACTACTTCGGGGGACGGCCAAATAATCAGGCGGCGCCGCGTGCCTGATCCTGCTTGATGAGATCGAGGCCGACCGCCCGCGCCTTGCGCATGATGTCGTCCTGATCGATCTCCGCGAGGCGCCCGCCGCGCACGAGAATGCGCCCGGCGACCATGACCATCGACACATCCGAGCCGCGTGCCGCATGCACGAGATTGGTTTCCACCGTCTCGGGCAGCATCGGCTGCAGATGAAAGCCATCCGCACGGAGCAGCACGAGATCGGCGGCCAGGCCTGGTGCGATGGTCCCTGCCCGCACGCCGAGCGCCGTCGCACCGCCGCGCGTCGCCATATCGAGGACCTGCCGCGCCGGCAGCGCCGCGGGATCGCGCGCCGCGCCTTTGGGCACAAGCGAAGCAAACTTCATCACGTCGAACGGATCCAGCCGGTTGTTGGCCTTGGCGCCGTCGGTGGCGAGCGTGACATTGATCCCGCGCGCGCGGAGGTCCGGGATCGGCGCGATGCCGGAGCCGAGCTTGAGATTGGCATGCGGGCAGTGCGCGACATGAGTCCCCGACGCGGCGAGCATGGCACGATCGTGCTCGTCCACCCAGACGCAATGGGCGAGCAGTGTGCGTTCGCTCAGAACACCGAGTTCGGCGAGTTGCGCTACAGGCGTCCGGCCGGTCCGAGCCTGCGTGCGTTGCACCGACCGCGTGCTCTCGGCGCAATGCAGATGCACGCCGACATTGTTCGCCTTGGCGAGTTCCACGCCCGCCACGATCTGCGCGTCGCTACAGCTTTCGAGATCGTGCAGGCCGATCCAGACGTGAACCCGATCGTCGAAGCGCGCGGCCTCTCCGATCAGCGCCGCCGTGTCAGCGAGCGTCGGCGTGAAGAATTTTCCGTCCGCGACATAAGGCGCGATAACGGCGCGGATGCCGATGTCCCGCGCAGCCGCAAATGCGGCGTCGGGATGCAGGCACATGTCCATCATCGCGGTCGTGCCCGACAGCAGGGCTTCGGCGTAGGTCGCCAGCGCACCGGCTGTCGCCTGCTCGCGGGTGAGCCGGCTCTGCTCGCGTTCGATCACGACGAGCCAGTCTTCCAGTGCGACGCCCTCGGCGCTGCCGCGCGTCAGACTCGAATGCGAATGCGCGTGGGTGTTGACGAAGCCCGGAACGAGCGCCGCGCCCCCGCCGTCGATAATCTCGGCGCCAGCGGCGCTGGGCGCATTGTCGCGGCCATAGGCGCTGATCGTGCCGTCATACGTTTCCACCCAACCATAGAACGGCGTCTCGCCGCCGCCCGGCACTACGAGGACATCGCGGAAGATCGTGTGCCGAGCCGTCATTTGGCCTTCTCCGCATCCTCGCCGCGCGTCACCAGCCGCTCAAGCCGTCCAAAGACCGAGAACAGGATGACACCAAGCGCCGCGAGGATGACGATCGAGACGAACAGGAGATCGGTGCGCAACTGCGTCGCTGAGGTTATAACGAGATAGCCAAGCCCGCGATCGGAGCTGTAGAACTCCGCCACTACCGCCCCGACCAGCGCCAGGGAGGCGGCGATCTTGAACCCGGCGAAGATGAACGGCAGCGCGCTCGGCAATTGCACCTTGTAGAAGATGGTCCACGGCGTGGCGTTGATCGAGTGCATGAACTCGAGAACACGGCGGTCCGTCGACTTCAATCCCCGCGTGGTGTTGGTCACGACGGGGAAGAACGAGATGATGGTGCAGATCATGATCTTCGGAGCGATGCCGAAGCCGAACCAGATGGTCAGCAGAGGCAGGATCGCGACCACGGGGATCGCATTGGACACGATGATGTAGGGAAAGACCCCGCGCTCCAGGAACCGCGAATGCACGATGCCCGCCGACAGAAGAACGCCCAGCAAAGCGGATACGACGAATCCGGCGAACGCCTCGAGCACGGTGAGGCCCGTGTGGTACCAGAGATTGGACGTCTTCAGGAGGCGGTCGACCACATCCGTCGGCGCCGGCAACAGCCACGGCGGTACGTCGAGCAGACGCACGGCGCCCTGCCAGCCCGCCAGCACGACGCAGAGAATGATGAGTGGCGGCAGAACGCGGTCGATCGTCCGGCCGCGCGTTTCAACAGCGTTGTCGGGCCTGCTCATGATCGCAACATGTCCCTCGCCTCGCGCACATAAGCGAGGAACGCCGGCGTCTCGCGCAAGGCTTCGTTGCGCGGGCGCGGCAGCTTGACCGGCAACACCGCTTTGATGCGGCCCGGATGCGGCGACATCACGACGACGCGGTCGGCGAGATAGACCGCCTCGGAGATGTTATGCGTAACGAAGAGCACCGTCTTGCGCTCGACGTTCCAGAGGTCCAAGAGATCGTCCTGCAGCTGGCTCTTGGTCAATTCGTCGAGCGCGCTGAACGGCTCGTCCATCAGCAGGATGGATGGCTTCCACGCCAAAGCGCGCACGATGGCGACGCGCTGCCGCATGCCTCCGGACATTTCGTGCGGGTAGTTGTCCTTGAATTTCAAGAGCCCCACGGACTGTAGAAGCTGCTCGCAACGCGCCACCCGTTCGGCCGTGGGATAGTTCATGACCTCGAGCGGCAGTTGCACATTGCCGAGCGCTGTCCGCCATGACAGCAGTGCCGGCTCCTGGAACACGAAGCCGAATTCGTTGGCGCGGCGGGCCTCCAAAGCCGGCTTTCCGCGCACCAGTACGCGTCCCGCCGTCGGCGCGACGAGGTCGCTGACCAGCCGCAACAAGGAGCTCTTGCCGCAGCCGGTCGGCCCGAGCAGCGCGATGAACTCACCCTCGGCGACCGTCAGGTCGATGCCGGTCAGTGCGTCGATCACGCCGCGCTCGGTGCGATACCGGAGCGCGACGTCCCCGAGCACGATGCAATCCGGCGCCGCCGTCATCGCGTTTTGGCTCGGCGAATCCGCGTCACTTGGCCAAAGCCGGACGCTCGAAGAAATCGTCCGAGAACACGTCCTTCGGATCGAACGCAGTATCGATCAGGCCGAGCTTTTGCGCCGTATCGATGGTCCCCTTCCAACGGGTCCGCGTCTGCCAACCGAGGCCGTCGGCCTGGGACTCCTTGCCGGACCAGTACGGCATCGTCGCCGCAAGCACCTTGGCCTCGCGGGCCGCATCGAGCTGATCGACGGACCTGGTCACCGCCGCGACGGCCGCCGCCGGATCCTTGATCGTCGCCTCGACCGAACGCATCGTCGCCTTCACGAAGGCTTTGACCAGCGCGGGATTACGCTGCATCAGCGCCGTGTTGGATACAATCGTGAGTCCGTAGGTGTCCACCCCGTAGTCGGAAATGGGCATCTGGGCTACGGCCAGGCCATGGCTCTCCGCCTCGATCGGCTCGTTCATCGAGAAGCCCATCAGCGCGTCGACCTGCTTGACCAGGAGTGGCGCCACACCGAAACCGATGTCGACGAGGCTGATCTGCTCGGGCTTGATATTGTTCGCCGCGAGCAGAGCGATCAGGCCCTGATAGGTCGCGCTGCCCTTCTTGGAGCCGAGTTTCACGCCATCGAGCAATTGGCTCGGCTTTGTGACCGGCTTGTCCTTCGGGCTGATCACGACGATCGGGTTGCGCTGATAGTAAGCGGCGATCGCCTTCACCGGCACGCGTTGCTGCGCCGCCTGCACTAGAACGAGCGCGTCCACCAGCCCGAACTCGATCGCGCCGGAGCCGACCTGCTTCACCGTATCGGAAGAGCCCGAGCCCGAGATGATCTCGAGGTCGATCCCGGCATCCTTGTAATAGCCGAGTTGCGCGCCGTAGTAGAACGGCGCGTGCTGAGCACCGCTCTTCCAATCGAGGCGGATGCGGACTTTCCGGAGTGTCTGCGCCGATGCGCCTGCCGTGGCGATCAGCACTGACATGATGAATAGCGCGCCGGCTTTCAAAAGGCGGGAGCGAAGCATGACGACCTCCAGGTCACATCGGGCAATACAAACTGGAATTGCCGATTCATTGTTCTCGGGGTGATCTCTGATCGACCCATCGGGCGTGCTATTTTCGTGCCAACAGTGTCGTCGCCCATGCGACGGCCGCCGGCGGCACCACGGCCCGCTCGACGACGTCCCACGTCAGGGGCGCCGTCGCGTCGAGCGCGAGCTTCGCCGACATGCCATCGCGCGACGATGGATCGAGTCGATTGCAGAACACGTCAGGCACCATGAACATGTCGGTGTCGGCCTGGAAGCGCGTCGCAAGCGCCCAGAGCACTTCCGTCTCGTCGAACACGTTGACGTCTTCGTCGACGGCCACCACCAGCTTGAGATAGGGATCGAGGCCGAGCAGCAGCATCAGCGCGTGGCGCGCCTGCCCTTCGGCGGTCTTCTTGAACGACATGTAGGCGTGGAAGTGGGTGCCGGACTTCGGGAAGTTCAACGCCCTCAGGCTCGGCACCATCTCCTTGAGGCGCGTGTGGATGTGGGCCTCTTTGGCCGCGCGCCCGAGGAGGAGATGCTCGGCGGAGTAGCCGGGAATGATGTCGTGGTAGATCGCATCCTGCCGCTTGGTGATGGCCTTGACGACGAACATGTTGCGGGTAGAGCGATCGGTCGAATAGCCGGTGTATTCGCCGTAGGGCCCTTCATCCTCGTGCTGGCCGGCGAGGATCTCGCCCTCGATCACATATTCCGCCTGGGCCGGCACTTCGACATCGATGGTCTTGCATTTGACCAGTTCGACCGGACGTCCGAGCAATGCGCCTGCAACGTCGAATTCGTCCACTTCCATCGCCACCTTGGCGGCGGCGGCGAGATTGATCGCCGGATGCACGCCGATGACGATGGCGACCGGCAGATTGCGGCCGCGCGCCTCGCTGCGCTGAAGGTGCTCCCAAATGTGGCCGCGCGAGTGCAGGCTGACGCCGAAGCGGTCGGGGCCTTTCAACTGAAGGCGCTGATAGCTGAGATTGCGGACGCCCGTGTCGGGGTCCTTGCAGACCAGGATGCCCGAGCCGATGTAGCGGCCGGCGTCCTTCTGGAAATGGCGGCTGATCGGCAACAGACCGGCATCGACGCCGGCGCCCTGAACGACGATATCGTGCACCGGTCCGTTCGGGACGATGACCGGCGGCAGGAGGTTGGACAGTGCGCGCACCCAAGCTTCGTTGAACTTGCCGGGCTGCGTGCCGGCGATGCGCGCAATCCGGTCGCGGCTGGCAAAGAGGTTGGCCACGACCGGCCGATCGAAGCCCTTCGGCTGCTCGATGATGACGACGGGCTCGCGCCCCCGCTTTTCCAGCTCGAGGACCAGCGCCGTCGGCAGAAAGTCGAGGTCGATCGGCTCGGAGACCCGGAAAATCTCGTCTTCGGGAAGCTGGGCGAGGAAGGTGCGGAGCGACGGCGAGCTGGAATCGGCCCCCTGGGGCGCGATCATCGAAACAGTCATTGTGGGCCGGGACCTGGTCGAGCGGAAGAGTGCCACACGATTGTGCGGCGCCGAATAATGAGGCATCTCCGCCGAATGTAAATGCGAACTATTCGAACGCTGCGTTGTCCCCAGCAAAACGCAAGCTGCGCCTACCTGTGGTTGCAGTAGCGGCCGGTCGCGACGGACAAGCCATTACAAAGAACTGGGAGCAGTGGACGCAGCCGATGAATTGACGGCGGCGCTCCGCTTCACGCGGCGACCCGGCAGCGTGATCGCGGAGAACGAGCCGTTCGGATCGAAGCGCCGTTTGACGTCCTGCAATCGATCGATATTGGGACCGAAGGCGAGATCGGTCTGTGCGTGATCGTCCGGCCCCAGCAGGTTCGGATAGCCTCCGGGAAGAGCGGTCGGGGCGAGCCAATCGGACACCGAACGCGCCCATTGCCGATGGCAATCGCCGGCCGCGTCTGTATCGCCATCGCCGTCCCACGCGGAAATG
>DASXJV010000218.1:0-2741 GCA_036497205.1 Bradyrhizobium sp.
GGCGATTGCGAGGCACGATTGCCGATGCCGCGTATCCCAAACCGCAAACCCTGATTTCCCGATGGAGTTTGCTGGGCTGCCATGGGATTTCGAGCGTGAAAGAGGGCCTCGGCCGTCCCCAAAACCGGTTCGGCTCTTCACTACTTAGTAACGTCAGTTAGCGTTAAGAAAGCGTTGATGGGACTGATATAATCCCCGCGCCGGCAGGGTTGGCCGAGTTCCCGGACCGCACGACCGAATGTCTGGCTTTAGAGGTCGATCTGCGATTGCCCGTTAGGTGATGCTTCCTGCCCACACTCAGCCAAAATGCGAAGCGGCGGCCGGCTCTCGGATTGCGCGGATGACACCGTAAAGGAATAGTAAACGAGGTTCGTCATGAAAGTGCATTTTTGCCGTTCTCCTGCCCGGTTTGACCTGTCCTGTGCCGCTCGGTTCGTTCGCATCTGTTGGGTTTGATTCGAAGCGTCGCGCCGTCCTGCTTCCTAGAGCCTTTCCGTTTCGATTGAATCGAAACGGGGCTCTGGATTCTTGATTTGACGCGTTTTCCTAACGCGAACCGGTCTCCACTTCGCTCGAAAACGCTTCAGGGCCAACGCGAACATGAAGACATTCACCCCTGACTCATCGATCGCTTCCGACGTCATCCCGTCGGCAAACTTTGGCGACCGCAACAAGGGCCGTTTGCCCGATATGATCGTGCTGCACTACACCGGAATGCCGGATGTGGAAGGCGCGATCGCGCAGCTGTGCACGCCGGGCACCGACGTTTCTGCGCATTACATCGTTCTGGAAGATGGCCGCATCATACAGTGCGTCCCGGAAGCCAAACGCGCCTGGCATGCCGGCGTCGCATCGTGGGCCGGCGAAGAAGACATCAATTCCTGTTCGATCGGCGTCGAGATCGTCAATCGCGGCCACGACTGGGGCTATCCGGAATTCCCGCTGCGCCAGATCGCCGCCGTGATCGCGCTGTGCCGTGGCATCATGCTCCGCCGCAAGGTGCCGTCACATCGCGTGCTCGGCCATTCGGACGTCGCCCCATCCCGCAAGAAAGACCCCGGCGAGAAATTTCCGTGGCATTCACTGGCTAATTCGGGCGTCGGCCATTGGGTGCAGCCAGCGCCGATCGTGCGCGGCGGAACGCTTAAACCAGGTACCATCAGCGACGACGTCCGCGACATGCAGCAAGCGCTGGCCAAATACGGCTATGGCATCCCGACAAGCGGAAACTACGACGGGCCGACCATGGAGGTGGTCACCGCCTTCCAGCGCCATTTTCGCCCCGCCCGCATCGACGGCGTCGCCGATCATTCGACGCTGACCACATTGCAGTCGCTGCTGGCTGGCCTCTCGCCTGACGCCAAGGCCATCGCGGCGCGTTAGAGCGAATTCCACTCAGCATAATTCGTTTTCAGTCGTGCCCGGCGGCCTTGTGCCAGGCAGCCATGTCTTATTTCCTCAGCGAGGCAAAGTGGTGGATGGCCGGGACGAGTATTCAGCCCGGCCATGACGATCTACTTGCAATCAAGTTCCGCCAATCGCCGGGCGTAAAGCCGCCGCAATGGCTCCAGCTGCGTCGCGCCCGTCGCCGCAAGATATGCCTCGCGCGCCGCTTCACGCCGGCCCAGCCGCCGCAACAGATCGGCGCGGACCGCCGGCATCAACTCGTAGCCTTTGAGTCCGCCGCGAGCCTCCAGCGCGTCGATCAGGTCCAGCGCCCGTGCCGGTCCGTCCACCATTGACACGACAGCGGCGTGATTGAGTTCGATCACCGGTGACGGGCTGATCCGCAGCAGCACTTCATAGAGGCCGGCGATCTGGGGCCAGTCGGTGTCGCGATAACTCGGCGCCCGCGCGTGCAGCGCCGCGATCGCGCCTTGAACCGCGTAAGCTTCCGGCCGACCCGGCATCCGCAAGGCGTCTTCCACCAGCTTCAAACCTTCGGCGATCTGCGCATGGTTCCACACGCTGCGATCCTGCTCTTCCAGCAGTACGATGTCGCCGCCCGGGGTCGCGCGCCCGGCGCGGCGCGCGTCGTGCAGCAGCATCAGCGCCAGCAATCCCTTGATCTCGCCCCGTTGCGGCATCAGGGCGTCGAGCTGGCGGCCGAGCCGGATCGCTTCCCGCGCCAGATCAGGTCGCATCAGATCTTCGCCTGAGGTTGCTACATAGCCCTCGGTGAAGACCAGATAGATCACCGCGAGCGCCCCGCGCAGCCGAGGTTCGAGCGCTTCGCGGTCCGGCACTTCGTAGGGAATGCCGGCGAGACGAATCTTCTGTTTGGCGCGGACGAGGCGCTGAGCCATGGCGTCCTCGCTCACCAGAAAGGCGCGCGCGACCTGCGCGGCCGTCAGCCCGCAGACCGTGCGCAGCGTCAGCGCGACCTGAACCTCTGTCGCGAATGCCGGATGGCAACAGATAAAGATCAGCCGCAGCATGTCATGCTCGAGCGCGGCGTCGGCGGCTTCGCAGGAAGCAGCCGCGTTGTGCAGCAACTCGTGCGTGAGCTCTCCCTGCTTGCCGCGAAAGGCGATTCTCCGGCGGACCCGGTCGATCGCCTTGTTGCGTCCGACATTGACCAGCCAAGCGCGCGGATTGGACGGCGGATCGGCGGCAGGCCAGCGTTCCAGCGCGACGGCAAAGGCATCTTGCAACGCATCCTCGGCGAGATCGAAATCGCCGACGAGGCGGATCAGCGTTGCCAGCGCTCGACCCGCCTCGTCACGGAATATTTTTTCGAT
>DASXJV010000219.1:0-5901 GCA_036497205.1 Bradyrhizobium sp.
CGTCGCGCTTGGCCTCCGGCGCCGAATCCGGAGGCCAGACTTTTGCGTGTGCGCTCACGGTTTCCAAGCCTTGCCCGGTCATGACTTGCCCTTCTTCGATTTGCCGGGCTTGCCTTTGGCTGGCCTGCGATCTTTCTTGCGCGGGCTGCGGCCCGGATGCGCTTTCGCCCGCGCCCTGGAATTTTCTTCGCGTTTGCGTCCGCGCGGGGTGATGCGGCCTTCCGACAACAGTTCAAACCGCAATGCGCCCGCGACAGGAGCCGCTTCTACCAAGCGAACGTCGACAACGTCACCCAGCCGGTGCATGGCACCGCTGCGCGATCCGACCAGCGCATGGCGTGCCTCGTCATAGTTGAAATACTCAGTCCCTAGCGTGCGGATCGGGATCAGGCCGTCAGCGCCGGTGTCGCTGAGTTTGACGAACAGTCCGGCGCGGGTGACGCCGGAGATGCGGCCCTGAAAGGTTGCGCCGATGCGGTCGGCGAGAAAATGCGCGATCAGACGATCGGCGGTTTCGCGCTCCGCCTTCATGGCGCGGCGCTCGGTGACGGAAATTTGCGCCGCGACCTCGCTTAAGCTTTCCGGCGTCTCTGTTTCCGGCAACGCGCCTTCGCCAAGCCCGAGGCCGCGGATCAGCGCGCGATGCACCACGAGATCGGCGTAGCGGCGGATCGGCGAGGTGAAATGCGCATAACGCCGCAGGTTCAGGCCGAAGTGACCATAATTCTCGGCGGCGTATTCGGCCTGGGCTTGCGAGCGCAACACCACTTCGTTCACCAGCGGTTCGGAATCGTGTCCCTTGACCTGCGCCAGCACGCGATTGAACAGGGAGGGGCGCAACGCGCCGCTTTTTGCGAACGGCAGATCGAGGGTTTTCAAAAATTCCTGCAGGTTATGAACCTTCTCGAGCGTCGGTTCATCGTGGACCCGGTAGATAAGCGGCAGCGCCTTCTTTTCAAGCATTTCGGCGGCGGCGACATTGGCAAGGATCATGAATTCTTCGATCAATTTATGCGCATCTAACCGCTCCGGCACGATCACGCGGTCCACCGTGCCGTCGGGCTTCAGCAGGATCTTGCGCTCGGGAATGTCGAGATCGAGCGGATCGCGTTCGTCCCGCGCGCGCTTCACGACCGCGTAGGCGTCGTAGAGGGGTTTCAGGATCCGATCGAGCAGGGGGCCGGTGATATCGTCCAGCCGTCCATCGATGGCGGCCTGGGCCTGCGCGTAGTTCAGCTTGGCGGCTGAGCGCATCAGAATGCGATGAAAGGAGTGCGAGCGCTTGCGGCCGTCATTGCCGATCACCATCCGCACCGCCAGCGCGCCACGCGGCTCGCCAGGCACCAGCGAGCAGAGATCGTTGGAGATGCGCTCCGGCAGCATCGGCACCACGCGATCCGGAAAATACACCGAATTGCCGCGCGTCAGCGCGTCGCGGTCCAGCGCGGAGCCCGGCCGCACATAGAACGCAACGTCCGCAATCGCGACATTGACGATGTACCCGCCTTTATTATTGGGATCTGGATCAGCTTCCGCATGAACCGCGTCGTCGTGGTCCTTGGCATCGGGCGGATCGATCGTCACCAGCGGCACGTCGCGCCAGTCCTCACGCCCCTTCAGCGTCGCGGGCGTTGCCTCCTCGGCCTCGCGCAACGCGGCGGGAGAAAAGGCCTGCGGAATTTCGTGGGCATGAATAGCGATCAGGCTGACCGCTTTCTCCGATGCCAGCGAGCCGAGCCGCTCCTTGACCTTTCCGGAGGGCGGCCCGAAACCGCGCGAGCGCACCAGATCGACGCTGACGAGATCGCCATCCTCGGCGCCGTTGCTGTCGGCCTTGGCGATGTTCAATTCCCGGCCGGCCTGTTTCTTGTCGACCGGAACGAGCCGCCCGCCGCCGCCAGGCAGCGCGCGGAAGATGCCGAGCACGCGGGTTTTGGCGTGATCGACCACCTTGATGACGCGCCCGCGATAGATGGCGCCTTCGCTTTCGTCCGGCTTCTCAACACGCAGCAGCGCGCGGTCGCCGACACCTGCCGCCGTGCCCGGTTGCGCACGGCGGGGAATATGGATGCGGATTTTCGGCGGTTCGCCGCTTTCCACCTCATCCCATTCGGCGGGCGTCGCGATCAATTCGCCATCACTGTCGCGGCCGGTGATGTCTGCCATCACGGTCGCCGGCAGGCTTGCGGCCTCGCTTATTTTTTTGCCGCGCTTTTCGATCGCGCCTTCGTCGGCCAGTTCGCGTAAGGCGCGTTTCAGTTCCGCGCGGTCGGCGTTCTTCAGGCCGAATTCCCGCGCGATCTCGCGGGTTCCGACTTCTCCTGGATGCGCGCGGACGAAGGCTAGGATGGCGTCCCGGCCCGGAAAGCCGCGCTCGCGCTGTTTTGCCACTTTACCCGCGGGCCTTGCCGGCGCTTTTCTTCGCGGCGGCTTTGGACGCTGGCGCTGCCTTTGCGGGAGACGTCTTGGCGATCGCCGTCATCGGTGCGCGCGCTTTGTTGATCGCATCGGATTTCGGCTTTGCCGCGGATTTTTTCGCGGCCGCCTTTTTGACCGGCTTGGGCGCCTTCGCATCTACTTCCACTTTGGCCGGTTTCGCCGCCTTGGCTTTCTTTGCGCCCCGCGTCGGCTTGCCGCCACCCTTCGCCACGCGCTCGTCGATCAGCGCAATGGCTTCTTCCAGCGTAATGGTGTCCTGCGTCTTGTCGCTCGGGATCGTGGCGTTGACGCCGCCGGCCGTGACATAGGCGCCATAGCGTCCGCTTTTGGCCGCAACGCCGCCAAGGGTCGGATGATCGCCCAACGGTTTGCCGGGATCGGCGCCGAAACGGCGGCCGCTCGGTCCCTTCGCAATCCTCTCGGCAATCAGCGTCACCGCGCGGTTGAGGCCGATATCGAACACCTCGTCGCCAGCCTCAAGGCTGGCATAGGTTTTCTCATGACGCACGAAGGGGCCGAAACGGCCAAGACCCGCCGTGATCGGCTCGCCGGTCTCCGGATGCCTACCGATTTCGCGCGGCAGCGATAGCAGTTTCAGCGCCAGATCGAGGTCGATGTCGCCGGGCGACATGTTCTTCGGAATGCCGGCGCGCTTCGGCTTCTCGCCTTCGGCATAATCCTTGGGTTCGCCGAGCTGGATGTAGGGACCGAACCGTCCGGCCTTCACCACGACCTCAAGATCGGACACCGGATCCTTGCCGAGAATGCGATCGGCGCTGGCTTCGCTATCGGCCGCCAGCGGACGGGTGTAGCGGCATTCCGG
This sequence comes from Bradyrhizobium sp., assembly GCA_036497205.1. Lineage (GTDB taxonomy): Bacteria > Pseudomonadota > Alphaproteobacteria > Rhizobiales > Xanthobacteraceae > Bradyrhizobium. The sequence goes on from DASXJV010000219.1 coordinate 3,263, forward strand.
ATAGTTGGAGCAGCCGACGAAGGCGCCGAATTTTCCGGCCTTGAGGTTGAGCCTGCCGGTGCCGCAGGTCGGGCACTGCCTGGGATCGCCGCCATCCTCGCGCGGCGCATAGATGTGCGGCCCCAGCATGGCGTCGAGCGCATCGAGCACCTGGGTGACGCGAAGATCCTTGATCTCATTGACGGCGCCGATGAAGTCGCCCCAGAAGTCCCGCAGCACCTGCTGCCAGGAGATTTCGTTGTTGGAGATGCGGTCGAGCTGCCCTTCCAGATCGGCCGTGAAATCATATTCGACGTAGCGCGCGAAGAAATTCTCCAGGAACGCGACGACGACGCGGCCTTTGTCCTCGCCATGCAGGCGCTTCTTCTCGAGCTTGACGTAGCCGCGGTCCTTCAGCACCTGCAGGATCGAGGCATAGGTTGAGGGACGGCCGATGCCGAGCTCTTCCATGCGCTTGACCAGCGAAGCTTCGGAGAATCGCGGCGGCGGTTCGGTGAAATGCTGGGTGACGGCGAGGTCCTTGCGCTTCAGCGCTTCGCCTTCGCTCATGACGGGGAGGCGGCGAGAGTCCTCGTCGTCGCCGTCGTCGTCGCGGCCTTCCTGATAGAGCGCAAGGAAGCCGTCGAATTTTATCACTTGGCCGGTGGCGCGCAGTTCCAGCACGCGGGAGCCTGCCTTGGCGGCGATATCAACGGTGGTGCGCTCCAGTTCTGCCGATTCCATCTGGCTCGCGATGGTGCGGATCCAGATCAATTCATAAAGCCGGGCCTGATCGGTATCGAGGCGCCGGCGCATCTCGGCCGGGCGGCGCGACAAATCGGTTGGACGGATGGCTTCGTGCGCTTCCTGCGCGTTCTTGGCCTTGGTCTGGTATTGGCGCGGCGCGTCTGGCACATAGGCGTTGCCATAATCCTCGCCGATCACCTTGCGCGCCTGCGTGATCGCCTCGTTGGCGATCTGCACGCCGTCGGTTCGCATATAGGTAATGAGACCGGTGGTCTCGCCGCCGATATCAATGCCTTCATAGAGTCGCTGCGCGATCCGCATCGTATGCGCGGGCGCAAAGCCCAGTTTTCGGCTGGCTTCCTGCTGCAAAGTGGAAGTGGTGAACGGCGCCTGCGGATTGCGGCGCGCGGGTTTGGCTTCGACCGTCGAAACCGTGAAGTTGGCGGCTTCGATCGCCTTCTTGAAATCCTCCGCTTCAGCGCCGGTGCCGATGTCGAGCCGCTGGATCTTCGTGCCGTCGGCGCCGACCAGCCGCGCCTCAAACGCGTCGCCGCGCGGCGTCGTCAAGGTCGCTACCAGCGACCAGTATTCGCGGGGTACGAATTTCTCGATCTCGAGTTCGCGGTCGCATACCAGCCGCAGCGCCACCGACTGCACGCGGCCCGCGGAGCGCGCGCCCGGCAATTTGCGCCACAGCACCGGCGAGAGCGTGAAGCCGACCAGATAATCCAGCGCGCGGCGCGCCATATAGGCGTCAACCAGCGCGCCATCGATCTGGCGCGGATGCTTCATCGCCTCGGAGACCGCCTGCTTGGTAATCGCGTTGAACACCACGCGTTCGATTTTGTGGTCCTTGAGCGCGCGCTTTTCTTTCAGGACCTCCAGCACGTGCCAGGAAATCGCTTCGCCCTCGCGATCGGGGTCGGTTGCGAGGATCAGCCGGTCGGCTCCCTTCAGCGCCCGGGCAATGTCGTTGAGTCGGCCTGCCGCCTTGGGGTCGACCTCCCAGATCATCTGGAAGTCGGCCTCCGGGTCGACCGACCCGTTCTTGGCCGGGAGATCGCGGACATGGCCGAACGAGGCCAGAACCTCGTAGGACGGGCCCAAATATTTGTTGATCGTCTTGGCTTTCGCCGGCGACTCGACAATGACGATATTCATGTTATTCCAATGGCTTACGGGAAAAATAAAGGCCGGTTCCGCGAGACTCGCGTCGGCCGTTTCGCAGCGAACATGGGTGCAGAGGAGCCCCCTGTCAAATCGACAGGTGTTGAAGACATCACCCAAGGCCGCGACTTAGCTAGCGCGAACGCGGGACGAGGTGTTTTCAAAACGCGAAAGCCCCCCGGCAATGAGCGGTGGATGTAGAGGCGTTTCGACGCCCTCAGCCCTCATGCCCGCACTTATTGGAGAAGGGCGGCAGCCCGCCAGAGTGAATAGAAATGTGTTCCTTCTGCCAACACAGGCAACCCAAATCTGGAGATTGGGGCAATATCCTCTGATCGGACGATGGTCCGGCGAGCCGGAGTCGCTCTTTTGTATATAGCAGATGAAACGCATCTGGTTTTGCGTCGGGCGTGCTGGAGGACCCTGTTTTGATCCATCAGAACCGATAAAGCCTCTAGCATCAAAAAAGTTGTAGACTGCGCCCGATAGTTGTTCTCTTAAAAAGGGCATATTTGCTAGACACACGATACTGGATGTAATTTTTTGACCAAAACAGGGCGCCGGCGAACGTACACATCCTCGGGCCGGGATGGCAGTTCCCGAACCGATGATCCGACCTTGGATGGCGACCCGGATGAGGCTGCGGCCTTCATTGCGGAAACCGTCACCGACCTCATCAGGGTGGCGCGGCACCACAATCTCGGCCTGCTCATCCGTCTGCTCGAAATGGTGCAAATGGAAGCAGA
>DASXJV010000220.1:0-2135 GCA_036497205.1 Bradyrhizobium sp.
CATGGGTGCTTCTCATCGGCCGCCGAGCACTGTCCGTGCGTAACCGCCGAGTATCAGATCGCGGGCATCCGATTCGATCGACAGGGCGCGCACGCGAGCAACGCAATCCAGATTACCCATGTCGAACGGATAATCGCTGCCCAGCAACACACGATCAGGTCCGGCCGAGCTGATGAGGAATTCAAGCGCCGGTTTCGAATGCAGAATCGTATCGTAGTAGAGGCGGCCGAGCGAGGCGCCGGGACCATTGGGAAGGTGTGCCTTGGCTTCCGGGCGAACGTCATAAGCGTGCTGAAATCGCCCGGCCTGGTAGGGCACGTAGCCGCCGCCATGCGAGAGGCAGAGTTTCAGCCGCGGATAGCGTTCCAAGACGCCGCCGAACACAAGGCTGGCAGCGGCGATCGTCGTATCGAACGGAAGTCCCACAAAGTTCTTCATGTAATAGGAACCGAGACGCTCGCCGAATATACCCCCATGCGGATGGATGAAGAGGAAGGCGCCGAGTTCCTCTGCGGCCGCCCAAAACTGCGCGAGCGCGGGATCATCGAGATTGCGGCCATTCACGTTCGTGCCGATCATGGCGCCGCGCAGGCCGAGCGTCGTCATCGCGCGGCGAAGTTCTTTAACCGCGAGTTCCGGTGCCTGTAGCGGCACGCCGCCAAGACCGATGAATCGATCGGGATTCCGCTTCACCACAGCTGCGATTTCTTCATTCTGGATCGCTGCGCAGGCCAGCGCCAACGCCGGTTCCTGACCGTAGTAGAAGGTGAAGACGGTTGGCGAGAGGACTTGCACGTCGACGTCATTGGCGTCCATATCGCGCAGACGCAGATCGACGTCCCAGATTTCACTCGGCATCGGATCCTGCACGACCTTGCCGTCGACCTCGAGCGTGGCCTGCGGCGTGCCGCGGCCTTTCAGCACTGGCGCCACCTTAGGCGATTCCTTGGCGAGCAGCCGCATCGCTTCTTCGGTGAGGATGTGCGTATGCGAGTCGATCGTTTGGGGCATTGTCACTCCACGTCACAAAGGACTATCCGGCGGTCCGAGCATGTAGGACGCACATTTCGGCGGCGAGTTTCTCGGCCAACATGATGGTCGGGATATTCGTGTTACCACGAGGGATCGCCGGCATGATGGACGCGTCGATGACGCGCAATCCGCCCACGCCGTGAACGCGCCCGCTGTTGTCGACAACGGCGTCCGGATCGTCGGCCCGCCCCATGCGGCAGGTGCCGGACACGTGGAACGTCCCGGCGACATTGGCGCGGACATAGTCCGCGAGTGCTGCATTGTCGTTGACGAGGCTGGCGAGATCGATGCGACTTCCTGTCAGGCGTCCAAAGATCAAATCGGCGAGCGCCGGGGCGGCGTCGAGAATTCCGGCGATCATTTTAGCTTTTATCGCGTTGGCGCGGTTGAGCTGATTGAGCTGCCGAATCCGGTCGGTGAACCGTACTGGAAACACAGTCGTGCAGAGCGCGCTGACCGGATCGCTGGAGACGAGCGTGACGATCCGGCGGAAGCCGTCCATGAGGCGAAGCAGGTCGATCTCCTCGCCGACGAAATTGAATTCGATACGCGGGGGCCGTGCCGGATCCGCCGACGCGAGGGTCACACGCCCGCGCGATGCGGGCTTGAAGATGGTGGCGTTGAAATTCGCGATCTGCTCCCCGAGAGCACTCCACGACGACTTGCTGTGAGCGGCGATATACATGTCGTTCGGCGGCGCCGCCGGTAGCCCCGAGGAATAGCGCAAACAGGTCATCGGATGCGGCCGCAACGCCTTGGGCTGCCGCGCGCCGCGACGCAAGTGCGCTGCGATGAAGAGCAGCGGATGGTTCTGAAGATTGCGGCCAACGCCGGACCGATCGGCGACGACGCTGACTCCAAGATTGCGCAGCTCGGACGCCGGGCCGATGCCCGCGCGCATAAGCAATGCGGGTGAAAAAATGGCGCCGGCGCAGACGACGATTTCGCCAGCGTGGAAATTTCGGTCCGCGCCATCGGCGAATGCCGTGATGCCGTTGACGCGCGCTCCCTCGAATAGCAACCGCGTTACCGTCGCGCCGGTCAGGATCGTGAGATTCTTGCGGGCACGCACCGTTTCGTCGAGATAGGCCATCGCGGTGGAG
>DASXJV010000221.1:0-4354 GCA_036497205.1 Bradyrhizobium sp.
ACGATGGCCTCCAACTCCTTGCGCGGAACGCGCGCCCGCGCCCGGATCGCGATGGTGTGGATGGTCGCGGATGCGAGCTGCGCGAGGATCACGGGATCGGCTGTTTCAGGCAGCTCGCCTTTTTCTTTGGCGAGGCGGAAGCAGGCTGCGAACGCCTTGTCGAGTTCGGAAAATCCCTCCAGCACCATGGCGCGGATATCGGGGTCGGACACCGCCTCCGATGCCGCCGTCATGACCGTGAAACAGCCGCGCGGGCCAGCGTCGCCTGAGAGATAAATATCGAGCGCCACCGCATAGATTCGCTCCAGCCGTTTGCGGATCGGCAATTCGTCCCTGAAAATGTCTGACATCGCGGCACGCGCGTCGGCGCGATAGCGCTGATAGCTCTTGATGTAAAGTTCGCGCTTGTCGCCAAACGCCCCATAGAGACTCGGCCGGTTCATGCCGGTGGCAGCGCTGAGATCGTCGAGCGAGGTCGCGGCGAAACCTTCGCTGCGGAAAAGATCGAGCGCCTTGCCGAGCGCGACCTCGGGCTGATAGGCGCGCGGCCGGCCGCGGCGCTTCGGCGCGACCGCCTCGAGTTTAGTCGATGATGCCTTTTGCCTTTTTTGTACCATTTCGCAAAAAAACTCCTTGACGCGATTCATATTATGCGAAACAGTATAAAAAACAATCCCCGGTCCGAAAGCCGGGCCCAAACCGCCCAGGAGGCATCCATGGACCTGTATTTCTCACCGCTGGCCTGCTCACTGGCGACCCGCATCGCGCTATATGAAGCCGGTGCTGATGCCAGATATCTTGAGGTCGATCCCAAAACCAAGGTCGTGCAGAACGACGGCTCTGACTTTTACCAGGTGAACCCGCTTGGGCTGGTGCCGACGTTGCGCACCGACGATGGACTCGTTCTGACCGAGAACGCGGCGATCCTGCAATATGTCGCGGATCGCTTTCCGCAGGCCGGCATCTCGACCGGCCCCGGTATGGAACGCAGCCGGCTGCATCAATGGCTCTGCTTTATTGGCACCGAACTGCACAAGGGATTATTCGTGCCGGTGCTCGACAAGAAAGCTCCGCCTGAAGTGAAGACCTATATCCTCGGCAAAGGCCTGTCGCGGCTCGACTACCTTGAGAAATATCTTGAAGGCCGCGAATTCCTGCTCGACCATTTCAGCGTCGCCGACGCTTATCTCGTCACCGTCGTCAACTGGACCATGGCGACGCCGCCGATCGAACTGGCGAAGTGGCCCACAGTGAAAGCGTATTACGATCGGTTGCGCGCGCGCCCCAGCATCGCCAGAGCAATCGCCGAGGAGTTCAAGCTGTACCAGGCCGAACTCGCGCGGCACAAGGCGGCGGCGTAAACGTCGCCCTCCTCCACGAGTCGTCCCCGCGAACGCGGGGACCCGTAACCACCAGCGTTCGTGATTTAAGGAAGTCGTCGCACACCGCGCTTGAATCGAAAGTCCTCGGCGTATGTATCCCCGCTTTCGCGGGGACGACGCCGGAGGATGATACGCAAATTCAAAACGGACTTTCACCCAGTCCCGGAATATGCGCCGGCCTTGGGCCCGGCGCGGCCCAGCGAAAGCGGCGGGCTTGTTCGGCGATCGCAACATCGTTGATGCTGGCTTCGCGCCGGCGCATCAGGCCGTGTTCGTCGAATTCCCATTGTTCGTTGCCGTAGGAACGATGCCACTGCCCGGAATCGTCATGCCACTCGTACTGAAACCGTACCGCGATACGGTTGCCGTCGAACGCCCAGAGATCCTTGATCAGGCGATACTCATGTTCCTTGCTCCATTTGCGGGTGAGGAACCTAACGATAGCGGCGCGGCCTTCGAAAAATTCGGAGCGATTGCGCCAACGGCTGTCCTCGGTATAGGCCAGCGCGACGCGTTCGGGATCCCTGGAATTCCAGGCGTCCTCGGCCATGCGGGCCTTCTGGGCGGCGGTTTCTCTGGTGAATGGTGGAAGCGGAGGACGCGACATTGGTAGCCTCGAGGTTTGGTGTGGCCCGGGAGCATATCGTCTCGACCTCTCGACCTAGTGAGATAGTCGCGCGTTGCCTACCGACCAACAGCTAGATTTGATCGGCCTTCATCAAAATCCGCAGCGCCTTCGGAATCGGCTGCGCCCGCCCCTCGCTGATGAAGGCGACGCGCACCTGCGCCCTGACCAGCACGTCCTCGCCGCGTCGCACCTCCTGCGCCAGCGTAATCGAGGCGCCCTTCACCGCGACTGGCCAGGTCACCACCTCGAGCACATCATCCATGCGCGCGGGCTTTAGGTAATCGATCTGCATCGAGCGCACCACGAAAGCGAAGCCGGGGGTTTCCGCCTGCGCTTCAGCAAACAGCGCGTGTTGCTCGGCGCCCATCAGCCGCAGATGATTGGTGCGTCCGCGCTCCATGAAGCGCAGGTAATTGGCGTGATAGACGATGCCGGAAAAATCGGTGTCCTCGTAATAGACGCGGACCTGCATCGTGTGGCGGCCGTCGCGGATTGCGCCGTCGAGATGGGTAGCAGTCATTTCCGGCCCCTCGATGTCTGTGAGGGTCACCGTTTTGCTCAAAATCTCCTGGCGTGCAAGCAGAGCGCGCCCGCGATCGACTATGAGGCAACGGGATTTGGTCCACCCAACGTCACCAGCAGGATCTCGGGCGGGACACCGAGGCGGAACGGCATGATGCTGCAGCCCAAGCCGCCGGAGACGATGAGATCGCAATTCTCGCGCATGTGCCCGTACGCGAATTTTTCACCATAGCGCGACGGCACCACCGGCGACCATCCGAACAACCGCACCTGCCCACCATGGGTATGCCCCGAGAGTTGCAACGCCACCCGCGCCGGCACGCGCATGGCGACGTCGGGCTCGTGCGCCAAAAGAACGACCGGCGCATCGTCGGTAATTTTCCCAAGCGTCGCTGTGAGATCATCGACGCCGATACGCTTGACCGGCCGGAACCGCCGCGCCGGAAGATAGGCCAATTGATCGCCGAGCCCGGCAAGCCAGAACGGGCGACCGGCTTTGGCAAGCCGCTTTACGTCGTTGTCGTAAACCGGAATGCCAACGGCTTCGAGCGCGCGCCGCGAAACCGTCGGCCCCTCTCCCTCGCGTTGCACGGTCTTGTCATCCCACCAGTCGTGATTGCCGAGGATCGCATGGACGCCAAGCGGGGCCTTCAGGCCGGCAAGCACGGGCGCCCATTCGCTGGCCGGAATGTAGCGCGTCACATGGCGATGTCCGGCCACGTAGTCGCCCAGCATAACGATGATGTCCGCATTGAGGGCATTGGTGCGTTCGACGATGCCCTCAATGCGTTCCAGCGACATCCAGGGCTCACAGGCATGAAGGTCGGCGATGACGGCTATCGTCAGATGCAAATCGGCGGGCCATTGCGGCGGCAGGATGTTGTAGCGCGCGACGCGAAGCCGCAGCACAGGCTCGATGCCGAACCCGTATGCCGTGGTTGAAGCGCTGAGGGCGCCCAACCCGGCGAGGAAACGCAAGAACTGGCGGCGTGAAAGCATGAATGGTTAATCGTGATGCATCGCGTTCATGACCCGAGATTGAAGCGGAATTACGATGGCTCTTCTTCACCGCCGAACAATCCGAACTGCGCCGGATCGCGCGCGGGCTCGGCGAGGCCGAGATGCCTGAAAGCATGCGAGGTCAACAGCCGTCCGCGCGGGGTACGCTGCAGATAGCCGCACTGAATCAAAAACGGCTCGATGATGTCTTCGATGGCGTCGCGCGGCTCGGAAAGGGCGGCCGCCATGGTCTCTACGCCCACCGGACCGCCGCCGTAATTCATCGCGATAGTCGTGAGATAACGACGGTCCATGGCATCTAAGCCGGCGGCATCGACCTCGAGCGCGCTCAGCGCATTGTCGGCAATGGCGCGATCGATCGAAGTGGCGTCCGCAGCGGAGGCAAAATCCCTGACCCGCCGCAGCAGGCGACCGGCGATGCGAGGTGTGCCGCGGGCGCGGCGCGCGATTTCGTTGGCGCCGTCAGGCGTCATGCCGATCTTGAGCACGCGGGCGCCGCGGGTGACGATCTTTTCCAGCTCTTCCTCGGTGTAGAAATTCAACCGCACCGGAATCCCGAAGCGGTCGCGCAGCGGGTTTGTCAGCAGCCCCGCCCGCGTGGTGGCGCCGACCAGGGTGAATTTCGCCAACTCGATCTTGACCGAGCGCGCCGCCGGCCCCTCACCGATAATGAGGTCGAGCTGAAAATCCTCCATCGCCGGATACAGCACTTCCTCGACGGCCGGGCTGAGGCGATGGATTTCGTCGATGAACAGCACGTCGCGCTCTTCGAGATTGGTCAGAAGCGCGGCGAGATCGCCGG
>DASXJV010000222.1:0-8374 GCA_036497205.1 Bradyrhizobium sp.
TCGCAACGCCTCGACCAGATTCGATTTGCCGCAGCCGTTCGGCCCGACCACGCCGGTGAGGCCGGGTTCGATCACGAAGTCGGTGGGTTCGACGAACGACTTGAACCCGTGGAGGCGAAGGCGCGTGAGTTTCATGGACACGATACTCTACTGGCAGGGCGCGAATCTCCCTGCCGGGACAATACCATAGAAGGCAATGTCGGTGTGTGGGCGAGTCGCTTCTTGCGACTCTCATGACCGCGACAATGGCGAGGCCCGGGCCGGAGGGCAACCGCCGCCCAGGGCTTTTCCCAAGACTTTTGCAGGGGTTATGCGGGGCGTATGAGTCCGGTCCGCCGCGACGAAGAATCAGCTCTTGAGCAGCGCTTTGATTCGCTTGTCGAATTCCTCAAACGAGGTTTCGCCCTTGATCTTTTCGCCATTGATGAAAAAGGTCGGTGTCGAATCAACCTTCAGCACGTCGCTGGCGTACTTCTGATCGGCGGCGATCTTGTCGAGCAGCGCCTGGTCCTTGAGGCAATCCTCGACCGCCTGCTGGCTGAGACCGGCCTGCTTGCCGATCCGCGTCAGGGTTTCGGTGGTGTTCTTTACCACCCAATCGTTCTGCTGCCTGAACAGCATGTCGATGACCGCGAAATATTTTCCGGCATCGTCTTTGGCGATGCAGCGCGCCAGCATCGAGCCCGCCGCAGCCTTGATGTCGAGCGGGAATTCGCGAAACACGTAACGCACCTTTCCGGTGTCGACATATTCCGACTTGATCTTCGGAAACACGGTTTCGTTGAAGGCCGCGCAATGCGGACAGGTCATCGACGCAAACTCGGTGATCGTCACCGAGGCCTTGGCGGGGCCGAGCGCCATGTCCGGCAGCGATACGGGCTTCGCAACATCGGACGCGCTTTGCGCCATCGCCTGTGCGATCAGCCGCAGTGGCGAGAACCCGGCGAGAGCGGCAAGCCCGGTCAGCGACAGGGCGGCGGTGAAGGCGCGGCGCGTGATGATCAACGGTTTGCTCCTGATCGGCGCGGGATCACGCCTGAACGATAGCCGTTCGCTAGCTTGAAACGACAATTGTGGCAATGGCGGGCCGCGATTGCATGAGCCGGCGGGCTCAATTTCGCTTGATTGACGCGCCGAGCCGCGCCAGTGCGGCTCGCAATTCCTCGTCCTCGACCGAGGAGAGGGTTTCCGCAACTTTCGCCACCGACTTCGCGTCCGGTGCGCGGGAGGCCACAGGCCGGTCCCGGCGCGACAGCGGCGCCTGCCGCAGTGCCAGCCGTCCCACCGCGCTCCAGCCGAAGAAGCGGTTGACCCGCTGCAGAATGACGTCTGAGGCATGCTGGATTTCCAGCGCCATCGGGCCCTCCACCCGCAGCACCAGCGTGGCCGGTTCCTGCGGCTGCCCTTCCACCGGCCGCGGCCACTGGATTTTCAGGGGCTCGGAATGGGCTGATATTTCGGGGCCGGCGATTTCCGACCATCGCGTGACCAGCTCACGCGCGGCGAAACCCTGCTTGGCGTAGGCGTCGGAAAATACGTCGCTGAGCAGGACGGAAAGCGGCTTGGCGCTGATCGGACCGGGTTTGGACATCGTTACCCTGTCTTCCAGTCGTTCCGGGGCGCACGCGAAACGCGCGAACCCGGAAATCCGGAAGAGTTTTCCTCTTGAGATTCCGGGTCTGGACCTTCGGTCCATCCGGGAATGACGCTATATGGCTGCATGACCCTATCAGGCACGGCCACCAAGCGAAAGAAAGTCTCTTCCATCGATGATGATAAAGCTGCATCCGCGCGCCCCGCGTTGCTGCTTGAATGGTACGACCGACACCGCCGCCGGCTGCCCTGGCGGCCGCCGGCGGGCGAACGCGCCGATCCCTATTCCGTCTGGCTATCGGAAATCATGCTGCAGCAGACCGGCGTCAAAACCGTGGGGCCGTATTTCGAGAAATTTCTGGCGCGCTGGCCGGATGTCGATGCGCTCGGGCGCGCCTCGCTCGACGACGTGCTGCGAATGTGGGCCGGGCTCGGCTATTATTCGCGCGCGCGCAATCTGCACGCCTGCGCGGTGGCGGTGTTGCGCGATCACGGCGGCGCGTTTCCCGATACCGAGGAAGGTTTGTGCGCGCTGCCGGGGATTGGGCCTTACACCGCAGCCGCAATTGCCGCGATCGCATTCGGCCGCCGGACCATGCCGGTCGACGGCAATATCGAGCGTGTGGTGTCGCGGCTGTTCGCCGTCAATGAGCCGCTGCCGCAAGCCAAGCCACTGATTCAACAATTGGCGAGCACGCTGCTTGGCGCCACCCGCGCTGGCGACGCGAAGTCGCGCGCCGGGGATAGCGCGCAAGCGTTGATGGATCTGGGCTCCTCGATCTGTACGCCGAAGAAGCCGGCCTGCGCGCTGTGTCCGCTGAACGACGATTGTGTGAGCCGCGCGCGCGGCGATCAGGAGACGTTTCCGCGCAAATCACCGAAAAAAACCGGCGCACGGCGCTGCGGCGCCGCGTTCGTCGTCACACGCGGCGATGAGCTTTTGGTCCGCACCCGGCCTGAGAAAGGCTTGCTCGGCGGCATGACCGAAGTGCCGACCTCACCCTGGCTCGCCGCGCAGGACGACAAGACGGCGCTGAAGCAGGCGCCCACCTTGAAGGGCGTTGTGCGCTGGCATCGCAAGGCAGGTGTGGTCACCCACGTCTTCACGCATTTTCCGCTGCAGCTTGTCGTCTACACCGCTAGCATTTCGGCCCGCGCAAGAGCGCCGCATGGAATGCGCTGGGTGCCGATTTCGACGCTTGGGGATGAAGCGCTGCCGAATGTCATGCGCAAGGTGATCGCGCATGCGCTGAGGGAGAAACATCCAGCGCCGCCCGGCCAGATTAGCAGCGAGCGCTGAAGACCAGTTGAGCACACTGCCTCGCCCCTCGCACCGGATCGCACCCGACGAGCCCACGTCGAGACGCGTGTTCCCAAATGTGCAATTGCACATCTGGGAATGAGAAAGACGCGCTCACGCCGCCTTGGTCTTGAGATGGCGGAACATGATGGCGCGCGCCTCGTCGTCCATTTCGGCCTTGAAGACAAACTTGTCTTTCAGCGCGATCGCCCGCGGCGCGGCCGGCCTTGCCGAAATCTGATCGATAAGCCGTTTCACGTTGGGAAATTTTGCGAATACCTCGTCGCCGAGCACGAACGGCGCCAGGCGGGCCCAGCCCCAGAGCGCCATATCGACGATGGTATAGGTATCGCCGACCATGTAGCGACTTTTGGCGAGATGGTCGTTGAGGATGCCGTAATGGCGCTGCGCTTCGAACTGGTAGCGGTTGTGCGCATATTCCAGGTCTTTCGGCGCGAAATGCTTGAAATGCACAGCCTGGCCCGAATAAGGCCCGACACCGCTGGCGACAAACATCAGCCATGACAGCAACTGCGCGCGGTTCTTGGGCGTATTGGGCGGCAGGAATTTGCCGGTCTTCTCGGCGAGATAAAGCAGGATCGCGTTAGAGTCGAAAACGAACACGCCGTCATCGTCGATCGCCGGCACCTTGCCGTTCGGATTGACGGCGAGAAATTCCGGCTTGAACTGATCACCCTTGCGGGTGTCGACCGGCACCGGCTCGTATGGCAAACCGGACTCTTCCAGAAACAGCGCGACCTTGTTGGGGTTCGGCGCTCCGTTGAAGTAAAATTTAAGCATCAAAAATCTCCCTTGCTTGTTTGCTGCCGAGAAAAACCGGACGCGGCGACGATGCCGCAGGCCGGCATGTCCATGCCCAAATTTTTGAGATAAGCGCAAGCGACGAGTTCGTGAAGAACGTCATTCCTGGCTCGCGTTGTCGCGCCCCAGAATGACGAAGGAGTCAGATATTCGGGTGATAGAAACGATTTAGCCCGCTGCCATCCCGGATCTGATTTCGGCGCGCAGCTCGTCGATCAGCCGCAGGCCCTTCTTGGTCTCGATGTGCCAGAAGGTCCAGCCGTTGCAGGCGCCGGATCCTTGCGCCACCGCGCCGATGCGGTGGATCGAGCCCACCTTGTCGCCGAGCATGATGGCGCCGTCGGCGCGGACCAGGGCGCCGTGGCGTTTCCTGGAATCGACCAATCTGGTGCCGGGCGAAATCATGCCGCGTTCGATCAGCTCGGAGAACGCCACCCGCGGCGCGTCGCGCGCGGTCATGAAGGGCGCCAGAGTCGCTTCCGGCAGCGGTTCGATCGCGGCGATGCGAGCTTCCGCCGCGGTCGCATAGGTCTGATCGCGTTCGAAGCCGATGTAGCGGCGGCGGAGACGTTTTGCGACGGCGCCCGTGGTGCCAGTACCGTTGAACGGATCGATCACGAGGTCGCCGGGCTTCGATGAAGACAGCAGCACCCGCGCCAGCAGCCCTTCGGGTTTCTGCGTCGGGTGAACCTTCTTGCCGTCGGTGCCCTTGAGGCGTTCGTCGCCGGTGCACAGCGGTATCAGCCAGTCGGAACGCGCCTGCACGTCCTCGTTGGCAGCTTTCAAAGCCTCGTAGTTGAAGGTGTAGCCCTTGGCCTTTTCGTCGCGCGCGGCCCAGATCATGGTTTCGTGGGCATTGGTGAAACGGCGGCCGCGGAAATTCGGCATCGGATTGGTCTTGCGCCAGACGATATCATTGAGGACCCAGAAGCCGAGGTCCTGCATGATCGCGCCGACGCGGAAAATGTTGTGGTAGGAGCCGATTACCCACAACGTCGCCGACGGTTTCATGACGCGACGGCAGGCGAGCAGCCAGGCGCGGGTGAAATCGTCATACGCACCGAATGATGAAAACTTGTCCCAGTCATTGTCGACGGCGTCGACATGGGATTCGTCGGGACGCTTGAGATCGCCTTTGAGCTGCAGGTTGTACGGCGGATCTGCGAATACCAGGTCGACCGAACCGGCCGGCAATTTCGACATCCCGGCGACGCAATCGCCTACGACGATACGGGTACTCGGATCGGACTCAAATTTAGTGCGGGGCGCCTTTGCAGACGCCCCGCGATGCGACACAACCATGACTCAAACACTCTGACTCAGGCGACGCTGTCGGCGACGCGGGACTAAACAACCGACTGGCGATACATTGACCGGGCAAAGTAAAAATCGACTTAATCGATGATGTCATCGAACGAGATTGAGCGGTTCGTGCACTAGGCAACTTTTGCCGGGCAGGTTATTGATTAATGGAATGGAAATTTTACGTCTCTGCCGCGTTGGGTGTCAGCGAGTGCGCTGCAAGCAAGCCGGAATGAGGGAACAACCGCCATGCGTTACGATGATTTCCGCCGCAGCGACGATATCGAAGATCGTCGCGGCGAGGATGGCGGCGGAATGGGCGGTGGAGGTGGTTTCGGCATTCCGATGGGCGGAGGTGGGCTCGGCATCGGCACCATCATCGTGCTCGGCCTTGTCGGCTACGCCTTGGGCATTGATCCGCGCGTCCTGATCGGCGGCGCGGAAATGCTCAACCGCGGCCAGGCGCCGAGCTATCAGACCGATCGGAAGTCCGGCAAGACCGGCGCGCCGACCGACGAGATGGGCAGCATGATCTCCGGCATCCTGGGCGAGATCGACGATCGCTGGAGCGAGATCTTCAAGGCCAGCGGGCAATCCTATACGGGTCCGAAAATTGTGCTGTTTCGCAACGCCACCAATGGCGGGCGCTGCGGCATGGCGCAGGCGGCGATGGGGCCGTTCTACTGCCCGCCGGACAAGACGATTTTTCTCGATACCGGATTTTTCCGTCAGGTCGAGACTCGCTTTCACGGCTGTTCGGGCAATGCCTGCAAGTTCACCGCGGCCTACATCATCGCCCATGAAGCAGGGCATCACGTCCAAAACCTGCTCGGCATCCTGCCGCGCGTGACGCGGCTGCAGCAGCAGGTTGGCAGCAAGGCGGAAGCCAATGCGCTACAAGTGAAGGTCGAGTTGCAGGCGGATTGTCTGTCAGGCGTCTGGGTCAACCGCGAGGAAAAGAAGCGTCCAGGATTCCTTGAGGCCGGTGATATCGACGCGGCGCTGACGACGGCATCCGCGATCGGTGACGATACGCTGCAGCGGCAAGCCACGGGGAGGGTGGTGCCGGACTCGTTCACCCACGGCTCCGCCGCGCAAAGGAAGCAATGGTTCATGACCGGGTATCAGCAGGGCACGGTGCAGGCCTGCAATACGTTCGGCGCAAGTTCGCTGTAGTCCGCTTCGCGGCCTGTGCGGAACGACAGACGAAGGTTCGTAATGTCTTCACTCGATGAATCAAAACAATTCGTGCCGCTCAACATCGCGGTGCTGACGATTTCCGACACGCGCTCGCTTGAGGACGACAAATCCGGAACGACGCTGTCGGAGCGGCTGATCGCGGCTGGCCATACGCTCGCGGCGCGCGAGATCATCGTCGACGACGTCGACGCGATCCGCATCGTCATCAAAAGATGGATTTCCGATCCGGGCGTCGACGTGGTCATCACGACCGGCGGCACCGGCTTCACCGGCCGCGATGTGACGCCGGAGGCGATCGAGCCGCTGTTCGAGAAGCGGATGGATGGCTTCTCGATCGCATTTCACATGCTGAGCCTCGCCAAGATCGGCACATCGACGATCCAGAGCCGCGCCACCGCGGGTGTCGCGGGCGCAACGTTTATTTTTTGCCTGCCGGGATCGCCTGGCGCCTGCCGCGATGGGTGGGATGGAATCCTCGCTGCCCAGCTCGACTACCGAACGCGGCCCTGCAATTTCGTCGAGATCATGCCGAGGCTGGATGAACATCTGCGGCGCCCGAAGGCAAAAGGAGCTTCTGTGTAGCGAGCGCTGTCATTCCGGGGAGCGTCGAAGACGCGAAGCCAAAATCTCGTCATTCCGGGTTCGCCGCTACGCGTCGCCCCGGAATGACGAGACTAACGCTGAAGCTTCAACTCCCAGGTTTCGCCGATCAGGCTTTGGCCGAAACTGCGGTGCGGCTCAGTGGCCACCAGCACGAATCCCGCATCCTGATAAATCTTGCGTGCGGCGACCAGAATGCTCTGGGTCCATAGCGTGATTTTGCGATAGCCGCTTTGCCGCCCGAAGGAGAGGCATTCGGCGACCAGTCGTTGGCCTAATCCCTGTCCGCGCCCGGCCGGATCGACCAGCAGCAACCGCAATTTGGCGACATCGTCGGTATGCCTGACCAGAAATACCGAGCCGACCCGGGCACCGTCGATTTCGGCGATCCAGCAGCGTTCCCGCGAAGCGTCGAACGAGGCAAGAAATTTTGCCGCGATCTCCGCCGCCAAGCCTTCGAACGAGGAGTCGAAGCCGTATTCGCTGGCATAAAGTGAGCCATGGCTCTGCACCACCCACCCCATGTCGCCCGGGCGGTGGCCGCGCAGGATCGCAGGCGGGGGTGAAACGCGCGATGCGCCGAGCAGCCGTTCGATCACACCCATCGACGCGACCAGCCGTTTGCCATCGCCGTGTGGCAGCGCGGCGAGCATGTCAGCGATTTCCTCGTGTGAACTGCGATCGAGCTTCGCGAACGCCTGACGCCCCTTTGCAGTGAGACTGAGCCGGTATTGCCGCCGGTCCGAGGGCAACGGCTTACGGGTGATCAACCCGTTTTCATCGAAATTCTGGACAATCCGGCTGAGGTAGCCCGGATCAAGACCAAGTTCGATCCCGATCTCTTTCGCGGCCAGGTTTTCCCGGTTGGCGAGTTCGTACAACACCCGCGCCTCGCTGAGCGAGAACGGGCTTTTCAACAGTTGCTGATCAAGAACGCCGAGCTTGCGTGTGTAGAAGCGGTTGAAGGCCCGCACCGCGGATATCTGCTCGTCGGAGACTTGCTGGGACATGGCGCACCTCGATATTGCCATTGTCAAATAATTATTTGACATTAGCAAGTATCTCGCGGTACGCCTCAGGCCACCATGATCCGGCTGCGCAGCAAGGTGCGCGACGAGCGGCCGAGCTGCCGCAGCAGCCGGGCCTCGGAGCGGCGGGCATCCGGCGCGTAGCCTCCGAGCCGGTCGTAATGGTCCCGTGCGATCAGCAATCCCTGATCCGCCGACGGCCCTGCAATCATCCGCGCGACAAATTTGAAACCGTCGCGCAGGCGCGTATCGGCATAAGGCGAGCGGGCGTAGCGGAAGATACCGGCGCGCGGGCGGCCGCTGATCGAGACGCCCTGGATGAATTGCGCGGTCTCATCGATCCAGCCGCTATCCAGTACGGCCCCCGCATGCAAAAACATCAGCCACGGCGAGCGGGCCTGCCGGGCGCCGGCCGCCAGTGCCGCCGCATGCGATCCCTCGAACCGCAAGAAGCGGCAGCCCGCGACATCGGCGACGCGCTCAATCACGCCGGTGCCGGCCCGATCGACCAGCAACACCTCGCGCACCA
>DASXJV010000223.1:0-6464 GCA_036497205.1 Bradyrhizobium sp.
GCGATATGGGTATGCGGCGCGCCCTTGAAGGCGTTGGGCGAGAACACCAGCACGAAATTGATGCCGAGACCTTGCCAGTCCACGGTGCGCATGTTGCCGATCGTGGCCGGAATATCGCGGCCGAGCACGTTGACGACGATCTCGTCGCCGATTTTGAGCCCGAGCCCATCGGCGATCTTCTTCTCGATCGAAATTAGCGGCGGGCCGTCATAGTCGGCACCCCACCATTTGCCTTCGACGACCTTGGAGCCCCTGGGGATTTCACCGGTATAGGTAAGGCCGCGGTCGCTCTGCAGCACCCATTCGGCGTCAGTCGACGCGTTAAGGTCTTCCGCCTTGACGCCGCGGGCTGCGACGATACGCCCGCGCAACATCGGCACGTCTTCGACGGTCGATTGCGGCGCGGCCTGTTTGAGGAATGCGCCGAAGCGGTCGGCTTCGGTGGCGGGAATATCGATGAAATAGAACGAAGGCGCGCGGTCCGGCAGCGCCGCCAGGAACTGCCGGCGCAGATTGCCGTCGATTTGCGTGATCGTGACCAGCACGGCCAGTCCCAGGCCAAGCGACATCACCACCGACGGCGTCAACGCGCCGGGCCGGTAGATATTGGCGATCGCCAGCCGCAGCATGGTGAAGCGGCTGCGGGGCAGCCGCCGCGCCAGCGCCATCAAGGCGGCGGCGATGCCTCGCAACAGTGCGAACACAAGAATCGAGGATGCGACGAACACGGCGGCGACACGCTTGTCATAGGCGAGCCCGATCACAACCCCGATCAGCAACGCGATCACCACAGCCATCAAGGCGAGATAGCGCCAGCGCGGCCGATGCCACTCGCCGCTCACCGTTTCGCGAAACAGCGCCGCCACCGGCACGTCATGCACGCGGCCGAGCGGCCACAGTCCGAAGGCGAGCGCGGTCAAAAGGCCGTACACGAACGACAGCAGGAGTTCATTGGGATGCAGCGCCGGCACTACTGGCAGCGGCAGCAGCTTGCCGAACACGCCGACGATGATGAAGGGCAGCGCGGCGCCGGCGGCGAGGCCGATCGCCGAGCCGATTGTGGCGAGCACAATCACTTGCGTTAGATAGATCGTGAAGACGTCGCGGCCGGTGGCGCCCAGCGCCTTGAACGCAGCGATCACGTCGCGGCGGCGATCGATATGGCTTTTGACGGCGTTGGCAACGCCGACGCCGCCGACCAGAAGTGCTGCGAGGCCGACCAGCGTGAGAAACTGGGTGAAGCGGCTGATGGTGCGCTCAAGCTGCGGCGAGGCGTTGCCGCGGCTGCGAATCTCCCAGCCGGCCTCGGGTAACGTGCTTCTTGCATCATTGGCCAGCGCGGTCACGGCGCGATCATCGGCCGCGTTGTCCGGCAGCTTTACCCGATAGATCCAGCGCACTAGGCTGCCGGGCTGCAACAATTCAGTGGCGCGCAAACCGGCTTCGCTGACCAGAAACCGCGGACCGAAACCGACCCCCCCGGCGAGTTTGTCCGGTTCGGCGCCGACCACGCTGCGGATTTGAAATGTAGCGCTGCCAATCGTGAGGCGGTCGCCGATTTTGAGATCAAGCCGCGCCAGCAAGGTCGAATCGGCCGCCGCGCCGAATGCGCCGTCGCGTTCGGCGAGCAGATCCGGCACCGGTATCCTGGGATCGAGCGTCAGCTCGCCGAGCATCGGGTAGGCGCCATCCACCGCCTTAAGTTCGACCAGCGCCAGCCGGCCATCTCCGGTGCGCGCCATGCCGCGCAATGTCGCCGCTACCGATAGCTCTCCGCGCGAACGGAGAAATGCCACTTCATCCGGTTTGGCTTCGCGCTGGATCAGGGAGAAAGCCATGTCGCCGCCAAGCAGTGTGCGGCCCTCGCGCGCCAGTCCCTCGCCGAGGCTGGCTGCGACCGAGCCGACGCCGGCGATCGCCATCACGCCGAGCGCGATGCAGGCGATGAAAACGTAAAAACCCCGCAAGCCGCCACGCAATTCGCGCAAGGCGTAGCGCAAGGCAAGCGATGCCGGGCGGCCGCCAGAAACGGGTTCGGAAGCAATACTCATAAAACGGCTTTACGATCCGCCGGCGGTCCATCGATCCCGCCCGAGCGCAGCCTCACCACGCGATCGCAGCGCTCTGCCAGTGATGTGTCGTGGGTCACCAGCACCAGCGTCATGCCGCGCTCGGCGTGTTTGGTGAACAGCAGATCGACGATCTGCTTGCCGGTGGCTTCGTCGAGATTGCCGGTAGGCTCGTCGGCCACCAGAATGGCGGGATCGGGCGCCAGTGCGCGGGCCAGCGCGACGCGCTGCTGCTCGCCGCCGGACAATTGCGTGGGATAGTGATGCAGGCGGTCGCCGAGACCAACCGATGTCAGTTCTTGCGCCGCGCGCTGCGAGGCATCGGGATTACCGGCCAGCTCTAGCGGCACCGCGACGTTTTCCAGCGCCGTCATGGTCGGAATCAGATGAAACGACTGGAACACGATGCCGACCTGGCGGCCGCGAAAGCGTGCCAGCGCGTCCTCGTCGAGGGCATTGAAAGGGGTGCCGTTGACCACCACCTCTCCGCTATCCGGACGCTCCAATCCCGCCATCACCATCAGCAAGGTTGATTTCCCCGAGCCTGACGGCCCGATCAGGCCGATCGCTTCACCCGGCGCCACGCGCAGGCTGATATCCTTGAGAATGTGAACGCGCGCCGCGCCCGCGCCGAGCGAGAGATTGACGTTCGAGATGGAAATGGTGTCCGGCTCAAGGCCGGCCAGCGACGAGGGTTCGATGAGACTGTCCATGGCTCGGTCATATGGCACTTCCGGCAGCGAGGTCGAGAGGCGAGGGCGGTTGTTCGTGCACATGCTCGTGTTGGGCATGGCCTTGATGACGGGGAAAGCAGCATCTGCGCAGGCACCGGCGTTTAAGGAGACGAAACCCATCAAGGTGGTCGTGTTGGGTGATTCGCTGAGCGCGGGCCTTGGCCTCTCGGCGTCATCAGCGTTCCCGGCGCGGCTGCAAAAATCCTTGGAGACCAAGGGGATAGCGGTCGACATGATCAACGCCGGGGTCTCCGGCGACACCAGTTCCGGCGGCCGCGACCGGCTCGACTGGTCGGTGCCTGAAGGGACCGAGGCCGTGATCGTCGAACTCGGCGCCAACGATGCCTTGCGCGGCACCGATCCCAAGGTCACCCGCGCCGCGCTGACCGACATTCTGACGCGGCTGAAGTCGCGCAGAATCGCGGTTCTGTTGTGCGGGATGCTTGCGCCGCCGAATTACGGGAGCGATTATTCGGCCCGCTTCAACGCGATCTATCCGGATCTTGCGAAATCGTTTGGGGTGCCGCTGTATCCGTTTTTCCTGGAGGGTGTCGCTGCCGACGCCAGACTCAATCAGGCGGACGGCCTGCATCCAACGGCGGAGGGCGTCGATGTCATCGTCAAAAATATCCTGCCCACGGTGGAGGCATTTCTTGGCGCGATATCCGGGCAGTTGAAAAACGGGCAACAATAACCCTGACGCGCTGTGTCCTGGCCGGACGCCGGATGCTTCGCACAGTCACATAACTACGGTAAAAATAACCATCGGTGATTCGTCACCGGAATCTGTTTCAGGGCGTGATCTTGCCGGGGGCTTCCGGGATTGTGCCTTTGCATCGGGGATCATGCGATGCCGCGTTTGTTCACTGGACTGGAAATTCCGGCCGAGATTGGCCAGACACTTTCCAATTTGCGTGGCGGCCTGCCAGGCGCGCGCTGGATCGATCCCGAAAATTACCACGTCACCTTGCGCTTTATCGGCGACATCGACGGCGTCGCGGCGAACGAAATCGCCTCGATGCTGTTTCGGGTCAATCGCAAGCCGTTCGAGGTTGCCCTGCAGGGCCTGTCGAGTTTTGGCGGACGCAAGCCGCGCGCGGTGGTTGCGTCGATCGTGCCGAGCCGGCCGCTGATCGAGCTGCAGGCCGAGCTCGAGCGGCTGATGCAGCGCTTCGGGCTCGACCCGGAGGGGCGGAAATTCACGCCACATGTGACGCTGGCGCGGCTGCGCGACGCCTCCAACCAGGATGTCGCGGACTATCTGTCGGTGCGCGGATATTTTCCGACGACCGTGTTTACGGCATCGCGGTTCGTGCTGTTCTCGTCCCGGGCGTCCACCGGTGGCGGGCCTTATGTAGTCGAGGATTCCTACGCGCTGAGCCCGTGATCTCTCCACCTCGCCCTGCGTGCGGACAGAAAAACGGCGAGAGGGAGAACAAAGCGCAGCCCCTGCACCGATTTGCGGCTTGCAATTTCCGCCGCGCTGGGGCCGAAAGGGGGCCATGCTGTCTCCCCCGTCCGCCTCGTTCCTCGCCCATTATCAATCCCTGGTGGCCTCCGGCGCGATCGAGCCCGATGCCGCACAGGCTGAGGCCGCCGAGGCGTTCGCGGCACTTGAGCAGCGGCTTGCGAGCTACAAGCCCTTGCGCAAGCAGGGCCTGCTTGGCCGGCTGTTTGCCGACAAGGACGAGGCGCCACCCCGAGGCCTCTACGTGCATGGCGAAGTCGGGCGCGGCAAGACCATGCTGATGGATCTGTTTTTTCAGCAAAGTGCGGTGGTGCACAAACGCCGCACGCACTTCCACGAGTTCATGGCCGAGGTGCACGAGCGGATTTATGGCTTTCGCCAGAATATCGCGGGCGGCGAAATAGACGATGGCGATGTGATCGCGCTGACCGCCGCGTCGATTTTCGATGAGACCTGGCTTTTGTGCTTCGACGAGTTTCATGTCACCGACATTGCGGATGCGATGATCCTGGGACGGCTGTTCTCAAAGCTGTTCGAACTCGGCACCGTGGTGGTGGCGACGTCCAACGTCGCGCCCGACGATCTATACAAGGGGGGGCTGAACCGGGCGCTGTTCCTGCCCTTCATCGCGCAGATATCTGATCATATGGATGTGCTGCAGCTGGATGCCCGCACCGATTTCCGGCTCGAGAAGCTCGTTGGCGTGAAAATGTGGCTGGTGCCGGCAAACCGGGACGCCGATGCCGCGCTCGACAAAGCGTGGGTCAAGATGACCGGCAATGCCAAATGCAAGCCGCGCGACGTTTTGATCAAGGGCCGTGTCCTGCACGTGCCGTGCTCGGCAGATGGCGTTGCGCGATTTTCGTTCGCGGATTTGTGCGAAAAGCCGCTCGCCGCGTCGGACTACCTTCGGTTCGCGCACGACTATCACACCATTATGGTCGACCGCATTCCCGTGATGGACTATGCCGAGCGCAACACCGCCAAGCGGTTCATCGCGCTGATCGACACGCTCTATGACAACGCCGTGAAGCTGATGGCGTCGGCGGAGGCCGATCCGCTGTCGCTGTATCTCGCGACCGAGGGCGATGAGGCGAACGAGTTCAAGCGGACCTCGTCGCGGCTGATCGAGATGAGTTCTGAATCCTATCTGGCGCTGCATCACGGGCACAAGGATTCCGTGGCGAGCGGCTCCAGTACCGGATTAGTCGAAACGTGACGGCGTTTGATTGCGAGGACGCAAACCCATCCTAAGCCGTCATTCGGGGCTCGCGCTGCCGCACGCGCCGGAATGACAACAGTCGGCCGACAATTGAGCATGCCGCGACTTGAACGGGTCGGTCGAAAGGGATAACCAGCCATTTAACCTTCCTCCCACCCTCCTCCTTGACCTTCAAAGGACAGATTTCCCATGGCGCGCGACAAGATTGCTTTGATTGGCTCCGGTCAGATCGGCGGAACGCTGGCCCACCTCATCGGCCTGAAGGAACTGGGCGACGTCGTGATGTTCGACATCGCCGAGGGCGTGCCGCAGGGCAAGTCGCTCGATATCGCGCAATCCTCACCGGTCGACGGCTTCGACGCGCATTTCACCGGCGCCAATTCCTATGAGGCGCTCGATAACGCCAAGGTCTGCATCGTTACCGCCGGCGTGCCGCGCAAGCCCGGCATGAGCCGCGACGATCTCCTGAGCATCAATCTCAAGGTGATGGAACAGGTCGGCGCCGGCATCAAGAAATATGCCCCCGACGCCTTCGTCATCTGCATTACCAATCCGCTCGACGCCATGGTGTGGGCGCTGCAGAAGGCCTCGGGGATGCCGCACAGGAAGGTGGTGGGCATGGCCGGCGTGCTGGATTCGTCGCGCTTCCGCTATTTCCTCGCCGATGAATTCAACGTTTCGGTCGAAGACGTCACCGCTTTCGTGCTTGGCGGTCATGGCGACACCATGGTTCCACTGGTGAAATACTCCACAGTGGCCGGCATTCCGCTGCCCGATCTGGTGAAGATGGGCTGGACCTCGCAGGCGCGGATCGATCAGATCGTCGATCGCACCCGCAATGGCGGAGCCGAGATCGTCAACCTCCTGAAGACCGGTTCGGCATTCTATGCGCCGGCCGCATCCGCGATTGCGATGGCCGAGAGCTATCTCAAGGACAAGAAGCGCGTGTTGCCTTGCGCTGCCTATCTCAA
>DASXJV010000224.1:0-1675 GCA_036497205.1 Bradyrhizobium sp.
TGCCTCCAGGGAACTGGCCGCTTTTGTGAACGTTTTCGGATGCCGGCTGCGCACGAGCGATGCCGCGAACTCCGGCGGCCGAAAACGTCCAAAGGACGAAATCGCGGGAAGAGGTACGTGAAGGTGCGGCGCGCGCTGCCGGGAATTGAACGCCGGACATAATTTCGAGGCCGGGTGATTTTCGATGGCTGTCGGCCTCGAACGCGAGCACAACTTGAACGTGATAGCACGTATGTTGCTCAATGGGGAAAATGACTTTTTCGCCGCGAGCGATTCAAAAGACTTACGCCTTGCAAAAAGAGCACGCTCGACAACTTCCGCGTTATGAGCCTCACGACGACCTTTGAGGCCTCTTAGCCGGCCTGATCACGATGTCTGCGTCACTTCCCTTTCTGAAAAACGGACATGAACAGCACGCCTGAACCACAGAGAATCTTTTTTGCCGGCCCCCAAGTGTCGCGCACGCAAATATTTCCAATTGTCTTGCAGAAGCGCCGGAATAGTCTCAAGTTTGTCTTTAGGGATTTCCGTTTGATCCCGGCTCAGTGCGACAGGTTGACTCTCAGATTCGGCAGATCTCCATCGCCCGATTTTGGAGTACGACATGACCACATTCACGCAATCGCAAAAGGTACTCATATCCGCGGGAGCGGCGGTATTCGGCGGCGCTGCACTGGCGACGCTCGTGGCTGGGAACATGGTTACGATCGTGCGAGCGGAGGCAACCGCCGAGGAGATATCGCTGCCGTTCTACGGCGCCGTCTGCCACACGCAGGCGGCTAACGCCTTACCGAAGATGATGTTTCGCCTGACGCAGACCGAAGTGCCACGCGGCGAAATGAGCGCAGCCGATTCCGCCCCGGCATTTGCGGAAACCGAGCCGCCGCTGTGGCCCGGCCTCGGCGCGATCACTTACAAGATCACGACAGCGAACGAACGCGCACAGGCTTATTTCGATCAGGGTTTGCGTCTCGCCTACGCGTTCAATCACGCCGAGGCGCAGCGCGCGTTCCGCATGGCGCAGAAGCTCGATCCCGACTGCGCCATGTGCTTCTGGGGCGAAGCGCTGGTCCTCGGTCCCAACATCAATCTTCCGATGCAGGAGGATGCGATGGCGCCCGCCTACGCTGCCGCGCAGAAGGCGAAGGCGCTTGCCGGGAACGCCAACCCACGCGAGCAGGCGCTGATCCGCGCTCTCGCGGCGCGCTACGGTAGCGATCCGAAGGGCGTCCGCGCGCCATTGGATGCAGCTTACGCGGCCGAAATGGCGAAGGTTGCGACGCGGTTTCCCGACGACGACGAGATTGCCACGCTTTATGCCGAGGCGGTCATGGATCTCAGCCCCTGGGACTACTGGAAGCCGGGCGGCCGCGAACCCAACCCGCAGAGCGTTCCAGTCGTGCCGACGCTCGAGCGCGTGCTGGCGCGCAATCCGAATCATCCCGGGGCAATTCACTTCTACATCCATGCCGTCGAAGCGTCTGACCGGCCCAAGCGCGCCGAGCCCTATGCCGACCGATTGCGCGGTGCAATTCCCAGTGCCGGTCATCTCGTTCACATGCCGAGCCACATCTATTATCGGGTCGGCCGCTATCTCGACGCGCTGGAAGACAACAAGGTTGCGGTCAAGGTCGATGAAAAATACCTGGCCGACACCAACGCCCCGATGGGCGTC
>DASXJV010000225.1:0-2251 GCA_036497205.1 Bradyrhizobium sp.
AATGACGCTGGTTCCTGAAACGGTCGAGCCGGACACACGAGAGCGGATTCTCGTGGTGGCGGAGCGTCTGTTCCGCCAGATCGGCTATCAGAAGACCACGGTCGCCGACATCGCCAAGGAATTGCGGATGTCGCCGGCCAATGTCTACCGCTTCTTCGATTCCAAGAAGTCGATCCATGAGGGTGTCTGCCGCACCCTGATGGGCGAGGTCGAGGACGCGGCGGCCGTGATCATGCAAAAGCCCGGCTCTGCGTCGGAGCGGCTGCGCGACATGATCAAGACCATCCACGGCATGAACTCGGAACGCTATGTCGGCGATTCCAAGTTGCATGAGATGGTCGAGGTCGCGATGCAGGAAAGTTGGGACGTCTGTGTCGCGCATATGAAGCTGATCACCGAGACCATCGGCGGCGTGATCGCGCAAGGCGCAGCATCCGGCGAGTTCGAGGTCACCGACGTGGGACTGGCGGCGTTCTGCACCTGCCACGCCATGATCGGCTATTTCCATCCGCAGATGATCGCGCAGATGATGAACAAGCCGGGACCGAGCATCGATGAGATGATCGACTTCGTGCTGGCGAGTTTGAAGAAGCGCAAATAGGCGGATGCCCAGGCAGAAAGAACAACAATGGACGCGAAAAGCCCCAGAGACCTGCACTTCTACGAACCCAAAAACGGCCACGGGCTGAAGCATGACCCGTTCAATGCCATCGTCGCGCCCCGGCCGATCGGCTGGATTTCTTCGCGCGGTGCGGCGGGCAACATCAACCTCGCGCCCTACAGCTTCTTCAACGGTTTCTGCTACGTGCCGCCGATCATCGGCTTTTCCTCCACGTCGTGGAAAGACTCGGTGCAAAACGTGCAGGAGACCGGCGAGTTCGTGTGGAATCTCGCGACCATGGATCTGGCGAAATACATGAATGCGACCGCGGCGCATGTCGCGCGCGACGTCAGCGAATTCGAGATCGCGGGGCTCACGCCCGCGCCGGGCAGGATCGTCAACGTGCCGCGGGTGGCCGAAAGCCCGGTGTCGTTCGAATGCAAGTTGACCCAGATCATCCAGCTGCAGGGCGCCGACGGCAAGAAGGCGCAGGCCTGGCTGACGCTCGGCGAGGTCGTCGCCGTCCATATCGACAAGGCCATGATCCGCGACGGCGTCTACCAGACCGGGCTCGCGCGCCCGATCGTGCGTGCCGGCCGCAGGGGCGACTATTTCGAGATCAGGCCCGAGGCGATGTTCGAGATGATCCGGCCGGACTAGTCTTTCCTATCCCTCCCCCCGCGAGCTCGGCAGCGCACTTGCGCACCTGAGCGAGTGGTGGGGAGGGTTGCCGAGCGTAGCGAGGCGGATGGGGGTGTCTCCGCGAGTTCGGCGCGAATTGAGCGCCCCCCACCCGGCTCATCGTTCGCTGACGCTCTCGATGAGCCACCCTCCCCATCGCTTCGCGGGGGAGGGATAACAAGTGTTTTCATCGTCCGCGGGCATGTCGTGAAAGTCGTGCGTTCGGAACACAAGCGGCAATTTGCCGTTATCGCTGACCGATCAATTTCGCTTTATTTGCGACGTAACGCGTCACCTTTCCCTTCACGCTTTCCGGTAAAGTAGGCTCCAAGCCACGTCATCAAGAACCGCGCAAGCCCGAACCCCGAGAGGAACGCCATGAGCTTTCGCCGCGACTATCTCACCAAGCCGATCTTTTCCTGGGCGCGGGGCGTGCTGCCGTCGATGTCCGACACCGAGCGCGAGGCGCTGGAGGCGGGTGACGTCTGGTGGGACGCCGATCTCTTCACCGGCAATCCCGATTGGGCAAAACTGCTCTCCAATCCGCCGGCGACATTGACCGAAGAGGAAAAGGCTTTCCTCAACGGCCCCGTCGACGAGCTCTGCGCCATGCTCGACGACTGGAAGATCAACTGGGAGTGGCGCGACCTGCCGCCGGAAGCCTGGGACTACATCAAGGCGAAGAAGTTCTTCGGCATGATCATCCCAAAGGAGTTCGGCGGGCTCGGCTTCTCGCCTTATGCGCATTCCGAAGTGGTGCGCAAGATTTCCACGCGCTCGCTCGCCGCCGCCGTCACTGTGATGGTGCCGAACTCGCTCGGACCTGGCGAACTCCTGATGCGCTTCGGCACCAAGGAGCAGCAGGATCGCTGGCTGCCGCGCCTCGCCGACGGTCGCGATATCCCGTGCTTCGGTCTCACCAGTCCGGAAGCGGGCTCCGATGCCGCCTCGATGATCGATAGCGGCGTC
>DASXJV010000226.1:0-19003 GCA_036497205.1 Bradyrhizobium sp.
GTTCGTGCAGCTTTTCTCTCCGCGCTTAGCCCGATCGAAGGAGTGCGCTCCGTGCTCGAGGGCTTGCAGGTCCCATCTTGCGTCGCCTCGTCCAGCGATTTCGATCGGGTGTCCTTCTCCCTTTCCCTCACAGGTCTCGCGCCGCATTTTGACAGACGGCTTTATACCTCGCAGTTGGTGGAACGCGGCAAGCCCGCGCCCGATCTCTTCCTGTACGCAGCCGCCGCCATGCAGGCGGATCCGCGTCGCACGCTCGTGATTGAGGACAGCGTGAGCGGTGTGAAGGCCGGCAAGGCGGCCGGCATGACAGTGTGGGGGTTTGTTGGGGGTAGCCATTATCAATCCCGCGATGGCCGAACTCTGCTGTGCGATGCGGGGGCCGACCGCGTATTTGAGCGGATGGCGGATTTTTGGCCGAATGAAGCGGAAGGGTTTGATGGTCGCGCCTGATAGTGAAAAATCGCGTTTGGACGAAGCCGCCCGCGCCGGTTGGCTCTATTTCGTCGCCGGTCATACCCAGGACGAAATCGCCAAAATGCTCCAGGTCTCGCGCGCCTCGGCCCAGCGCTTGGTTTCATTGTGTCTCGCGGAGCGCTTGATCACCTTCCGGCTGGAACATCCGATTGCGGCATGCATGGAGTTAGCGGAGCGTCTGAAGGACTTGTTTCATCTCGTCTACTGCGAAGTGGTGCCGACAGACCCGGCTGCGCCACTTGCGGCTGCCGGAATTGCAGAGCGGGCCGCGAGCATTTTGGAATCGACGTTGCGTACCGAGAAGCCGACGATCGTGGCATTGGGCACGGGCAGGGCCGTGCGCGCTGCGGTCGAGCGCGTTTCACCGATCGATTGTCCCAATCATCAGATCGTGTCGCTGGTCGGAAATATTTCGGCCGACGGCTCGGCGAGCTTCTTTGACACCGTCGGGCGTCTCGCGGACCGGACCAAGGCGCGTCACTATCCCATGCCGCTGCCCTTTCTGATGTCATCTGAGAGCGAACGCGACCAGATGCTCCGGATTGATCCGATCGCCAGGGTGCGGGCCGTCGCAGTCAAGGCCGACCTGCGGCTTGTCGGGATCGGCCAGATGGACCAGGGCGCGCAAGTGCGCGTTGATGGCTTTGTCTCGCGCGAAGAACTTTTCGAAATGATGCGGTTGGGCGCAGTCGGCGAACTGACCGGTTGGGCATTCGACGCCCACGGCCGTATTATCGCCGGCGGGACGAACGCTCGCTTGACCAGTATTCCACCGCAGGTTCCTGCCGAGGCCCTGACCATCGGAGCAGCCGTCGGTCCGGCCAAGGTCGCGGCGATCCGGGCGGCGCTGAAGGGACGCCTGATCAACGGGCTGATCACCGACGAAGCGACGGCAAGCGCCATCCTGAAGCAGTAGCGGAAGTGACTGCGCCTTAAGCCTCGGCCGATCGGAAGCAGCCGGGGTCGCAGCATTTTCGGCCGCTCTGCTAGGCCAAAACGGGGCGGCCGTCCTATCTTGACCTTGACAAGGCTGGTTTGCGATGTGAACATAATTGCAATGCGTGGGCATATGCTCAACGCAATATAGGGAGGTTACATAGGGAGGTTTCCGTGAAACACGTCCTCGGCGCCCTGCTGGGCGCGGTTACCCTGTTGGGCTCGGCCCCCTCGATTGCACAGACAACCCTGACGATCGCCACCGTCAACAACGGCGACATGATCCGCATGCAGGCGTTGACGAACGACTTCACCGCCAAAAATCCCGACGTTGCCGTGAAATGGGTGACGCTCGAAGAGAACGTCCTGCGCCAGCGCGTCACAACCGACATCGCGACCAAGGGCGGCCAGTTCGACGTGCTGACCATTGGTACTTACGAAGTCCCGATCTGGGCCAAGAAGAACTGGCTCATTCCGCTCGACAATCTCGGATCCGACTATGAGGTGGCGGATCTGCTTCCCAAGATACGCGATGCCGTGTCGGTATCGGGCAAGCTGCATGCCGCACCGTTCTATGGCGAGAGTTCGATGCTGATGTATCGCACCGATCTTTTCCAGAAGGCCGGCTTGACTATGCCGGAAAAGCCGACCTGGGATTTCGTGGTCGACGCCGCGAAGAAGCTCACCGACAAGTCCGCCGGCGTCTACGGCATCTGCCTGAGGGGCAAGGCGGGCTGGGGGGAGAACATGGCGTTGCTGACGGCAATGTCCAATTCTTTCGGGGCGCGCTGGTTCGATGAGAAATGGCAGCCGCAGTTCGACAAACCGGAATGGAAGAAGACCCTGACGACCTATGTCGATGTGATGAAGGCTGCCGGTCCTCCCGGTGCAAGCTCGAACGGTTTCAATGAAAATCTGGCGCTGTTCAACTCCGGCAAGTGCGCGATGTGGATCGATGCCACGGTTGCGGCTTCCTTCGTGACCAATCCGAGGGATTCGACGGTTGCCGACAAGGTCGGCTTTGCGTTTGCGCCGAATGCGGGGCTGGGAAAGTATGCCAACTGGCTCTGGGCGTGGAATCTTGCCATTCCCGCAGGTTCGAAGAAGGTCGCGGCTGCGGAGAAATTCATCGCGTGGGCGACCAGCAAGGACTACATCAGGCTCGTCGCCTCAAGGGAGGGATGGGCCAATGTGCCGCCGGGCACGCGAACATCGCTTTATCAGAATCCTGAGTATTTGAAGGTTGCTCCGTTCGCCAAGCTGACGCTCGCTTCGATCGACGCTGCCGATCCGAACAAACCGACTGTGCAGCCTGTACCTTACGTTGGGGTGCAATATGCGGCTATTCCGGAATTTCAGGGCATCGGGACCACTGTCGGCCAGCAATTTTCGGCTGCCCTATCCGGTTCATCGACGGTCGACGCGGCGCTCGCAGCCGCGCAATTGTCGACCGAACGCGAAATGAAGCGCGCCGGCTACATCAAGTAAGATTGCGCCGATCCCCGCGGTGATCTCCTCCCGGGGAGCCGCAAACTGGCTGCCGTCCCAGCTCTGACACTGACCCGGACGGCAGCCTCATCGAGTTTCCAAAGATAACAGGAGGCGGCGGTGGCAACTCAGCAGACACAGGTTCTCGGACGAACCCTGCTGACCCCGGCTGTTGCATTGCTTTTCGTCTGGATGATCGTCCCGCTGGCGATGACGATCTACTTTTCGACGCTTCACTATAGTTTGCTGGATCCGGAGACAGAGAGCTTCGTCGGGCTGGAGAACTACCGGTACTTTCTGACCGACCCCGCCTTTCTGACGTCCCTGCAGAACACCCTGGTGCTGGTCGGTTCGGTGCTCGCCATCACAATCCTTCTCGGCACGCCGCTCGCGCTGCTGCTCGACCAGCCGGTGCTTGGGCGCAGCATCGTTCGGTTGATGGTGATCGCGCCGTTTTTCGTGATGCCGACCGTCAGTGCGCTAGTCTGGAAAAACCTGCTGATGCATCCGGTGTCCGGGCTGTTTGCCTGGGGCGCAACGCTAGTCGGCGCGACGCCGATCGATTGGTTCAACGATGCCCCCTTGCTCGCAGTGATCCTGATCGTCTCCTGGCAATGGCTGCCTTTTGCGACCCTCATCCTGCTCACGGCGCTGCAGTCTCAGGACGAGGAGCAGAAGGAAGCGGCCGAGATGGACGGTGCGAGCGCCCTTTCGATGTTTATCTATCTCACTTTGCCGCACCTCGCCCGGCCGATCACGGTGGTGATCCTGATTGAGACGATATTCCTGCTGACCGTGTTCGCCGAGATTTTCGTTACGACCGGCGGCGGCCCGGGCTTGCAGACCACGAATATCGCGTTCCTGATCTACTCGCAGGCGCTGATCCAATTCGACGTCGGAAACGCCTCCGCCGGCGGATTGGTTGCGGTCGTGATCGCCAATATCGTGGCCTTGTTCCTGGTGCGGATCATCGGACGGAATCTGGAGGCGTAGCGATGGCACGCAAGGTAGCTTCGAGACGCGTGTGGGTGTCCACCGGCGCAGCGTGGTTGTTCGGATTTTTGATCTTCCTGCCGATCCTGTGGATGTTCCTGACAAGCTTCAAGACCGAGCTTGAGGCGTTCGCCATACCGCCCACGTTTTTGTTATTTCATTGGACCACGGAAAATTATGCAACGGTGCAGGGCCGCAGCGACTACCTTCATCACGCGCTCAATTCGATTATCGTTGCGGGCGGGTCGACGCTGATCGCCATGATCATTGCTGTTCCGGCGGCCTGGTCGATGGCGTTTGCGCCGACAAAACGGACCAAGGACATTCTTCTCTGGATGCTGTCGACGAAGATGATGCCGCCGGTCGGCGTGCTGGTCCCGATCTATCTGCTCTACCGGAATTTTGGCTTGCTGGACTCGCGTGCGGGGCTGGTTCTTATCCTGTGCCTCGGTAATCTGCCAATCGTCATCTGGATGCTTTTCACCTATTTCAAGGAAATTCCCAGGGATATTCTCGAGGCGGCGCGGATGGATGGGGCGACCATCGGGCGCGAGCTCGTTTATGTGCTGACGCCGATGGCCATTCCGGGCCTTGCCTCGACGCTTCTTCTCAACCTCATTCTGGCGTGGAACGAGGCATTTTGGACCCTGAACCTTTCGACCTCGGAGGCGGCGCCGCTCACGGTATTCATCGCGTCCTATTCAAGTCCTGAGGGCCTGTTCTGGGCGAAGCTGTCGGCCGCGTCGACGCTTGCCATTGCTCCGATCATCATACTTGGCTGGTTCAGCCAGCGGCAGCTCGTCCGCGGACTGACGTTCGGCGCCGTCAAGTAGATCAACGAAAGGGCTAGGCATCATGGGCCAGATAACACTCCAGAGAGTCCGCAAGTCGTTCGGGCCTGTCAACATCATCAAAGATGCGAACCTGGATATTGAGAACGGCTCCTTCGTGGTTTTCGTCGGGCCTTCCGGTTGCGGCAAGACCACACTCCTTCGCCTGATCGCCGGCCTCGAGGACGTCACCGGCGGACAAATCCTGATCGACGGCCGCAATGTGGTGGACGTGCCGCCGGCGAAGCGCGGTCTGTCGATGGTGTTCCAATCCTATGCGCTCTATCCGCATATGAGCGTCCGAGGCAACATTGCGTTCGGCCTGAAGATGGCCGGGCTGCCGCGCCCGGAGATCGACCGCAAGGTGGAAGCGGCGGCCGCGACGCTGAACCTGACACCCTACCTTGATCGAAAGCCGCGCGAACTTTCCGGCGGGCAACGCCAGCGCGTCGCGATCGGGCGGGCTATCGTGCGCGAGCCGAAGGCATTTCTATTCGACGAGCCTTTGTCGAATCTCGACGCCGCGCTTCGCGTCCAGATGCGCCTGGAAGTCACCAAGCTGCAAAAGCAGCTCGGGACCACCGCCGTCTATGTTACGCACGACCAGGTCGAGGCCATGACGATGGCCGACAAGATCGTCGTGCTCAACGCGGGCCGCATCGAACAGTACGGCTCGCCGCTGGAGCTCTACGAACGCCCGGCGAATCTGTTCGTCGCCGGCTTCATCGGTTCGCCCAAAATGAACTTCGTGTCCGGAGAGGCGGCCGGCGAGCATGGCGTTGCCACCCTAGGCGTCAGGCCCGAACATCTGAAAATCGGCAAAGAGGGGGAAGGCTGGCCCGGGACCGTATCGATCGCCGAGCATCTGGGCAGCGATACCTTCCTTTATGTCGACGCCGGGAAACTCGGAATGCTCACGGCGCGCTGCATCGGAGAATTCAATCTGAAAGCCGGCGACCGCGTCTGGCTTTTGCCGGATCCAGCCCGCCTGCACCGCTTCGACAAGGAGGGTGAGGTCATCACGACGTGAGCGATAGCAAACAATACCGTCGGGTTCAGCCGAATTCTCCGCAAAGCCGACGAAAGACAGTAAATAAATGCCGCGCCGACAAATAAGTTCTAGCGCAGTGATTTTGCCGATGATCAAGCTGTAACCAGGAACAAAAGAAGATGTATCTGGAAAAATTCAAACTTGATGGCCGCGTCGCCGTCGTCACAGGCGCTGGCCAGGGAATCGGACTTGCGTGCGCGGAAGCGATGGCAGAGGCGGGAGCGAAAGTCATCATTGCTGATCGGGATCCGAAGGCGGCCGAGGCTGGCTGCGCTACGCTCAGAGCCACCGGCCGCGATGCCGAGGCCATCATCATGGACGTTACCGATTCCGGGCGCGTCTCCGAGGTGGCGGATCAACTTGCGTCAAGGCACGGAAAGATCGATATCCTGGTCAATAATGCAGGGATCGCGCGAAGTGAAACGCCGGCCGAAAAGGTCACCGACGAGCATTGGCTGAATGTCGTCGACGTCAATCTCAACGGCACGTTCTGGTGCTGCCGCGCCTTCGGCAAGCACATGCTACACGCAAGGTCAGGTTCCATCGTGAACATCGGTTCGATGTCCGGCTTCATCGTCAACAAACCGCAGGAACAATCCTACTACAATGCGTCGAAGGCCGCGGTACACCATCTCACGAAGTCGCTCGCAGCGGAGTGGGGTGCCCGCGGCGTGCGCGTCAATGCCGTGGCGCCAACCTATGTCGCCACCCCCCTCAATGCGTTCGTCAAGAACAATCCGCAGATGTATGATGCCTGGATCGGTGGTACGCCGATGGCCCGAATGGGGGAGGTCGACGAAGTTGCGTCCGTCGTGCTTTTTCTCGCATCTGATGCCGCAAGCCTGATGACCGGCAGCGTCGTTCTCGTCGATGGGGGCTATACGTGCTGGTAGGCTTGCGCGTTTCTTGAACAGGATTGGAATGAGGCAGGCCTTCATCGGTGTCGACGTTGGAACATCGAGCGCCCGCGCCGGCGTGTTCGACGAAAAGGGAGCCCTGTTGGCGACCGCCCGGCATCCGATCACGGTTTGGCATGAAGCGGGCAACGTCGTCGAACAGTCGTCGTCCGAGATTTGGGCAGCGTGCGCCTATGCGGTTCGTGCTGCGATGGTGGAAGCAGCACTTCCGCCTTCCGCCGTCAAGGGCATTGGTTTCGACGCGACTTGTTCGCTCGTGGTACTTGACGCCGCCGCCAATCCGCTCACGGTGAGCACGTCGGGCGACGAACGACGCAATGTCATCGTCTGGATGGACCATCGCGCGATCGCCGAAGCCCGTTCGGTCAACGACACGCACGACGAGGTCCTGCGCTATGTCGGCGGCTCAATCTCGCCCGAAATGGAGATTCCCAAGCTTCTTTGGCTGAAGCGGCATCTGTCGTCGACCTACAATTCGGCCGGTCACTTCTTCGATCTCGCCGACTATCTTTCGTTTCGGGCTACCGGATCGACGGCACGCTCAATATGCACGCTCGCTTGTAAATGGAATTTCCTGGCCCACGAAGGGCGCTGGAGCGCCAGCTATTTCGAGCGCGTCGGGCTTGGAGATCTAGCCTTGGATAGCTACACGAAAATCGGAACGGAGATCGTCGCACCTGGTGCGCCGGTAGGCGCCGGCCTGACCGAATCTGCCGCGCACGATTTCGGTTTGCTTGAGGGGACGCCCGTCGGCGCTTCGCTGATCGACGCTCACGCCGGAGGTGTGGGCACGATTGGAGGGCGCGCGAGGTCGGGTCAGCCGGTCGATGTGTGCCGTCGTCTTGCTTACATCATGGGAACCTCGGCCTGCATCATGGCGACAACGTCCGAACCTCGCTTCGTGCCGGGCGTTTGGGGTCCCTATTTTTCGGGGATGATTCCCGGATTTTGGCTCAATGAAGGTGGCCAGTCTGCGGCCGGCGCGGCCATCGATCATCTGATAAGGTCCCACCCTGCGTATAACGAAGCCGTCGCGACGGCGCATGCCGGCGGCATGGAAATTCTGGAATATCTCGAGCGGCGCATCGTCTCGCGTTCGGAAAGCCCGGGTGAGGCGGCATTGCTTTCCGGCGACATCCACGTCCTGCCCGAGTTTCTCGGCAACCGTTCGCCCTTCGCTGATCCCGACGCGCGTGCGGTCGTCGCAGGGATAGGTCTCGACGTCGACATCGGCTCTATGGAGCGGCTGTTCGTGGCGGGATTGTGCGGGCTGGCCTATGGCCTTGCGGATGTCGTCGAAGCCTTTCGGTCGCACGGTGTCGATAGCGACTTGATGGTGATGGGAGGCGGCGCAGGGCGGAGTTCGCTTGTCCGCCAGATCATGGCGGATACGACGGGTCTCACAGTTGCACTTCCCGAAACGCAAGAACCGGTTCTGCTCGGCGCCGCAATGCTGGGCGCGGTTGCGGGCAACCTTTACGGATCGATCGGCGAGGCCATGGCCTCCATGTCGGCGATCGGTTGGTCGAGCCAACCGACGGCGCCCGGATTGGCCGACTTCCACCGGACAAAGCGAAAGGTTCATGGACTGATGCGAAATTTGGACCGGGAAAGCCGCGATGCGATGCACGGGATCGAATCCGATCGCCGATGCTGATGCGGAACACTGAACAATGCTGCTGAGCTGCGGAGATGCCTTGATTGATTTCTTGCCTGTCAAATCCGTCGACGGGCGCGACGCCATCGTACCCGTGGTCGGAGGGGCGTGCCTCAATATCGCGGTCGGAATGGCGCGTCTCGGCGCACCTGCGGGGTTCGTGGGCGGCATTTCGACCGATCTGTTCGGCCGCATGATTGCCGACCACGCTTTGGCCTCGCAAGTCGATCTTCGATATG
This sequence comes from Bradyrhizobium sp., assembly GCA_036497205.1. Classification (GTDB taxonomy): domain Bacteria; phylum Pseudomonadota; class Alphaproteobacteria; order Rhizobiales; family Xanthobacteraceae; genus Bradyrhizobium. The sequence continues at coordinate 8,586 of DASXJV010000226.1, forward strand.
CGACGCGCAGCGATCACCAGACCGCGCTCGCCTTCGTGCGTACCGTCGCGGGTGAGCCGCAATACGCTTTCTATAACGAGCAGACTGCGTCTCGAAATTGGTCCTATCGGCGCGGTTCCATCCCCTTCGATGAAATCGAAGCAATCCATGTCGGGTCGACGACGCTTGCCGACGACAAGGGCGCAGCCCAGGCGCTTACCATGGTCGAGGATGCGCGCGGATCAGTCACCATCTCCTTCGATCCGAACTGCAGGCCCAATCTCGTGAGGCACAAATCTCACTATGTCGATCGCATGAATGCATTTGCCGCTACCGCCGATATCGTGCGGATGTCGGATGTCGACTTTGATTTTCTTTATGGCGATAGCGATTATACGGGAAGGGCGAAGTGGCTCATGGAGGCCGGTGCGAGTCTGGTCGTCGTTACGCGCGGAATTAAGGGAGCACTGGCGTGGCATAGAGAGGCGGGCGCGATTGAGGTCCAGGCACCCATTGTCGAAGTCGTGGATACAGTCGGGGCCGGCGACAGTTTTCAAGCCGCGCTACTGTTCGCGTTGCGTGCCATCGGACGGATCGGCAGGCTAGCGCTGGCGCGGATGAATTCCGACGAGCTTGGTCGCGTGTTGTCATTTGCATCGAGCTGCGCAGCCATCACATGCGGGCGCGCCGGTGCCGATCCGCCGCGACAAGCTGACGTCATCGCGGGACTGTCTCGCCTTCTTCGGGATTCGCTCAAGCAAAACGCGACGTAATGAGTTCGCCGCCGCCTTGTTAGCGAAGGACCGAGAACCTCGTCTGGGCATCAAGATGGACACGCTCCGGCCGTTCATGCCGCTCACTTCACACATGCACCGCGCTGCGAACCCGGCCTGCATTGCCAAACACGCGTAGATAACGCTCAACCTCGGACTGACTGCCCGTAGCTTTTTCCGGATTGTCCGAGAGTTTTACGGCCGGCCGGCCGTCGACCGACGTCACCTTGCAGACGATTGAGATCGGATCGAGGTCGACCGAGCCGTCCGGCGCGCAACCTACAAAATCATTGGTCAGGTTGGTGCCCCAGCCAAAACTTATCCGCACGCGGCCGGCAAAATGCCGGTAGGTCTCCTCGATTGATCCGACATCCATGCCATCGGAAAAAACCAGCAGCTTCTCTTTGGGATCGCGGCCCTTTTGTTTCCACCATTTGATAATTTCTTCGCCTGCCGCAATCGGAGGCGCACTGTCCGGTCGAAAGCCGGTCCAATCCGCCACCCATTCGGGTGCATCTCGCAGGAATGACTTGGTGCCGAAGGCGTCGGGCAGCGCGATCAGAAGATTGCCGCCATAGGTATGGCGCCACTGATCGAGGATACGGTACGGCGCGGAGCGAAGTTCCGTATCGTCGTTCGCCAGTGCTGCGGCGACCATCGGCAATTCATGAGCATTAGTTCCGATTGCTTCCAGATCGTTGTCCATCGCCAGCAAAACGTTTGAGGTGCCCGTGAAGGACGATCCGAGTCCTTCCTTGACGGCCTCGACGCACCAGCGCTGCCACAGGAAGCCATGGCGGCGTCGTGTTCCGAAATCGGAAAGACGCAAGCCTTCCAGCTTCCGCAGACGCTCGACTTTGCTCCAAAGCTTGGCCTTGGCGCGGGCATAGAGGACGTCGAGGACAAATCGGCCCTGTCCTTTCACGACTTGGCGCGAGCGCAACTCGTTGAGAATGGCAAGCGCCGGAATCTCCCACATCGTGGTGTGGGTCCAGGGCCCATGGAAATGCAACTCGTATTGGCCGTCGACCTTGTGAAGCTCATATTCGGGAAGGCGGAACGTGGCGAGCCAGTTGATGAAGTCAGGCGAAAACATCTGGGTCTTGCCGTAGAACGTATTACCGGCGAGCCATATCAGCTCTTTCTTGCTGAACCGGATGGTGCGGGCGTGATCGAGCTGGGCGCGCAGCTCTCCCTCGTCGATCACCTCGGCGAGACGCACATGCCGGCTGCGATTGATTACCGAAAAGGTGACGCGCTGGTCCGGGTAGAATTCCCGAATCATTTGCTGCATCAGCAACTTGTAGAAATCGGTGTCGAGCAGGCTGCGCACGATCGGGTCGAGCCGCCAGCCGTGGTTGTAGGTCCGGGACGCAATATCTGTGACTGCCATAGTGGAACTCTATCGTGCCGGGAGCCATGCAACCAGTGGCTTTCGGTTGGCATAGCAGGTCAGTGCGCTATCCGTTGCCTGGCCTGGCTGATGGCCGCGTGCAGACCGGTCCAGCGCGGCTTGTCCGGGGCGAATTGCTGCCGGAGATAGGCCACAAGCTCGGCGACCTGATCGTCGGTCATGCTGTCCTTGAAGGCGGGCATGTATCCGAGATCGCTCGACACCGGGGAAGTGACGCCGTGCAGGATCACCTGGATCAGATTGTCCGGCACGACACTGTGCAAATTGCTGTTCAGCGCCAGCGATGGCCGGCTGCCGAACAGGGGAGCACCGCCAACCGCATGGCAAACCGCGCAGGCGCCTTGATAGAGGCGCGCGCCGATGGCGGAAGCTGAAACGACCCTGGTGGCGGTCGAGGTTTCCAGTTTGGCGGCCAGTATCTCTCGCGCCGGTTTACCGGTCGCGTTTTCGTTGAAAGAGGCAAGGTAGACCGCCATGGCGCGAATATCCTGATCGGGCAACACAGCGAGTTCTTTGACCACGGGCGCCATCGGGCCCGCGGCGACACCGTGAAAGCGGGATTCACCTGAGCGCAAATAGGCGAACAATTCGTCCTCGCTCCAGGGTATAGGCGCGTGCGAAAGCGAGGTCAGCGGCGGTGCTTCCCAGCCTTCCGCGAAACCGCCGGCCAGATAGGCATTCGCCTTTTCCGCGCCGAGCGCATTGCGCGGCGAATGGCAGGCGCCGCAATGGCCGAGGCCTTCGACGAGATAGGCGCCGCGGTTCCATGTCGCCGACTTCGTCGCGTCGGCTTCGAATAGGCCCGGCTGGTGGAACAGCGCGTTCCATCCCGCCATCAACGGACGCAGGTTGAACGGAAACGCCAGCGTGTTTTTGGGAGCGTCGGCGCGCACCGGTGCCTGCGCCATCAGAAAAGCATACAGCGCCTGCAGATCGGCATCGGTCGTCCTGGCGAAATGCGTATAGGGAAACGCCGGATAGAGATGCCGGCCGTCGCGATGGATACCCTCGCGCATGGCGCGCTCGAAAGCGGGATAGGACCAGCTGCCTATTCCAGTCTCAGGATCGGGCGTGATGTTGGTGCTGTAGATCGTGCCGAACGGTGTCTCGATCGCTCGGCCCCCAGCATTGATGGCACCACCGTTCGCAGCGGTGTGGCAGACCGCGCAGTCGCCGAGCGCGGCAAGTTGCCGGCCGCGGGCGATCGTTGCGGCCGAATAGACCGACGCATCCGGTCGCGCGATCGGCGCGATTGATCGCCCTGGCAGCACGGCGGCCGCGATACCGACTCCGGCGGCGCATAAAGCCGCGACAGTTGCTAGCGCACCATACCGCTTGGCAAATGGATTTTGCCACTTCTCGCTCGAAATCGGCGGCTTGCGCGCCGCTGCAGGCGACGCGCTGGCTGCTGCACCTTCTTCATCCCGCAATCCCCTGAGAATTCGCTCGGGTGTGAAAGGCAATTCACGAAACCGCACGCCGGTCGCGTCGAAGATGGCGTTGGCAATGGCCGCGGCGCTGGGGACTGATGCGGATTCGCCGACGCCGAGTGGCGGCTGATCCGGTCGCGGCAGCATCAACACGTCGATCTTCGGAATATCCGAAAAGGTGATGATCGGGTAGGCACCCCATTCGCGGCTCGTCACCGAATTGCGGTCAAACGACACCTCTTCCATGAGCGCGCGACTGGTCGACTGGATGACGTTGCCATGGATCTGGTGGCGGACGCCGTCGGGATTGATCATCAGGCCGGAATCCTGACCGGCAACGACGCGTGTTACACTGACATCGCCGGTCGCCTTGTTGACGGCGACGTCCGCAATCCAGGCGGACCAGGCGGCGCCGTAGCCCGGAAACTTGCTGTGGACATACAGCGCGTAGGCAAAACCTCGCCCGCGCACGATGTCACCCTCGGAAGCCGATTCCTGCCGGACAGGACGCGCGGTCCAGCCGGCTCGGTCGGCAACGGCGTTAACGAGATCGATCGCACGGGGATCGCGAAGATAGCGCAAGCGATATTCAATCGGATCGACGCCGGCTTCGGTTGCCAGTTCGTCGATATAGGATTCATGGGCGAAGGTGTTCGGCAACGCGGAAACGCCACGGAGCCACGATGCGCGGACGATCGGCGGCATGTCGTGCGCCACCACACGCATGGCTTCGTAATCGTAAGGCGGGATCGCGGTGCGGTCGCCCATCTCGAACACATCAGGCGCCGGCGCGATCGCACCCGTCAGCAGCAGCGCCAAAGTACGCGCGCCGTTGGATGGATAGCGTGTTGCAAAATCGTAACCCGCGACGCTGCCATCGGCGCGCAACCCGCCTCTGACGTCCATCAACTGCGCCGTGCCCTTTGGCTCCCACGCATGCTCCTGCTCGCGGGTCAATTGCACGCGGACGGGACGGCCGACCGCGCGCGCCAAAAGCACCGCATCGGCTGAAACGTCGTCGGCGCAGTTGCGGCCATAGCAGCCGGCCGCCTCCATCCGGATCACGTCGATCTCGGTTTCCGGACGCTGCAGCAGCAGCGCAAGGTCGGCACGCAGGATGTGGGGATTTTGCGTGCCGGACCACACCCTGATGTGACCGTCCTGATAATCCGCAACAGCGCAGGACGGGCCGATCGAACCGTGCATCTGGTAGGGCCAGATGTAAGTCCGCGCCATCGGCTTTGCGGCGGCGGTGATGGCAGTGTCGACGTCGCCCTTGTCGATCAGGATCCGCGGCGTCGAGGGATTGGCGCGGAGCGCGGTTTCGATGTCCTTCAAATCGGGAAGCGTCGGTGTCGGCTTCCACGTGACTTTGAGTTGCGCAGCCGCCTTGACCGCGTTCTCCTCGCGCTCGGCGATGACACCGATGAAATCACGGATCCTGACGACGGCGACCAGCCCCGGAATATCGCGGACCGAGGCCTCGTCGACCGCGATCAAACTCGTGCCGACAAAGACACCGGCATCGACGCCAGCGTAGGGCGGGCGTACGACGCGGCCGTGAAGCATGCCGGGCACGCGCACGTCATGAACATAGACGAGTTCGCCGGTAGCCTTCGCCGGAAGGTCGGTGCGCGGCACCGACTGCCCGACGATGGCGTAGGCATCGACGGCCTTTACCGGAACGTCATCCGCCAGTTCAAGGCGGATGGTATCGCCGGCAATCAACTCGCCGTAGCTGACGCTGCGGTTATCGCGTCCGCGGATCAGGCCGTCTTCTATCGCGAGGTCTTCCACTGGAAGCTCAAGCCGTTCCGCGGCGCGCGCCAGCAGAAACTGCCGCGCCTGTGCCGCCGCGTTGCGTAAGGGGACCGCTGTGATCTGGATGGTCTCGCTGGCAATGGTCGCGCCCTGATTGGGAACGCGGGAGGTATCGCCCAGCACGACAACGACGCGGGCAAAGGACACGTCGAGTTCTTCCGCGACGATTTGACCGAGCGCCGTCCGAATGCCCGTTCCGAGGTCAACATGTCCGTTGAAGGCGGTGACCGAACCATCGGCTGTGATCTTGATGAAGGTTTCGAATGCGGCTTCCGCGCCTGACCCAACCGGACGCACGACCGACAACGATCCGGGCCGAAGTATGGGATTGTCCGGAGAGCCTGGCGCCATCAATCTTGCGCCTCGGCGAGGCGCCCGGCGGCCCGCATCGCAGCGCGCATGATTTCAATATGCGCGCCGCATCGACACAAATTATGGCGCAGGGCTTCGAGCACGTCCGTCTCTGAAGGATGAGGGGTGCGCATCAACAGCGCCTTGGTGCTCATGATCATGCCATTGAGGCAGTAGCCGCATTGCGCGGCCTGTTCCCTGATGAAGGCGTCCTGCACCGGATCGGGTTGATCGCGCGTGCCAAGACCCTCGAGCGTCACAATTTCGCGCTCGACGCAGCCGCTGATCGGGATAACGCAGGATCGCGCCGCGACGCCGTCAATGAGTACGGCACAGGCCCCGCATTCGCCGAGCCCGCAGCCGTATTTCGGTCCGTTCAATTCAAGATCGTTGCGCAATACGTAGAGCAACGCGGTCCCGGGGTCAGCGTTGAAGTCGTGGACCCTGCCGTTGATTGTCAGGCGGATCGTGGGCTCCGTCATGCGTATCGGTTCCGTCCCGGTGGTTGCGCTGCAAAACATCGCGGTTCAAACCTCCGCGAAGATACCGTTTGCATACAAACGTGCAAGCGTGCCTTTCCAAGCAGAACCGCTTTGCCCGGTTTGTGAACAGCGGCGCCAGGCACTTGAACTATTATTCGGCAGCGGCCCTTTTTCGATTAAGAGGGCGCTTGACAGGTTTAGGCAGCGCGCGCAACATCATTCGTATACGAACGAAACAAGCAGCCGGCGAAGGACACGATATATTATCGACATATTATCGACGCCGCCTGAACTACTTTACGATGCGTCGTTACTAATTTGGCCGTCCGACAGTTTGACGCTGGCTTGTGAGTTTGTTCATGCCGACTGATACGACGACTGCTGCCGACGACAAGATCCGCTGCGATGCTTGCCCTGTGATGTGCTACATCAAACCGGGGGCGGCGGGTGCCTGCGATCGCTATGCCAATCACAACGGCGAACTGGTGCGCGTCGATCCCCATATTGTTCTGGAGCGAACTGTGTCGCATGGCGGACGGCTGGTGCCGTTCCAGGCCGGCGGCGACTGGGACGGCAAGATCGTTCACGAGCCAAACGTTTTCGTCACCGCGATCGGCGCCGGCACGACCTATCCCGACTACAAGCCCGCGCCCTTCATCGTCTCTTCGGAGATCGACGGCGTCGACATGGTCACCGTAGTGACCGAAGGCATCTTTAGTTATTGCGGCGTCAAGGTGAAGATCGACACCGACCGTCATCTCGGTCCTGAGGCGGCAACGGTTCGCGCGCAGGGCGAGGCGATCGGCCACGTGACAACAGGCGAATACGGCTCGCAGATGCTGTCACTCGGCGGAGTGCATCATCTCACCGGCGGCTCGAAGAAAGAAGGGCGCGTCACCTGCGACGCATTGATGGATTTGAGCAACTGCAAGCCCGTCGAACTGACGATCGATGGCGGTGCCACCGTGGTCGTGCAGGCCGGATATCCACCTATTGTCAACGGCGTAGCCGAGGAGCGAATGCGCGTCGGTTGCGGCTCGGCGACGATCGGTATGTTCGCCAAGCAATGGCACGGCAAGGTCGATGAAGTCGTGGTGGTTGATGACCACATCACCGGCGTTCTTTCGGAACATCAGGCGGGCAAGTTGCTCGATATTCCCGACACCGGGATCAAGATGAAGGGGCGGCGTTCGACACCGGGCCGCTATTTCCAGGTTGCCGAGCCCGGCACTGGCTGGGGCGGCACCAAAATTTCCGATCCACTCTCGGTGCTAGGTCCCTTCGACCCGAAGAAGGCGTGTCCCGGCATGACCATGCTGATGGTCTCTACGACAGGCGAACATGCGGCTTACTATGAACTCGACGAGGCGCTTAAGCCGGTCGAGAAGCAGATGCCGGCTGATCTCAGGCTATCGGTCGCGCGGATCCAGGAGAACTGCGAACCCGCGCTGTGCACCGTGCTTTTCATGGGCGGGGCGGGCGGATCGTTGCGGGCGGGCGTCACCGACAATCCCGTTCGCCTGACACGATCGGTCAAGGAGGCGCTGACGCGCGTAACGAGCGGCGGCGCGCCCGTGTACGTTTGGCCGGGTGGCGGCATCACCTTCATGGTGGACGTCACGCGATTGCCGGCCGGCGCCTTCGGCTACGTCCCGACGCCCGCGCTGGTGGCGCCGATCGAGTTCACCTTGCGGCTATCGGACTATGCGGCGCTGGGCGGCCATATGGATTATGTGCGTCCGCTGGCGTCGTTGAAGGACAATACCGAATCCCGTCAAATGCCGTCGCAGCCGTCTCCTCCGGGACAGCGCGCATGACGAGAACTCCGCAAATCAGTTTTCTGGCTGATAGCAGGCGGCTTCATCTGCAGGACGGTCCTATCGACCTGATCGTGGAGGCTTGCGGGAGCGAGGCCCAGGTGCGCGCGGCGTATGAGGCCTCGGCGCGGCGCTTCACTGGTTTGCTCGATGAACTCTGCGGCGAGTTGCCGCTGTTGCGCCAAGCGGCCGATCCGAAGCGCAGCTTGTTGCAAGGCACCGTCGCGCGCCGCATGTACGCTGCGGTGGAGCCGTTTGCTACCGATCACTTCATCACTCCGATGGCGGCGGTCGCAGGCTCCGTCGCCGAAGAGATTCTCGACGCCATGCTGCACAAGTCGCAGCTTGAGCGCGCCTACGTCAACAACGGCGGCGACATCGCGCTGCATCTTGCGGACGGACAATGTTTTACCGTGGGCCTGGCGGATCGGCCGGACGCGCCCGGTCTGATTCGGACCATGATCATCGATTCCAACGATCCCACGCGTGGGGTTGCGACCAGCGGACGCCACGGACGCAGTTTCTCGCTCGGCATTGCCGACGCCGTCACCGTGCTGGCGCCGACCGCATCGCAAGCCGACGCTGCCGCCACCATCATTGCTAACGCCGTCGATTTGCCCGGACACCCAGCCATCGTCCGCTGTCCGGCACATGATTTGCAGCCCGACAGCGATCTTGGCCCGCGGCTTGTCACACGTGAGGTAGGCAGATTGTTAGCCAGCGAGATTGGGGAAGCACTCGAAACTGGGGCCGATAGCGCGCGAAAACTGCTTGCTGCGGGATTGATCGACGGCGCAGCATTGCGGCTGCATGGCGAAATGATCATCGTGGCGATGAGAGCGATCGATGTATCGGGACCGCCACCGCCGCTCGGCAGCAATGCAACGGAAGGCGCGATGCATGTCTAAGAGAGCTGAAACCGGACAACGAGGCGGAAAACGATGAGCGCGGCTATTCGCAAGATCGTCACGGTGGTCGAGGAGACGTATCTGGAAATGGGGCAGACGGTCGCCCCGCCGACCCGGCGCGCGGCGGCCATCGCCGTGATCGAAAATCCTTTCGCCGGCAGATATGTCGAAGACCTCTCGCCTTTGATCGCCATTGGCGAGGAACTTGGCGAGTTACTCTCGAAAAGGGCCGTCGCCGCGCTCGGCATCGACGGCGCGAAAGCGCAAAGCTACGGCAAGGCGGCCGCGGTCGGCGAAAATGGGGAACTCGAACACGCGGCCGCGATTCTGCATCCGAAAATGGGCGCGCCAGTGCGCAAGATATTGGGCAAAGGCGCGGCGCTGATTCCATCGTCTAAAAAGCGCAGCGGGCCGGGTACGACGCTCGATATTCCGCTTGGTCACAAGGATGCGGCGTTCGTGCGCAGCCATTTCGATGGCATGGAGGTGCAGATCAACGATGCGCCGCGCGCCAACGAGATCATGGTGGCGGTCGCGGTGACCGATAGCGGCAGGCCGCTGCCGCGTGTCGGCGGTCTGACGATTGCGGAAATCAAGGGTGAAGACGGTTTGCGATAATTTCTTAAACAGTGGAGATGAGGCATGCGACCGAGTAGATATTTCTTGAGCGCGGGATTGGCGATTGTGGTCGCAGGCATGGCGCATTCCGCCATGGCGCAGAGCGAAATCAAGATCGGCGAAATCAACAGCTATTCGCTGCTGCCGGCGTTCACCGATCCCTATCGCAAGGGTTGGCAGCTCGCGGTCGAGGAGATCAACGCCGCCGGCGGCATCAACGGCAAGAAGCTCGTCGTCATCTCCAAGGACGATGGCGGCAAGCCAGCCGACGCACAGACCGCGGCCAACGAATTGGTATCCAGCGACAACGTGGCGATGCTGACCGGCACCTTCCTGTCCAACATCGGGCTCGCGGTCAGCGACTTCGCAAATCAGAAAAAGGTATTCTTCCTGGCGGCCGAACCACTGACGGATGCCATCACCTGGGCCAAGGGCAACCGCTATACCTTCCGCCTGCGTCCTTCCAATTACATGCAGGCGGCGATGCTGGTCGAGGAGGCTGCAAAGTTGCCGGCCAAGCGCTGGGCGACGATCGCGCCGAATTACGAGTACGGCCAGTCTGCCGTCGCCGTATTCAAGAAACTGATGTCGGAAAGGCGGCCCGATATCCAGTGGGTTGACGAACAATGGCCGCCGCAGGGCAAGATCGACGCGGGTCCGGTGGTGCAGGCCGTGGCCCAGGCCAATCCCGAGGCGATCCTCAATGTGACCTTTGGCGCCGATCTCGTGAAGCTCGTTCGCGAAGGCAACACCCGCGGCCTGTTCAAGGATCGTGCAGTCGTGAGCTTCTTGACTGGCGAGCCCGAATATCTCGATCCGCTGAAG
>DASXJV010000227.1:0-3926 GCA_036497205.1 Bradyrhizobium sp.
CGATCGCGGCGGCGTAGCCGACGGGAAGCAGCCACGGATAGCGCACGAGGCTGACCTCGCGCCGGCTGTCGCCGATGATCGACAGGAGCACCACGACGATCAACGAGTGACCGATCAGGTCCACCTTTCCGAAGGGGATCACCGCGCTGGTGAACATGCCCACCAGCATCGTCGCGGCGACGCGGCGCACCAGCGGCGTCCACATCAACGCGAAAGCCAGCGCGAATTCCACGGCGCCCGCCGCGCGCATATAGAACTCGTTATCGAAGCCGAACGTCATGGCCGGGTGTTCGATAAAAAGCGGGAAGGTCCATTCCGGATAGGCCCACTTCTCGATCGAAGCCCACATCAGCGTCACGCCGGCGCTCCAGCGGACGATGTCGAGCGCCTTGACGCCGAAAAAGTCTCGCTGCAGGCCCGTCAGCGCGATGTAAGCGGCGACACCGAGGAAGATCGGATAGTCGGCAAGATGGAAGATGCCGTATCCCCAGATGCCGATGCCAAAGATGATCGCAATGCCCGCAGCCGAAAACGGCATCGTCCGCCGCGACAGCATCCCCGCCGCGATTGCAAGCTGTAGCGCGCCGACGGCGGTCGACGTGGTCTTCAATTCCGGAGTGAGCAAGACGCCGCCGAACGCCCAGATCGCGACGAAGAAGAAGCCGCAGCCCGCGCGGAACAGCATCTCCGTGTTGTCGCGCAAAAACCCGGTGACACGATCCACCGCGCGAAGCATCGCTTCGCCGATATTGGTGCCTTCGAAGACCGCGCCGGACATCAGGGCGAGGATGGAGATACCCAGCAGGTATTCGAAATCCGGACAGAGGACATTTTCAAGTCCGCGCGGTTGTCCGGCGATATCATACGCGCAGAACCATTTGACGTGAGCACTCGCACTTCCAACGAGTAACACGTTACACAGCAAGCCAAGCGGAGCCGCTGCTGCAAGTTGCAGCGGCAATCGCACCCGGGTCATTTCAAGCCTCCCTTACCCCATGCAAATATACTTAAGAGACCAGTTTCGCCCCCGGATGCAGCCTTATAATTTAACTAGCTTTTACCACAATATTTAAGAGTTTGATGCTACCAAAACGAGAATATTAGTACTTGGTTAACCTCTTAAGACGGATTCGTGGCGCCAGATCGGGATCGATCTGCCGCCGAAGTGAATTGGTAATGGCGGCCGGCTAGAACGCCGGGCGGATGAAAAAATCCAAACCCCACAAGGAAGTACCGCCCATGCTCGCTCTGGTCTGTACCATCAGTGTCGTTTTGGGGGGGACCACCGCCTGTCTGGCGGAGCGCTTTCCTGCTTATACGCCGGCCATGGAGACGGTGGCGGGTGTCCTGCTGATCGGCGGGCTCGCGCTCATCGGCTCGGGGCTGCCGGTTCTGATTTAGCGGCAGCGAAGTCACCGCGCGCGGCGCCTCTGCGAGCGCGATGGCAATCGGTAATTAGGAAAAACCTCAGCGCGGCAGGGCGGTCATCGACCAAGACGCTGGCGTGCCGGTGAGCGTTTGCAGGAAGGCGATAAGGTCGGCCTTCTCGGTCGCGGTCAGGCCGAGCGGCTGAATAAGCTCCGACCGGCTCGGCCGGTCGATGCCGCCGCGATTATAGAGATCGACCACAGCAGCGAGTGTCGGCACCGATCCGTCGTGCATATAGGGCGCGCGACGCGCGACATCGCGCAGCGTCGGCGTCTTGAACGCGTAGCGCAATTTGGCCGACGTCGGAAACAGGCGCCCGCGGCCGAGATCGTCACCGGTCGCTGTGCCGATATCGTGGAACGAGGAATCGGTGAAGGCCCAGCCGCTATGGCAGGACGCGCAATGCGCCTTGCCATTGAACAGATCGAAGCCGCGTATGGCGGACTCGCTGATGGCGCTGTCTTCCCCCTTGATCCAGTGATCGAATGGCGCTTCGGTCGAGACGATCGAGCGCTCGAAGGTCGCCAAGGCCAGTTCGATTTTCCGCCGCGTGATGGGGCCTTCTCCGAACGCGGAGTCAAACGCACTCACATAACCGGGAATAGCGGACAGGCGCTCGACCAGCTCCTTTTCCGGTACATTCATATTGTTCGATGCCGTGATCGGCCCGAAGGCGACCCCTTCGAGATCGCGGAAATGTCCGTCCCACCCGAGGCGCGGGACCCAGGCGACATTCAGCAAGGTCGGCGTGCGTATCGGCAGCACTTCGTGCTTCGCGCCGATCGCTCGAGCCAAGCCGTCGGTCCAGGACAGACCGGGATTGTGACAGGTCGCGCAGGACCGCGTTTGAGTATCGGAAAAGGCGGGCTCGAAGAACAAGATTCGGCCGAGCCGCAATTTGGCCTCGGAATAGGGATTGTCGTCAGGGAATGGAATTTCGGCAGGACGTTGATATTTCGCCTGCCACTGGGCGCGGTCGGCATGCGCCTCGCCGGAGACCGACGCGCCCGACGACAGCAGCAGCATCAAGCAGGCCGCAACGCCGCCAGTCGCCAAGGCAATTGCTGTCAGCCGCGCAGTCCGCATTCCGGATCCCTGGATAGGGCCTTGCCGAGAGGGTTAAGGCGCCGGCGAACCTTCAAGATTCAAAATTCGAGGTAAGTCTTGCGCTTCTGCGCCAAGCAACCCGCCGCCGCATGCCCGCGGGCAAAACCCCGGGCCTTTTTGTGATAATCGATTGTGATTAGCAGGTCGTAAATCTTACCGGACCAAGTTGTCGCATCGTGTCCGGGCGCTTTCGTCTCACAGGCCGGCGGCGCGCACCGCGACCAGAACCGCGGCGCCGAGCGCGAACATCAGCAAAGGGTGCAGGCGCGGCAGCCACCACAACATCCCGGCCGAGCCGAAGGCCACGGCCCAGGCCGCCGGCCCGCCGCCGCCGATGCGCAAGAGCGACACCACACCAGCCAGGATCAGCCCGCCGCCGATGGGGGCCAGACCTTCTTCCAGCGCCGTGTGCCAGCGCTTGCCGCGATGCCGGTTCCAGACACGCACGACGCCATAGCAGAGCAAGGACGACGGCAAAAACAGCGCCAAGGTCGCGATCAGCGCGCCGCTCCAGCCCCAGACGTGATAGCCGATCAGCGTCGTCAGCATCGATCCCGGGCCGGGCGCCGCCCGCGAAATGGCGAAGAAATCGATGAACTCGCGCGCCGTGACCCAATGATGCACGTCGACGGCTTGATGCTGGATGCCGGCGACGATGCTGGTGCCGCCGCCGATCGACGCCAGCGAGAACGGGACGAAGACGACCAGGAGCGACCAGGGCAGGTCATCACGCATCGGCGGCGTGCCTCTTCCAGGCGGCCAAAACCGATAGCGCGCCGACAACGGCCACCACCGGCAGAAGCGGCCAGTGCAGGAGACCGACCGCGACGAAGGTGGCGGCGAAGGCCGCAAGCGTCGCAAGGTGGCGCGCGGCCCGTTGCGCGCTCTTCGCAACCACCGTGAGCAGCAGGCCGATCGCCGACGCGGCGACGCCGTCGAGCGCGGCGTCAGCGAAAGGCAGCGTCCTGACGACATGGTAGACGCTGGCGAGCCCGATGACCGCGAAGAAGGGGCCCGAAAACAGGCCGAACAGCGCCGCGGCGGAGCCGACCGGCCCGATCAGCTTCTGGCCGATATAGACGCCGAGATTGGCGATATTGGCGCCGGGCAGGATCTGGCTTACTGCCATCCCGGACAGGAACTCGTCCTCGGTCAGCCAGCCGCGCTGAACGACCACCTCGCGATAGACCCAGCCGGACAGACCGCCGCCAAAGCTGAACAGGCCGATACGGAAGAAGACCGAGAAAAGTGCTGGGACAGATACGCGCTGGACGGGAGCATTCACGACGGCAGGGCCCGGATACGACTCAGAAGGAAGGCGCGCGGAATTTGCGCCCCTGGCCTTTGCTTGGCAATGCACGCGGCGGCTCATGCGCCGCGCGTTCTAGGCA
>DASXJV010000228.1:0-5455 GCA_036497205.1 Bradyrhizobium sp.
CGAGATGCGCTCCTTCTCGACATCGACATCGAGCACCACGGCCTTGACCATGTCGCCCTTCTTGAAGTTGTCGATCACCTGCTCGCCCGGAAGCTTCCAGTCGAGATCGGACAGATGGACCATGCCGTCGACGTCGCCCTCAAGCCCGAGAAACAGACCGAACTCGGTCTTGTTCTTGACCTCGCCCTCGACCGTCGATCCGACCGGGAATTTTTCGACGAACACTTCCCAGGGATTGCGCATGGTCTGCTTGAGGCCGAGCGAAATCCGGCGCTTGACCGAATCGACTTCCAGAACCTGCACTTCGACTTCCTGCGAGGTCGAAACGATCTTGCCGGGGTGCATGTTTTTCTTGGTCCACGACATCTCTGAAACGTGGATCAGGCCTTCGATGCCCGGCTCCAGTTCGACGAACGCGCCGTAGTCGGTGATGTTGGTGACGCGGCCGGTGAAGCGCGCGTTGAGCGGGTACTTCGCCTCGATGCCCTGCCACGGATCATCCAGCAACTGCTTCATGCCGAGCGAGATGCGGTGGGTCTCGTGGTTGATCTTGATGATCTTCACCTTCACGGTCTGGCCGATGGTCAGCACTTCGGTCGGGTGGTTGACCCGGCGCCAGGCGATATCGGTCACGTGCAGCAGACCATCGATGCCGCCGAGATCAACGAACGCACCGTAGTCGGTGATGTTCTTGACGACGCCGTCGATGACCTGGCCTTCTTCGAGATTCTGCACCAGTTCCTGACGCTGTTCGGCGCGGGTCTCTTCGAGAACCGTGCGGCGGGAAACCACGATGTTGCCGCGGCGGCGATCCATCTTGAGGATCTGGAACGGCTGCGAATTGTTCATCAGGGGGGCGACATCGCGGATCGGACGGATATCGACCTGCGAGCGCGGCAGGAAGGCTACAGCCCCGTCGAGATCGACGGTGAAGCCGCCCTTGACCTGATTGAAGATGACGCCGTGCACCTTTTCGTTGTTGTTGAACGCCTTCTCGAGCTTGCCCCAGCTTTCCTCGCGGCGCGCCTTGTCGCGCGACAGCACGGCCTCGCCGAGCGCATTTTCGATGCGGTCGAGAAACACCTCGACCTCGTCGCCGACCTTGAGCTCGCTTTCGCGGCCGGGCCCTGCGAACTCACGCAGCGCCACGCGGCCTTCAGTCTTCAGGCCGACGTCAATGACGGCCATGTCCTTTTCGATCGCAACAACAATGCCCTTGATGACGGAGCTTTCCTGCAGATTGCCGCCGGCAAAGGACTCGTCGAGCATGGCAGCAAAATCGTCGCGGGAAGGATTATAGGAAGTAGCAGTCGAAGCCATTTGTTCTCCAGATGCGGGTGTCGCCGGCCATTCGGGTTAAGGGGCGTATCGCGCGTGAAGGGTTAGAGGTCCGCAAACCCTAACGACCGCTCTCTGCGAAAACCGAGACAGCGGGCCGGCAGCATGCCTGCACGTTCGATACGTTGATTTTTATCCGGAGCCTGAAGCTTGTCGATCTCTAGAAAAATGAGTTCGAGATACCGGCATTCAAGACCTGGAGCGGGCTTTCCTCCAATGACGGCAGCGGTTTAGTTTGAGAGCGCTCAAACCCGCTGCCGGCCCGCTCGGACGGCCTCGACGATGTCGATGGCGGCCCGGACGCCGCCTTCTATATCCAAATAGGAGTTATCGAGCAAGTAAGCATCCGATGCGGCTTTTAAAGGCGCCACGGCCCTATTCTGGTCGCGTTCGTCGCGCTTGAGGATATCCGCCAGCACCGCGGCCTCGTCGGCATTCTCACCGCGCGCCCTCGCCTCCAGGGTTCGGCGGCGGGCGCGGACTTTTGGGTCGGCAATGACGAAAATCTTCACGTCGGCGTGCGGGCAGATCACGGTACCGATATCGCGACCGTCGAGCACCGCGCCCGGCGGATCGGCCGCGAATTGGCGCTGAAAATTGACCAGCGCCTCCCGCACTCGGGGAATCGCCGAGACCACCGAGGCGGCCTCGCCCACCAATTGGGTCTTAAGAGCCGGATTTCCGAACTTTTCGGGATCGAGCTCCATTGCGGCGGCAACCGCGCCTGCCTCATCGGTGAGGTCGGCGCCGGCGTCCAGGAGCGCCTTGGCCACCGCGCGGTAGATCACGCCGGTATCGAGGTGGCGATAGCCATAGTGATGGGCAAGCCGCTTGCCGAGCGTGCCCTTGCCTGATGCGGCCGGTCCGTCGATGGCGATGATCATGAAAGCTCCGCTCCAAGCGAACGCATCATCGGAATGAAATCCGGAAAGCTGGTGGCGATGAACGCGGTGTCGTCGACCTTCACCGGCTTGTCGGCGGCAAGACCCATCACTAAGGCCGACATCGCGATGCGATGATCCATGTGGGTGGCGACAAGACCACCGCCCGAAACATGACCTTTGCCTTCGACGATCATGTCGTCGCCTGCGATTTCGACCTTAACGCCGTTGACGCGCAGCATGGCGGCGGTGGCTTCCAGCCGGTCGGATTCCTTGACCCGCAATTCCTGCAGGCCGCGCATGATGGTGGTGCCTTCGGCAAAGCTAGCTGCCACCGCCAGCACCAGATATTCGTCGATCATCGAGGGCGCGCGCTCCGGCGGCACCTCCACGCCGCGCAGTTTAGAGGCACGCACCCGCAATTGCGCCATCGGTTCGCCGGCATCGCCACGCAACTGGCTTTCCTCGATCCACCCGCCCATCTCACGCAGCGTTGTCAGCAGCCCGGTGCGCAGCGGATTGGTCATGACATCCGACAGAATGACGTCGGAGCCTTCGACAATCAGAGTCGCCACGATCGGGAACGCCGCCGATGAGGGATCGGCCGGCACCACGACATCAGCGCCATGCAGTTCGGGCTGGCCAGTGAGCGCGATTTTGCGGCCGTGGCTGCCTTCGCTGGTCGAGACGATCTGGGCGCCAAAATGCTTCAGCATCAGTTCGGTGTGGTCGCGGCTGGCTTCGGACTCGATCACGGTGGTAGTGCCGGGCGCGGCCAGCCCCGCCAGCAGCACGGCAGATTTGATCTGCGCCGACGCCACCGGCGTGCGGTAGAAAATCGGCAGCGGATCGCGCGCGCCATTGAGCGTCAGCGGCAGGCGGCCGCCTTCCCCGCTCGAACCTACCCGTGCACCCATCAATTCCAGGGGATCGAGCACCCGTCGCATCGGTCTGCCGCGCAGCGAGGCATCGCCGTCGAAGATTGCCGTAATTGGGCAGCCGGCCACGGCCCCCATCACCAGCCGGCAGCCGGTGCCGGAATTGCCGAAATCGAGCGGCGCTTGCGGCTGCGCGAACCCGGCTACGCCGACGCCGTGTACCGACCAGGCGAATTCACCGGTTCGCTCCACTTGGGCGCCCAGCGCCCGCATGGCCTTGGCGGTGTTAAGCACGTCTTCGCCCTCGAGCAGGCCGGAAACCCGGGTTTCGCCGACCGCCAGCGCGCCTAAAATCAGGGCACGGTGCGAAATCGACTTGTCGCCGGGAACGCGGACCTTCCCGGTCAGAGGCCCGCTCGAACGTGCTTCAAGCGGCGTCCGATGCTCGGCAAGGTGATCTGCAGCGTGATTTGAATGAGTCAAGATTGTGTCCTCTGCGCGGGCGGCAGGTATCACACGGGCAGCGCCGCGTCACGCCGTGGTTATCTTCCGCAAAGCGCTATTGACAGGGACGTGGCAACTAGCCAAGTGAAGCACCGTTTTTCAGAAATTCCCAGGATTGCACACGTGGCCAAATCCGATCTCGGAACCAAACGTATTTGCCCGACGACAGGCAAGAAATTCTACGACCTGAACAAGAACCCGGTGATCTCGCCCTACACCGGCGAGGTCGTGCCGATTGCACCGATTCCGCCGCCGCGGACCCGCGCCGACGCCGCGGCGCGCGCCAGTGCTGCAGCGGCAGCCTCCGCCGCCGAAGCAACGCCGGAGCCGGCCGAGGCTGAAGAGTTGGTGCCGCTCGAGGAGGCCGATGCCGAGGAAAATACCGGCAAGGTCAAGGCCGTCGTTCCCGAGTCGGAGGACGACATCGAGATCGACGAGACGATCGAAGACGGCGACGATGACGATTCCACCTTCATCGCCGATGAGGAAGAAGGCGACGAGGACGTCACCGACATCATCGGCGACGTCGGCGGCGACGAGGAGACTTGAGATCAGCCCTGAACTGTGTTCAGGGTTTTGCCCCGCGCGTTCGCCAGAGACGCGCGGCCGGTACGGGGCCATAGCTCAGCTGGGAGAGCGCTTGCATGGCATGCAAGAGGTCGGCGGTTCGATCCCGCCTGGCTCCACCACGCTTCGCCTTCGGCTACGCGTGGCGCAGCCACGTAGCCGAAGGCGAAGCGTGCCCGGCATAGCCCGAAGGGCGACGACGGGCTGATCATGTGGTACGTCTACATAATTCGCAGCGTCGACTTTCCAGAACAAGAATACACCGGCGCAACCGCAGATTTGAAGCGGCGGATGTCAGACCACAATGCCGGCAAATCCACGCACACTGCAAAATTCAAGCCTTGGGAATTGGTTTGGTATTGCGCTTTTCCAGATAAATACAAAGCGCTGGAATTTGAAAAATATCTCAAATCCCACTCCGGCCGGGCATTTGCGAAGAAGCGTCTGTGATGCTTAATGCCTTCGACGTCCTTATCGAGACACTTCGCAAGAAACGCCCATGACGACTGAAAATGCACCCGGTGCGATGACCGGATTGCGCGTGATCGACCTCACGCGGGTTCTCGGCGGACCCTATTGCACGCAAATCCTCGCCGACCACGGCGCCGACGTTATCAAGGTCGAGCCGCCCGCCGGCGACGAAGTGCGCGACTGGGGACCACCGTTCCACGGCGATGACGCGGCCTACTTCGTCGGCATCAACCGCAACAAGCGTTCGATTGGGCTCGATCTCGCCTCAGAGGGCGGGCGCGCGGTGCTGATGAAGATGCTGGAGGGCGCCGACGTTCTGATCGAGAATTTCAAGCCGGGCACGCTCGACAAATGGGGCATCGGCGACGACGTATTGCGCGCGAAATTTCCGAAGCTCGTCCACTGCCGGATTTCCGGCTTCGGCGGCGAGGGGCCGCGCGGCGGCAATCCGGGTTATGACGCGATCATTCAGGCCATGACCGGGATGATCGCCGCGACCGGCTCGCCGCAAAGCGGGCCGATGCGCATCGGCGTTCCGCTGGTCGACATCAGCACCGGGCTTTACGCCGCGATCGGCATTCTGATGGCGCTGGCGGAGCGGCAAAAATCCGGCGTCGGGCAGTTTCTCGAAACCACGCTTTACGAAACCGGTCTCGCGATCATGCATCCGCATGCCGCGAATTATTTCATGCACGGCAAGCCGCCGCAGCTCACCGGCAACGAGCATCCGAACCTGGTGCCCTACGCGATCTTCCCGACGCGAACCGCCGAGATCTTCATCGGCGTCGGCAATGACGGCACCTTCCGCAAGCTCTG
>DASXJV010000229.1:0-2165 GCA_036497205.1 Bradyrhizobium sp.
CCCATCACGGCGATCTGCGCGGTCGGCCAGGCGTAGTTCATGTCGGCGCCGATTTCCTTCGACGCCATCACGTCGAACGCGCCGCCATAGGCCTTGCGCGTGATCACCGTGACCAGCGGCACCGTGCATTGCGAATAGGCAAACAACAGTTTCGCACCGTGCTTTATAAGCCCGCCATATTCCTGCGCCGTGCCCGGCAGGAATCCCGGCACGTCCACAAAAGTGGCGATCGGAATGTTGAAGGCGTCGCAGAACCGCACGAAGCGCGCGGCCTTGCGTGAGGCGTCGCTATCGAGCACGCCCGCCAGCACCATCGGCTGGTTGGCGACAAAGCCGACGGTGCGGCCTGCGATGCGGCCGAAACCGGTGACGATGTTTTTGGCGAAGGCTTCCGAGATTTCGAAAAAGTCCCCCTCGTCCACCACCTTCAGGATCAATTCCTTCATGTCATAGGGCTTGTTCGGATTGTCGGGGATCAGCGTATCCAGGGACATGTCGACCCGCCCAATATCGTCGAAACTCGGCCATTCCGGCACGCCGTCGGTGTTGTTCGAGGGCAGAAAATCGATCAGCCGCCGCATCTGCAGCAGCGTCTCGACGTCGTTCTCGAATGCGCCATCCGCAATCGAGGAGCGCGTGGCATGCACAGAGGCACCGCCGAGTTCTTCGGCGGTGACGACCTCGTTGGTGACGGTCTTGACCACGTCGGGCCCGGTGACGAACATGTAGCTGGTGTTCTTCACCATGAAGATGAAGTCGGTCATGGCCGGCGAATAGACGTCGCCGCCGGCGCAGGGACCCATGATGACCGAGATCTGCGGAATAACGCCCGAGGCAATGACGTTGCGGCGGAACACATAGGAATAGCCAGCGAGCGCCGCGACGCCTTCCTGGATGCGCGCGCCGCCGGCGTCATAGAGCCCGATGATCGGCGCCCTCGCCTTCATCGCCATGTCCTGGATTTTTACGATCTTTTGCGCGTGGGTCTCCGAAAGTGACCCACCGAACACCGTAAAATCCTTGGCGAACACAAAGGTCTTGCGGCCGTTGACGGTGCCCCAGCCGGTGACGACGCCGTCGCCCGGCACCTTGGTCTTCTCCATACCGAACTCAGTCGAGCGGTGCTCGACGAACATGTCGAATTCCTCGAACGAGCCCTTGTCGAGCAGAAGCTCGATGCGTTCGCGCGCGGTCAGCTTGCCGCGGGCGTGCTGCGCCTCGATGCGCTTCTCGCCGCCGCCGAGCCTGGCGCCGGCGCGCCGTTCCTCGAGGGTATCCAGGATGTCTTTCATCTGTGCATTCCCGCTAGATTTGTTTGGGTTCTAACACGGCATTTTCTCGGCGGGAAACGCCCATCCCAGCATCCGGCACCCCTCACCCATCTCGGCCGCGTCGGACGGCTGCCTAATCGAAATTGACAGCCTTCCAGCCGCTTGTTCTATTCGCGATCAACGCCATTGCGGCGCAATAACAGACATTGGAGGAAACGATGCGAACGGGCATGCGTGCAACCATTGCGGCCTGGATTTTTTGCACCGGGATTCTGCTGGCCGGCATTGAAACCAACGCACAATCGATACCGAAGGAAATTGCGCCGCGGGTCGAGCTGTACGCCATTCCGTCGCTGACCATCTCAGACCAGCAATTCCTGACCGGCGACAGCAACGGCAAGCCCGTCACCGTCGCCGGCGAGTTTCGCATCGCGCAGGGCAGCGGACGCCTTCCGGTCGTGGTGCTGATGCACGGATCGAGCGGCGTTGGCGCCACCATGGAAGCGTGGGTGCATCAGTTCAACCGCATGGGGATTTCGACCTTCGTGATCGACGGCTTTACCGGTCGGGGACTGACGGCGGTCGGCCCGAACCAGGCGCTGCTCGGCCGTCTCAATTTTATTCTCGATATCTATCGCTCGCTCGACATTCTCGCGAAACATCCGCGCGTCGACCCCGAACGCATCGTGCTGACGGGATTTTCGCGCGGCGGACAGGCCGCGCTCTATGCCAGCCTCGATCGTTTCAACAAGCTCTGGAATAAATCCGGCGTGCAGTTCGCGGGCTATATCCCGTTCTATCCGGATTGCTCCACGACCTATCTGACCGACACCGAGGTCGCCGATCGGCCGATCCGGATCTTCCACGGCACGCCCGATGACTACAACCCGGTTG
>DASXJV010000230.1:0-7979 GCA_036497205.1 Bradyrhizobium sp.
GTCGCGGTCGGGCGAATCTCGGCCACCGGCTTTCCGCCATCGAGCAAGGCCCGCGGCGCGATCACGTGAAATTCATGGGCTTCGATGGGTTGATCCTTCAGCAGAAAGACGCTCAGCGAGACGATGTCCCTGCCGCGCCGATATGAAATGTAGCGGTCGACCGCGACCGAGCCGTCGCGCTGCATGCCGCCAAGCTTTGCATAACCCTTGGCGTCCAGCAGCTTGTGCGCCTTGAAGCCCTTCACGCCCACCGAGTTTGCCTTCGCAGTCTCCTCGGAAAGATCGTACTTTTCGGCCATCTCCTTGCCGATTGTGGCGAGCTGCCCGGCCATGTCGTGCTCGAATTCTTTCAATTCGGTGCGCGGCTTCGATGCCTTGCGAGGCTTTGCGGCGTCCCGCTTTTCCATCTCGGCCTTGCATTGCGCGATAACTTCCGCGACGGATTTCCGCTCCGCGTTGACAAGCAAATTCTTCAGATCCTTATCTGAAAGCGCGGCAATCCTGTCGTCCGACCAATCGACCATAGTGACCAACTTTTCTGAATCGTGTTGAGATGAATCTCTGATAACCGCGGCACAATCGCGGGCGTGGATCCCTGTGCAGAGCGGCGATCCCGGGCTCGAACAGTACCGCGTTTCGCGGCACTTGTAGTGGTCAATTTCGGCCTTCCGGGCTATGCCCCGCCGGGGTAATTCGGGCTCTCGCGCGTGATGGTGACATCGTGGACATGGCTTTCGCGCAGGCCCGCGCCGGTGATGCGCACGAACTGCGCCTTCTCATGGAACTCGGCGAGGTCTTTTGCGCCGACGTATCCCATCGCCGCGCGCAAGCCGCCGGCCAATTGGTGCATCACGTTGCCTACCGAGCCTTTGTAGGGCACCTGACCCTCGATACCCTGCGGCACCAGTTTGAGCGTGTCTTTGATGTCGTCCTGGAAATAACGGTCTGCGGACCCCCGCGCCATCGCGCCGACCGACCCCATCCCGCGATAGGCCTTGTAGGAGCGGCCCTGCCACAAATACACCTCGCCGGGTGTCTCATCGGTACCGGCGAGCAAGGAGCCGACCATGGCGATGTCGGCGCCTGCCGCGAGAGCCTTGGCGAGATCGCCGGAATTCTTGATGCCGCCGTCGGCAATGACCGGCACGTTGGCCTTCTTCGCGGCTTCCACTGCATCCATGATCGCGGTGAGTTGCGGCACGCCGACGCCGGCAACGATCCGGGTGGTACAGATCGAACCGGGACCGATGCCGACCTTGATCGCATCGGCACCAGCATCGATCAGCGCCTGCGCGCCCTCCCGGGTAGCAATATTGCCGGCGATCACCTGCACCGCGTTGGAGAGCCGCTTGATGCGATTGACCGCGCTCAGCACATGCGAAGAATGCCCGTGCGCGGTGTCCACCACGATCAGGTCCACCCCAGCGTCGATCAGCCGCTCGGTGCGTTCAAAGCCGCCCTCGCCGACCGTTGTCGCCGCCGCGACCCGCAGCCGGCCTTGCGGATCCTTACAGGCCAGCGGATGCGCGACCGCCTTCTCCATGTCTTTCACAGTGATCAGGCCGACGCAGCGGTACTGATCGTCGACCACAAGCAACTTCTCGATGCGGTGCTTGTGCAGCATCCGCTTTGCCTCGTCCTGGCTGACGCCTTCGCGCACCGTCACGAGGTTTTCGTGCGTCATCAGTTCGGAGATTTTTTGTTTGGGATCGGTGGCAAAGCGCACGTCGCGGTTGGTGAGGATGCCGACCAGCTTGCCCGGCACGCCCTTAGTCGCGCCGGTGACCACGGGAATGCCGGAGAACCCATGATCGTTCATCAGCGCCAGCGCGTCTGACAGCATCGCGTCGGGGCCGATGGTCAGGGGATTGACGACCATTCCGGATTCGAATTTCTTGACCTGACGTACCTGGGCGGCCTGGCCATCGACATCAAAATTGCGGTGGATGACGCCGACGCCGCCGGCCTGTGCCATCGCAATCGCCATTCGCGCTTCGGTGACGGTGTCCATTGCCGACGCGATAATCGGAATATTGAGCGGAATGGCGCGGGTCACATAGGTGCGAATGTCCGCCTCGGCGGGCAGGATATCCGAAAGGCCCGGCTTCAGGAGCACATCATCGAATGTGAATGCTTCGCGTAACCCCTGAAGTCCCTGCACTAGCGCCATTAACCAACTCCATTCGGCGGCACAATCGCCGCGCTAGAACCTCAGGATGAGCCAATCTGTCGGCGATGCACTGCATCGTCGTCGAATCGAAGCCCATCGGTAGGGTTGGCGGGGGTCGATAGCATGGCGGGCGGCCGAATCAAAGCGTTTGGCAGCCATGCACAGGCTTTTGTGAGCGAAGCCGCCCTCCCGCGTCAGTTCGGATAACCCGGCGGCGGCCCGTGCTGGCGGATCGCCTCAACCACCTCCCGATGCCTGCGCTCCTCCCGTTTCATATGAACCGCGATCAGGGCGTGCGCCGACGGCACCAGCAGCAGGACGTGAAAAACCAGCCCGAAAATCCCGCAAAAGACGATCAGGACCAGATTGAATATCGCCGAAAAAGGCTGCCCGTTCATGAGCAGCCCGAGCGGCGGCAGCAGGGCGGCAAGGACATAGATCATCGTCAAATCTCCGGCGGCGGCATCACGCAGGAATATTGTCACGCAGGATTTAGGTGGTTTCGAAGGTTCCGCAATAGCCTGTGCGACAACGGGATGATACAGCCCCTGCTTCTTCATCCTGTCGCTCTCCCCCGAATCTCCATGAACAAAGAACGCCTGATCCCGCTCATCGTGGCCACAGCCCTGTTCATGGAGAACATGGATTCGACTGTGATCGCGACCTCGCTTCCGGCGATCGCGGCGGATATCGGCACCAGCCCGCTGACACTGAAGCTCGCCATCACCTCATATCTGCTGTCGCTTGCGGTATTCATTCCGGCGAGCGGCTGGACCGCCGATCGTTTCGGCGCGCGCATGGTGTTCTCGATGGCCGTCGCCGTCTTCATGATCGGCTCGATCGGCTGCGCGCTGTCCTCCTCGGTCACCCATTTTGTGATCGCGCGCATCCTGCAAGGCGCCGGCGGAGCGATGATGACGCCGGTCGGACGGCTGGTGCTGCTGCGCTCCATCGACAAAAGCGCGCTGGTGAACGCGATGGCCTGGGTCACGGTGCCGGCGCTGGTGGGCCCGGTGATCGGTCCGCCGCTCGGCGGCTTCATCACCACCTATTTCTCCTGGCACTGGATTTTCCTGATCAATATTCCGATCGGCCTGCTCGGCATCTTCATGGCGCTGCGCTACATCGACCCGATCCGCAGCGAGGACCCCGAACGCTTCGATCTTTATGGACTGGTGCTGGCCGGGATCGGACTTGGCGGTATAGCGTTCGGCCTTTCCGTCGCCGGTCTCAACCTGCTGCCGTGGACCGTCGTCATCGCCCTGGTCGCTGTCGGCACCATTTCCATGACGCTCTATGTCATCCACGCCAGGCGAACCGCTTCGCCGGTGCTCGATTTTTCACTGCTGCGGCTGCCAACCATGCGCGCCAGCATCATCGGCGGCTTTCTGTTTCGCCTCGGCATCGGCGCGCTGCCGTTTCTGCTGCCGCTATTGATGCAGGTCGGTTTCGGCCTGTCGCCGTTCAAATCCGGACTGGTGACGTTTGCGTCCGCGGTCGGCGCGATGGGCATGAAGACGCTGGCGGCCCGCATCATCAGAACCTTCGGTTTTCGCAATATCATGGTGATCAATGCGGTCGTGAGTTCGGTCTTTCTCGCCGCCTGCGCGCTGTTCACGGCATCGACGCCGCTGCTGTTGATCATGATCATTCTGGTGGTCGGCGGCTTCTTCCGCTCGCTACAGTTTACCGCCATCAACACCGTTGCTTACGCCGAGGTTGAGCCGGCCCAGATGAGCCGGGCCACCACTTTGGTCAGCGTCAACCAGCAACTTGCGGTTTCGGCCGGAGTCGCCGTCGGCGCGTTCTCGGTGGAATCCACCATGCTAATACGGCATGTGAGCGAACTTAGCGCGGCGGAGTTTTCGCCGGCATTCATCGTCGTGGCGATCGTCTCGGCGATTTCAACCTACTTTTTCTATCAAATGCCCGACGATGCCGGGCACGAAATCTCCGGCCGCAAGGCGGTCGAGATTTCCAGCCGCAAGGGCGCTGCCAAGGCTGCGGCCAAGGCGGCCAGCGAAACGACGGAAGATGCGCGGGATCAGCGGCTGGGATAGTCTGGGGCAATTTTCGAACAGCCAAAGACGATTCAGTTTTTTTAGGGCGTCATTCCGGGGCTGCGTGGGGAGGCCGAACTCAGACCACCGAGTTCATCCAGGCGGAGAAGGCCTCAATGTTCGGCTGTTGAGGGTGATTAGGCACGGAGACCAGATAGAAGCCGTAACCCGGGAGAGAAAGGGCGTGCGCCTTGACCAACGCTCCACTCGCCAATTCGCGGCTGACCACGACATCACTGCATACAGCGATGCCTTGCCCCGCAACGACCGCATCAATCGCATGCAGTTCTTCGCGAAAGCTCAGGTCCCACGCTTTTTCGGTATATGGGATGCTGGGGTCGATGGATCGTGCGGTTGCTAACCATTGCGACCAGGTCGGTGCTGCCGGATCACGGTTCATCCAATCAAAGTGGATCAAGGGATACTGCAGCAAATCGGCAGCCCGCTCTATGCGTCGTCTGCCCTTTGCCAGCAGTTCCGGGCTGCATACCGGAAAGAAGCTATCTCGGAATAACTCCTGGGCCGCAGGGTCAGGCGGCATCTTGCGCGCGTAGCGGATCGCGACATCGGCATTGCCAGCCCGCAGATCCAATACTGCGTCAGTCCCGATGATCTCCATTGGGATTTTGGGGTGCATCGTCCGCCACTGCGGTAAACGCGGGACCAGCCATCGGCTGGCAAAGGCATTCGGGCTTGTGACCCGCAGCAGGCGCTGACCTCGTCTAGCTGACGCCGATTCAATTGCGGTGGCGAAGATATCGAAGCCGTTCCGGATGACGGGAAACAGTCGCTCGCCCGCGCCCGACAGCGCGAGCGGCCGCGGACGACGCCGAAATAGTGGTTGTCCGCAGATATCCTCGAGAAGCCGAATTTGGTGGCTGATAGCCGTAGGTGTCACGCCAAGTTCGGTCGCGGCCTTTTTGAAGCTTAGGTGCCTGGCGGCAGCTTCGAATGCACGGAGCGACCCGAGTGGCGGAAGCTTTCGCATTCGATCATTCTAGATGAATTTAGCTCATCTAGCGACTGAGATATTCGATTTTGCCGCAACCAAATTCCCATGAGACCATCGCTTTTGGCACCTGCCCTCAAACCTATCGCGCCCAGGAAAACTCGATGGACGGTCTCAAGCTCGCGGACAATCCCACCAGCAAACCAACGCTGCACGGATCGGATATCGCGCAACTCAGACAGACAATTCGCGGCGAATTGCTTATTCCGGCCGATCCTGGCTACGACCAAGCGCGCAGGGTTTGGAACGGAATGGTCGATAAGAGCCCGGCGGCGGTGATCTATTGCGCGGGCTCTGACGACGTTGTCGCGGCGGTCAAATTCGCCAGAGGGCGAAACCTGCTCGTTGCCGTCCGCGCAGGGGGACACAATGTGGCCGGCTCTTCGGTGTGCGACGCTGGCATTGTCATCGACGTATCGCGGATGAAGCAAATCGAGGTCGACCCTGTTCGGCGTATAGCGCGTGCGCAGGCTGGCTTGAGCTTAGGAGAGTTCGACGCGGCGACTCAATACCATGGCCTTGCGACGACGATGGGGGTCAATGCCGACACCGGCATAGCCGGACTGACGCTCGGGGGTGGGTTCGGCAAGCTCGGCCGCAAACATGGTCTGACTTGCGATAATCTGGTGGCGACCGAAATCGTGACCGCAGACGGTCGATTGTTGAGAGCAAGCGCAACCGAGAACGCGGACCTATTTTGGGCATTGCGCGGCGGCGGGGGCAATTTCGGCATCGTCACAACTTTCGAGTATAGGCTGTCTCCTGTGGGTCCGCTGCTTCTGGCTGGACCCGTGCTGCACGTCTACAGTGATGCGCGCGAGGCGATGCGGTTCTACCATGCGTTTGCAAGCACGGCTCCGGACGAGTTGAGTCTGGATGCGGCGCTTGTGACCGCTCCGTCGGGTGAGCGCTTCTTCAGCATCTCGGCCTGTTACATCGGCCCGATGGACGACGGCGAGCAGATTCTCAAACCCTTGCGAGAGTACGGCACGCCGGTTGAAGACCGAATTGCACCGATTTCCTATCTGCAGATCCAATCGGCCGGCGACAGCATCTTCCCGCGAGGGCGCCGCTACTACTGGAAGGCGCAGTTCATGCGCGAACTTACGGACGAAGTGATCGATGTGTTGCTCGCCAATTACGCAACTGCGCCAACCGAGTCGCTTGTTGTCTTTCAGCAGGTTGGTGGTGCAATCTCGCGTGTCCCAGTCCCCGAAACCCCGTACGCCAACAGGGATGCACTTTACGATTGCTTCCCGATTTCGATCTGGGACAATCCGGCAGACGATGAAGCGCACATCAGGTGGGCGCGTGACCTATGGGATGCGATAAGCCCCTTCTCGACTGGCGGCGTCTATGCCAACAATCTCGGCGAGGAAGGAGTTGACCGAGTTCGGGCCGCGTATGGCGAGAACTATCCGAGGTTGGTTAGCGTAAAGAACAAGTATGATCCAACCAATTTCTTTCGCTTGAACCAGAACATAAGGCCGTCGGTGTGAGCGACTTCCGACCGGCACTGAAAAAAGACCGGTCTTCGGACCTCAAGTGTGAATCTCCGGCGAAAAGCCGAAGGGGTCGCACAAGCCTCGGTCGGCCTTTGATCCGCGCTGCGGACTTGTCCCCAGTTGCGAACTTGCCCATTGGCTCGCTTTTCAGTCATGCTCTCTGGATAACGGCTTTCCCTGCTCCCCCCGAAATCCCATCGCCAGCACGTAGCGCTCAGACGAATCTTTCCGGCTCGAGGCCGGTTTGACGTGTTTGACGGTGGCGAAGTCGTGCTTGAGTTGCGTCATTAGTGTCGCATCCGCACCGCTTTGAAACACCTTGGCGACAAACGTTCCGCCGGGATTGAGCACGTCGGCCGCAAAAGCCGCGGCGCCTTCCACCAGGCCGAGAATGCGCAGCTGATCGGTCTTGCGATGACCCGTCGTGTTGGCAGCCATGTCGGATAACACCACATCCGCCCGACCGCCCATCATCTTCAGCAACTTGTCCGGCGCGTCGTTGGCGAGAAAATCGAGCTGCGCAAAGGTGACGCCTGCAATCTCCGGCATCTCCAAAAGATCGATCGCGACGATCTTGCCCTTGCCGTCGGCCGCGCCGACACGCTTGGCCGCGATCTGGCTCCAGCCGCCGGGCGCAGCACCGAGATCGACCACCGTGATGCCGGATTTCAGAAAATGATACTTGTCGTCGATTTCGATCAGCTTATAGGCCGCGCGCGAGCGCAAGCCATCCCGCTTGGCCTGCGCCACATAGGGATCGTTGAGCTGCCGCTCCAGCCAGAGTTTTGATGACAGCTTGCGCTTGCCCGCGCTTTTGACCGTGACGTGGAGCCGTCCGGTGGTGTCTTTCGCCATGTCGGTGGGTGCCTTGAAATGTCAGACGCGATCTAGCACATCACGCCACGCGGCGCATTAGCACGCCCGGAGCGCGCCGTCCTCGCGCATCATCTCGACCAGCATGCCCTCGCGCAGGCCCCGGTCGGCGACGCGCAGGCGCGGCAGCGGAAAGGCACGGCGGATCGCATCGAGGATGGCGCAGCCCGCCAGCACGAGATCGGCGCGCTCGACGCTGATGCAGCTGTTGTTGGCGCGCTCCTCGTAGCTCATGCCGAGCAGCCTGTCGATGGTCGCCCTGATGTCGGCATCGTCCATCCATGCTATCGATGCGGCGGCGATCGTAGCGAACGAGATTGAGGTGGATACCGGCGAGCGTCGTCACGGTGCCTGAGGTGCCG
>DASXJV010000231.1:0-3945 GCA_036497205.1 Bradyrhizobium sp.
GAGATCAAGACTCGCGTGGATGAATTGCTGGAACTCGTGCAATTATCGGGATACGCGGGGCGGTATCCGTCGCAGCTCTCCGGCGGGCAGAGGCAGCGCGTGGCCCTGGCCCGGGCGCTGGCGCCGAGGCCGAAGGTCCTGCTGCTCGACGAGCCGTTCGGTGCGCTCGACGCCAAGGTGCGCAAGGAACTGCGGCAATGGTTGCGTTCGCTGCATTCCGAAATCCACGTGACCTCGATCTTCGTCACCCACGATCAGGAAGAAGCGCTCGAAGTCGCAAACCGGGTGGTGGTGATGGACAAGGGCCGCATCGAGCAGATCGGCACGCCCGGCGAAGTCTATGACAACCCGGCCACGGCCTTCGTGCACGGTTTCATCGGTGAATCGATCGTGCTGCCGGTGCAGGTTTGTGACGGCTGCGTGTGGCTCGGCGGCATCGTGCTGAACATCGTGGCAGACGGCGCACCTTCCGGCGCATCGAAACTGTTTGTCCGCCGTCATGACATGCAGATCGGACCGGCCGGCAGCGGCGCGCTGGAAGGCGCGGTAAGGCATGTCCGGACATTCGGCCCGATCCAGCGTGCCCAAGTTGCTTTGTCCGCGGGCGGGGGCGAGACCATGATTGAGGTCGACGCGCCCCGGGACCGGGAGCTTCAGACCGGCGATATCGTCGGGTTGCAGCCCCGGCGGTACCGAATTTTCGCCGCACAGGACTAACTTATGCACGAAGGCACACCGGCCTTCGCGGGTAACGACGTCGGGCTTGGCCTAAAAAGAACCGCCATTCACCATTCAGCCACGGTTGGTATGCAACAACCGCCATCAATTTTGGGGGAATCTCGTATCATGCGGGCCGCGGTCGCGATTATTGGGCTTTTGGCGCTGGGCGGCTGCGCGGGGGAAGTTCCCACGCTCGAGCAGCCAAGTATGTATCTCAGCATGGTCAATGCCGGCGCCAAGCTCGACTCCGAGGCTGCGGCCTCGATGATTTCGCTCTACCGGCAGAACAACGGCCTTGGCGGCGTGGTGGTCGACCCCGAGCTCATGAAGCTCGCGGAATCGCAGTCGCAGGCGATGGCAAGCCACAATAAGCTCGACCATGACGTCAAGGCGCCGCTGGCTAAACGCCTGAATACATCGGGATATCCCGCGACGCTGGCGGTGGAAAATGTATCTGCCGGATATCACACCCTGGCCGAGGCGTTTTCAGGCTGGCGCGACTCGCCCCCGCACCGGGCGAATATGCTGAAAAATGGTGTCACAAAATTAGGCATCGCGGCGAGCTATGCTCCAAATACCAAGTACAAGGTGTTCTGGACCCTCATTCTTGCATCCTCGGAACCGCGATAACCGCGGCGTGATATCCGTTGTCAGCCTCGCTGATTGACGCCATCTCGAACTGGGGCCACGCTGCAGTCGCCTTTTGATATTGATTGACGGTCATGATGGATACCCGCAATCCAGCGCCAGCAAGCACGCCTGCGAAGGCGCAGCGTGTGCTTGTTCTGCAGGGCGGCGGCGCGCTCGGTTCCTACCAGGCCGGCGCCTATCAGGCGCTGTGTCACCACGATTTCGAGCCGGAATGGATTGCCGGTATCTCAATCGGCGCCATCAATGCCGCGATCATTGCCGGTAACCCGCGCGAAAAGCGGGTCGGCCGCCTCAAGGAATTCTGGGAAATGGTTTCTGCGCCAGTGCCCTGGAATCCCCTTACGGTTGGAGACCGCGGGCGTTCCCTTTTCAACGAGACCAGTGCCGCCTTGATCGCGACGTTCGGCGTTCCCGGCTTTTTCACGCCGCGTTTCCCGCCGGCACCATTTTGGCCGCAGGGCAGCCCCCAGTCGCAAAGCTATTACGATACCGCGCCGCTTCGCGCGACGCTGGAGCGGTTGGTGGATTTCGACCGGATCAACGATCTCAAGACCCGGCTCAGCGTCGGTGCG
The DNA here is from genome assembly GCA_036497205.1 of Bradyrhizobium sp. GTDB lineage: Bacteria > Pseudomonadota > Alphaproteobacteria > Rhizobiales > Xanthobacteraceae > Bradyrhizobium. The sequence goes on from DASXJV010000231.1 coordinate 1,944, forward strand.
GTGAGTGTGACGACGGGCAACTTCAAATATTTCGATAATTTCGAGTTCAAGAAGCTGGGCAAGAAAATCGGGCCGGAACATATCATGGCGTCCGGCGCGTTGCCGCCGGGCTTTCCTTCCATCGTAGTCGAAGGCGAACATTTCTGGGATGGTGGCGTCTCCTCCAACACGCCGCTCGATTTTGTGCTGGATGCAGAAATCACCAACGACTTGCTGATCTTCCAGGTCGACTTGTTCAGCGCGCGCGGCCCCCTGCCGATTTCGCTTCTCGAGGCCGCGGAGCGCGAGAAAGAGATCCGCTATTCCAGCCGCACCCGCATGAATACCGACAAGAACAGGGAGGTTCACAACGCCCGCAAGGCGCTGCGCGAGTTGATGGGCAAGCTGCCCGATTATCTCAGGAACGATCCGTCGGTCGAAATTCTTTGCAAAGCCGCCAAGGAAAACACCGTCACGGTGGTGCACCTGATCTACCGCAGCAAGAACTACGAATCATCTTCCAAGGATTATGATTTTTCGCACGTTGGCATGGTCGAGCACTGGGGTGCGGGCGAGCGCGACGTTCATCTTTCGATGCGTCACAAGGATTGGCTCGATCGGCCGCAATCCGACGAGACAATGGTGACCTACGATCTCACGGGCGAAGATATCGAAGCCCTCGACGGCGAAGAGGAGTGAATCAAATGGGTACCTTGACAGGCAAAACTGCTGTTGTGACCGGCTCGACCAGCGGCATCGGATTGGCGTATGCACGTGCCTTTGCGGGCGCCGGCGCCAATATCGTTCTCAACGGAATGGGCGCGCCCGCCGACATCGAGAAGGAGCGGTCCGGCATCGAGACGGATTTCAAGGTCAAGGCGGTTCATTCGCCCGCCGACATGACGAAGCCCGCTGAGATCGCCGACATGGTCGCTCTGGGAGACAAGACCTTCGGCTCGGTGGACATACTCGTCAACAATGCCGGCATCCAGTTCGTGTCGCCGATCGAGGAATTCCCGATCGACAAGTGGGACGCCATCATCGCGATCAACCTGTCGTCGGCCTTTCATGCCATCCGTGCCGTCGTGCCCGGTATGAAGAAGCGCGGCTGGGGCCGCATCATCAATACGGCCTCGGCGCATTCGCTGGTGGCTTCGCCGTTCAAGTCTGCCTATGTGTCGGCCAAGCACGGTATCGCCGGCCTCACCAAGACCGTAGCGCTGGAGCTTGCGACCTTCAAGATCACCTGCAACTGCATTAGTCCTGGTTATGTCTGGACGCCGCTGGTTGAGAAGCAGATTCCCGACACCATGAAGGCGCGCAACATGACCAAGGAGCAGGTCATTCGCGACGTGCTGCTGGCGGCGCAGCCGACCAAGGAGTTCGTGACCTCAGAGCAGGTCGCGGCGCTGGCATTGTATCTTTGCGGCGACGACGCGGCGCAGATCACCGGCGCCAATATTCCGATCGACGGCGGCTGGACCGCGGAGTAGGGGAGCGTCATGCCTCGCGAAAGTGGGGCATCCAGTGCCCCGCAAGCAGTTGAGGTGAGCTTCGGCGATTGCGATTATCGGATCACCCGCTTTTGCGATGGTGATGACGGCGATCAAATCGCGTGCTTCCCGAACGCCAGCACGTGCAGGCAAGCCTGCGCCGCACGATCCAGAACAGCAGCACGGTCTCGAAGACAAGCGAGATCGAAGTTGCAGCCGCCGCGCCATGGCCGCCGAACCGCGGCACCAGCGCGATGCAGAGCGTCACGTTCATGACAAAGGCCAGTGCATAGGCCAGCGCGCAGATATGCTGGTCGCCGAGCATATTGAGCAGCCGCTCGACCGGGCCGATCGCCGAGCGCACCACAAGGCCAATGGCCGCGACGAACATGATGTCGTACCCGACGACGAATTGCGGTCCGAACAGCCACAGCAACGGTTTGCCCAACGCCAGCAGCAGTATGGTTGTGGCGAGTGACGGCCAGAACGTCCATTTGATCGCATGCGCGACATAGGCCGACAACCGCGTT
>DASXJV010000232.1:0-17378 GCA_036497205.1 Bradyrhizobium sp.
TACCGCGGCGCGCGCTTGGCCAGGATGCGCTGCAGGGTGCGGCGATGCATGTTCAGCCGCCGCGCCGTTTCAGAGACGTTACGGTTGCACATCTCGTAGATGCGCTGGATGTGCTCCCAGCGCACGCGATCCGCCGACATCGGATTGTGCGGCAGCTCGGACTTCTCGTTGCCGCTTGCGAGCAACGCGGCGACGACATCGTCGGCGTCGGCGGGCTTAGAAAGATAATCCACCGCGCCCATCTTCACCGCGGTCACGGCGGTAGCGATGTTGCCATAGCCGGTCAGCACGATCGCGCGCGCGTCCGGACGCTTGCGTTTCAGCGCCGACACCACGTCAAGGCCATTGCCGTCGCCGAGCCGCAAATCCACAACCGCGAAGGCTGGCGCTGCCCGGCCGATCTGCGCCAAACCATCAGATACGCTGTCGCAGGAGGTGACCGTGAAGCCACGGGTTTCCATGGCGCGCGAGAGGCGCTCCAGAAACGGCTTGTCGTCTTCCACGATCAGGAGCGAGCGATCGGCGTGATCATTCAATTCGGCGATGGCGGTCAAGGTCTGGTATCCTTGTGTGAGGCACTCTAACATATGGCGTGGCAACGCGGCGCTGCCAAGGCCGCATAAAGTCGTCAAACAAGCGCTTCGGGGGGGCAGCCCTAAGATGTTGGCTCGGCGGCGATTTCGCCAGCCTCGAAGCGGCTGCGCGGCCAGGCGATCTGAACCACGGCGCCATGATCTGGAAAGATCCGGTTAGTGAAGGAAACCTTTGCGCCGGTTCGCTCAAGCAGCGTGCGGGCGATAAATACCCCGAGACCGAGGCCTCGGTGCCCGCTTTGGGCTTCGTCGGCTCGACGCCGCGACAGATAGGGTTCGCCGATCCGCTTCAATATGTCGGGTGCGAAACCCGGTCCATCGTCGGAAATGACGATTTCGACGGTTTCGGTATTCCACCACGCGTTCACCTCGACCGTCGTGCGGGCGAAATCGACGGCATTTTCCAGGATGTTGCCGACACCATAGAGGATCGCCGGATTGCGTGTGCCCACCGGCTCGCGGGCACCGGCGACCGCAATCCGGACCTTGATTGCGACGCCGAAATCACGATGCGGCGCCACCGTTTCCTCAATCAGCGTCGACAATGGCATGCGGTCGAACGGCGCGCCGGTTGCTGACAGCTGCGTGATCTTGGCCAAAATATCGCGGCAGCGCTGTGCCTGCTCGCGCAAGGTTTTGAGGTCGCCGGCGAGCTGGCTATTGTCTGATACGGTCCGCTCCAGTTCGCGCGAAATCAGAAAGATAGTCGAGAGCGGTGTGCCGAGTTCGTGCGCGGCGGCTGCGGCGAGACCGTCAAGCTGCGTGAGATGTTGTTCGCGGGTCAACACCAGTTCGGTGGCGGCCAGTGCGTCCGACAGCTTGCGGGCTTCCTCGGTAACCTGAAACGCGTAAAGACTGGTGACCCCGATCGCGACCACGATCGAGAGCCATACGCCGAACAGGTAGATCGGCGGCAGTATCAGAGGTTCGTCGCTGTCCCACGGTAGCGGCAGATAGAAGAACAGCAGCGCGGAGGCACATGCAATCGCCAGAACCCCGAGCGCGATCGTCAGCCGTATCGGCAGCGCCGTCGCCGAAATCAGAACCGGGGCAAGAAACAGAAATGAAAACGGATTCTGCAATCCGCCGGTGAAAAACAAAAGTCCGGCCAGTTCGACGATGTTCAATGCAAGCAACGCCGCCGCATAGGCCGGCTCCAGCCGCTGCATCGGGTTGAAGGCTATCTGCAGTACAAGGTTGAGCAGGGCAGACAGGCCGACGATGGTCACGCAGGGGACGACCGGGACGTCGAACTCGAGCCCCTGCGCCACCACGAAAATGGCGGCAAGCTGCCCGAGCACAGCGAGCCAGCGCAGCCGCAGGATCGTATCCAGACGGACATAGCGGCGCGGATGGCGAAAATCAGAGGCAGCAACGTCGGTCATGCCATCAAGCTTAGCGGTGCGAGGCTCCAACCACAAATCCGCCCATCGACGTCCTCCGCCGGGATGCTCCAAAGTCTTGCGCTTGCCGCCGTGATGGCCCAATGAACGGCCGGCATGATGGTTCACGACGCAGTCACGTCCCAGTTTGCCGCGACCGATCCGGCAGGATCCGGGGCGATCGAGGTCGCGCACCTCGTCAAGCTCTACAAGACCACCCGCGCGGTTGATGACGTATCGTTTCGTATTGCGCGCGGCAGCATCACCGGGCTGCTCGGTGGCAATGGCGCCGGAAAGACCACGACCATCGCCATGATTATGGGGCTGGTGCTGCCGACCTCGGGGCGCATCCAGGTATTGGGTTGTTCGATGCCGGACCAAAGCGCTGATGTGCTGGGCCGGATGAATTTCGAAAGTCCCTATATCGATATGCCGATGCGGCTCACAGTGCGGCAGAACCTCACCATCTTTGGCCGCCTCTATGCGGTGGCGAATTTGCGTGAGCGCATCGAGAAACTCGCCGCCGACCTCGATCTTGGCGACTTCCTTGACCGCGCCAATGGCAAACTCTCCGCCGGACAGAAGACGCGGGTAGCGCTGGCCAAGGCACTGATCAACCAGCCCGAACTTCTGTTGCTGGACGAACCGACGGCTTCGCTCGATCCCGATACCGCCGACTGGATCCGGCGGCATCTTGAGACCTATCGCAAGACTCATGGCGCGACCATCCTGCTGGCGTCGCACAACATGCTTGAAGTGGAGCGATTATGCGACCGCGTCATCATCATGAAACGCGGCCGCATCGAGGACGATGACACCCCGGATAGCATTATGGCCCGTTACAACCGTACAACGTTAGAGGAAGTGTTTCTCGACGTCGCGCGTGGCCGCGTTCAGGAAAGCGCGTCATGAGCAAACTCGTCATGCATTGGGATATCGCGCCTCATCGCATCGGCGCGATGATTCTACGCTACTGGTATCTCTTGCTCTCGTCGTGGCCGCGTCTATTGGAATTGATCTATTGGCCGGCATTGCAGATCATCACCTGGGGATTTTTGCAGATTTACGTCGCGCAGAATGCCGGGTTTTTCGCGCGCGCCGGCGGCACCCTGATCGGCGCCGTGATCCTGTGGGACATCCTGTTTCGCGGGCAGCTCGGCTTTTCGATCTCGTTTCTCGAGGAGATGTGGGCGCGCAATCTCGGCAACCTGATGATGAGCCCGCTGAAGCCGATCGAGTTTTTGATCTCGCTGATGATCATGAGCCTGATCCGGCTCGCGATCGGCGTCATTCCGATGACGCTGCTGGCGATGATCTTTTTCGATTTCAATTTTTACGCCATCGGGTTGCCGCTGATCGCCTTCTTCTGCAATCTGATCTTCACCAGTTGGTCGCTGGGGATTTTTGTGTCGGGACTGGTACTGCGCAACGGGTTAGGTGCGGAAAGCATCGTCTGGACGCTGATGTTCGGCGTGATGCCGCTGGCCTGCATCTACTACCCGGTAACAGTGCTGCCGCATTGGCTTCAATATGTCGCCTGGACGCTACCGCCCACTTACGTGTTCGAGGCGATGCGGGCGCTGTTGATGGACCATGTGTTTCGGGTCGACCTGATGATCGACGCGCTAGCGATCAACGCCGTGCTCTTTATTGCATCGTTTGCGATATTTCTTGCGCTTCTGCGCAGCGCTCGCCGTCACGGTTCGCTTATCCAGGGTGGCGAATAAGTCCATTTATCCCACGGATTTGACGTTTTTCGGCTTATGCGGCGCAAAGATATACCGATCTGTGCATTGACGCTTTATTACGCTTTCTGCACTATGCTGCGACGCAAAAGGGACTTGAGGGCCAGATGCAAAAAGGACTTGAGGAGCCAATGCCGATTGGCGAATTTGGCGGCGCACCGCCATTGGTGGCCGAAGGCAGTCCGGCGCTTACGACGCCGATGTACTGGATGTACGAAATGGCTCAGGCGTCGCTCAATCCGGCGCGAGCCGTTACCGACGCGACCAAAATTCTGTTTCAGAATCCGCTTAATCCGTTGGCGCACACCGAGTTCGGTAAATCCATCGCCGCCGGCTGCGAATTGTTCGAGCGGACGACGCGCCGTTACGGCAAACCCGAATGGGGTCTCAAGGACACCGAGGTCAATGGCGTGCGCACGCCGATTGAAATTCGTTCGATATGGGAAAAGCCGTTCTGCCGCCTATTGTATTTCGATCGCAAGCTGACGCGGCCGTTGCGCGCGCCGCAGCCGCGGGTGCTGATCGTGGCGCCGATGTCCGGTCATTACGCGACGCTGCTGCGGGGCACGGTCGAAGCGTTTCTGCCGACCCACGAAGTCTACATCACCGATTGGTCCGATGCCCGGATGGTCCCGGTGGCGGAGGGCCGCTTCGATCTCGATGACTATGTCGACTACGTCATCGAGATGCTGCACACGCTCGGCGGCAACGTTCACGTGATCGCCGTGTGCCAGCCGTCGGTCCCGGTGGTGGCGGCGGTTTCCATCATGGAAGCCGAACGCGATCCATTCGTCCCGCTCTCGATGACGTTGATGGGCGGTCCGATCGATACCCGCCGCAATCCGACCGCGGTCAATAATCTCGCCGCCGAGCGCGGCATCGACTGGTTTCGCAGTCACGTCATCACCAAGGTGCCGTTTCCGCATCCGGGGGTCATGCGCGACGTCTATCCGGGCTTCCTGCAGCTCAATGGCTTTATCAGCATGAATCTCGACCGCCACATGAACGCCCATAAGAACCTGTTCAAGAATCTGGTGAAGGGCGATGGCGATCTGGTCGACAAGCACCGCGATTTCTATGACGAATATCTGGCAGTGATGGATCTCGCCGCGGAGTATTATTTGCAGACGGTCGATCTGGTGTTCATCAAGCACGCGCTGCCCAAGGGTGAGATGACCCATCGCGGCAAGCCGGTTGACCCGTCGAAGATCAAGCGCGTTGCGCTAATGACGGTGGAAGGCGAGAACGACGACATTTCCGGCCTTGGACAAACCGAGGCGACGCACGATTTGTGCAGTTCGATTCCCAACCATCGCCGGGTGCATTACGTACAAAAAGGCGTCGGGCATTACGGCGTCTTCAATGGCTCCCGCTTCAAATCGGAAATCGTGCCACGCATCTCCGATTTCATGGTGTCGTCGGCGAATGCGAAGGCCTCCTTAGCCTCGGCGGCGGAATAAGCGCCGATCCGGCGATCTCGATATGGAATCGGCGGGTTGCTATTGAGATGTCGGTGTCGATTCGATGGGGCCGGTAACCCCCTGAATTGACCCGAAGAAACTCCGATTCAGGGCTTCTCGAAGGAATGAGCTGGAACTCAATCCTTAAGGCGCCTTTGGGCAGGCGTTTTCAGGCAAAATTTTTTCTTCCAGCCCCTTCCTGTAGATGCGGATCTCCCGTCAGCCCCTGTATATTGGGCAAATGATTTGTTTTTGCGCCGAGCGATTTCACTGGCGGCGGATATGGCAGAATCCGGGCGAACTCCTGATCCCCGGACTGTCAGACATGGCCACTCGCGCCCTCCTTTATCGGCGGCCCGCCGAACCCGCGACTCTTCTCGTCAAGCATGGCTCGCAAATCTATTCGATTAGGCTGCGCCGGCATCGGCGCGCACGGCGTTATACCTTGCGCATTCATCCAAGCGACCGCGAAGCGATCCTGACCATGCCGCCACGCGGCACGATCGCCGACGCCAAGGACTTCGCGCAGCGCCACGGCGGCTGGATTGCCGCGCGCCTCGGCCGGCTGCCAAAGGCAGCGCCGTTTCTTCCGGGCACCGTGGTGCCGCTGCGCGGGCTAGCGCATCGGATCGTGCATCGCGCCGGTGTGCGCGGCACGGTGTGGACGGAAGTGCGCGACAGCGGTGAGCGGATTCTCTGCGTGGCCGGAGAGCCTGAGCATATCGAGCGGCGGATCCACGATTATCTGAAGCGTGAAGTGCGCCGCGACCTGCAGAAGGCGGCGCAATCCTATGCCGAGGCGCTGGGTGTGAAGGTGAAGCGGCTGTCGGTCCGCGACCAGTCGAGCCGCTGGGGTTCGTGCACCTCCGCTGGCTCACTGTCGTTCTCGTGGCGGCTGATCCTCGCGCCGCCTTACGTGCTCGACTATCTCGCCGCCCATGAGGTGGCGCATCTGGTCGAGATGAATCACTCGACGCGGTTCTGGCGGGTCGTCGGTAGGGTCTGCGGTCATGTCGAGCGCGCCAAGACCTGGCTCGATACCTACGGCAACGATCTGCATCGCTACGGCATTCAGGACTAGGCCTTTTCCGTTTCGATTGAATCGAAACGGGGCTCTAGATTCTTGATTTGACGCGTTTTCTTAACGCGAACCGGTCTCCACTTCGCTTGAAAACGCTTTTAGCGTCTACCGTCCGAACAGCCGGTCCATCAGCCAGCCGTCCAATCCGGCCGCCGCTTCCGGGCGCACCGACGTCCGCGTGGGCGCCGGTCTGCCGGTCCCGCCCGGGGGCAATGGAGCACTGACCGGCGCGCTGGCATGCGAAGCGGCCTGCACGAAGTTCGAGAACAAGCCGCCCGCTTGTGAACCCGGTAATGCCGCGACCGGCACGCCCTGATGGGCTGCTCGCATGAAGCGGGTCCAGACCTCCACCGGCAGTCCCCCGCCGGTTGCCTTCTTGGTCGGCGCATTGTCGTCATTGCCGAGCCAAACGCCGGTCACGAGATTGGCGGTGTAGCCGATGAACCACGCGTCGCGGAAATCCTGGCTGGTGCCGGTCTTGCCGGCGGCCATCCAGCCTGGAATCTCCGCCTTGCGCGCGGTGCCGCTAAGCAGTGTTTCCTGCATCATGGTGTTCATCATCGCGACATTGCGCGGATCGATCACCTGGCCAAGCTGCTCGGCCGGCCGTGTGTACAACACCTTGCCCTCGGCGGTGCGGATCTTGGTCACGACATGCGGGGCGACGCCCTGACCGCCATTGGCAAACGGTGCATAGGCGCCGACCAGTTCGGTAAGCGAGACCTCGGAGGTACCCAGTGCGATCGAGGCATTGGCGTCCAGCTTCGATGAAATGCCGAGCCGGTGCGCGGTACGCACCACATTCTTGGCGCCGACCTCCAGTCCCAGCCGCACCGCAACGGTGTTGAGCGACATCGCCAGCGCCTGCGTCAAGGTCACGGCGCCGAAATATTCGTGGCTGTAGTTCTCGGGCTTCCATCCCCTGAAGTCGAGCGGCGCATCCTGCCGGATCGTCTCCGGCGTCAGGCCGGCCTCGATCGCGGTGAGGTAAACGAAGGGCTTGAACGCCGAACCCGGCTGGCGCTTTGCGGTCACCGCGCGGTTGTACTGGCTCTCGGCATAATTGCGGCCGCCGACCATGGCGCGCACCGCGCCATCCGGGGTCATCGCCACCAGCGCGCCCTGGCTGACATTGAACTTCACGCTCTTGGCCGCGAGCTCGTCGATAACGGATGCTTCAGCGACGCTCTGCAGTTTCGGATCGATCGATGTTTCGACCACGATGTTCTGGTCGATCTGGCCGATGAGATCGTCGAGTACTTCGCCGATCCAGTCCGCCACATAATTAACGGTGCCGGCGCCCGCCGCCTTCACATTGTAAGAGGGATGCCCGATCGAGGCCTGCGCCTGCGCATCAGTGATGAATTTAGCCTCCGCCATGGCGCTAAGCACGGTCTGGGCGCGCTTTTCAGCGCCTTCGGGATTGCGGTTCGGCGCCAGCCGCGACGGCGATTTGACCAGGCCAGCCAGCATTGCGGCCTCTGCCAGCGTGACGTTCTTGGCGGATTTTCCGAAATAGCGCTGCGCGGCCGCCTCGACGCCATAGGCGCCCGAACCGAAATAAACCCGGTTGAGGTAGAGTTCGAGGATCTCGGCTTTGGAATGCTTGCGCTCCAGCCAGAGCGCGAGTTCGACTTCCTGCAATTTCCGTTGCAGCGTGCGCTCCTGCGTCAGAAACAAATTCTTGGCGAGTTGCTGGGTCAGCGTCGAACCGCCTTGCGAAACACCGCGATGCAGAATGTTCGCCACCGCCGCGCGCGCGATGCCCAGCGGATCGACCCCGTAATGCGAATAGAACCGGCGGTCCTCGATCGCGATGAATGCTTTCGGCAAATAGGGTGGCAGATCCTTCAGTGAGACATTGGCGCCGGCCATTTCGCCATGGGTCGCCAGCACGCTGCCGTCCAAGCCGACGATCTGGATCGTCGGCGGCCGTTTCGGAATTTCGAGCGCCTGGATCGGCGGCAGATGCGCGCCCACCCAGACGACGACGCCAACCGACGCGATTGCCGCCCACAGGCCGAGCACCGCCCCCCAATAGAACAGACGGTACAAGCCGCCGCGCGCCCCTCCCTTGGATCGACGCTTGCTGCCGCCTCTACTCGCGCGCGGCTTCCGCTCGCGGCGAGCATCGTTGTCGGTGTCGCTGGCTTTCCGTTTGGGAGATGGCTTCTTCGGCGTCTCGTCGGCGGTGACGCGATCCTGCGGGCCGAGACGCAATTCCGCGAGCGATGCGGCGAGCCCGAATTGCGGCTCCCGGCGTCCGCCGCTTTTTTTTCGTCCCCACGCCATACGCAAAACGTCCACGCCGCCCGATGTGGCAGATTAGCGAGCGGGGTTTAAAACCGCGTTAAGCGATGATTAATGATGACGCCGGAACGGGCATGCAAGTGCTTGAGAAACAAGCGTTTCAGCACTTTTAACCCTACCGGAGAAGCGATCTCCTCCTTCGGCCGTACTTACCGCGATCGCGAGGAGCAAAGCGACCAAGCAATCCAGTTCTACTCAAGCCCTGGATTGCTTGTCGGAGCGTGTCATCGGGCGCGCATTCGCGCGACCCGTTGGTTCGCAATCACGATCCCATTCAGCCGCTGACGCTTGTATCTTCGATGATGGGTCCAAACAGTTCCCAACGCTCGCCGTTGAACTTCATCATCTGCAACTGCTTGTTGACGCGATAATCGGTCGGCGAGGTGCTGCCGATTATGCCGGGCAGGGACAAATCGAGTTGAACGTCCTTGAGGCTGGTGGCCTGCTTCATGACGTTCTCGCGGGTCAGGTCGTCGCCGCAGCGCCTGAGCACCTCGATCAACAGCTGCGTGGTAGAATAGCCGTAAGTATTGAAGCTCGAGTCCTTGTCACCTTCGGGAAAATATTTCGCCATGAACGCGAAATATTTTTTCATCCCGGCATCATCCTTCCAGGTCGGATCGAGCGGATCCTTGCCATAGTTAACGCTAATGACATCCTTGGAGTTTTCGAGGCCCGCGGGTTTCATCACGGCGCCCACGGACGTCGCGTTGATGTCGAGGATATGCACCGGCTTCCAGCCGAGATCCGCGATCTTCTTGATCGCCTGGGCGGCGAATTTCGGCGTCGAAGCGTCGAACACCAGATCGGCGCCAACGCTCTTCAGCTGGACGATCTGCGAATCGATCGTCGGGTCAGTCAGTTCATAGGATGTTTCGGCGACGATCATCTTCGCAGCCTTGTCGCCAAGACCGGCCTTCAGGCCGGTGAGATAATCCCTGCCGAGGTCGTCGTTCTGATAAAGGATACCGATCTTTGCGTTCGGATAATTCTTCAGAATGTACTGCGCATAGATGCGCCCTTCGGTCTGGTAGTTGGGATTGAATCCCATCGTCCACGGGAAGTTCTTCGGGTCGGTGAATTTGGACGCGCCGGTGGCGGCGAACAGTTGCGGCACCTTCTTCGCGTTGAGGTATTTCTGAACGGCGGCATTGGAAGGCGTGCCGATCAGCTGGAAGGTCAGTAGCACTTCATCGCTTTCGACCAGCTTGCGAACCTGTTCGACGGTTTTCGGCGGGCTGTAGGCGTCGTCATACTGGATGAAGTTGATCTTGCGGCCGTTAACGCCGCCCTGCTCGTTGATCATCTTGATATAGGCCGCCTGGGCCTTGCCGATGGTCGCATAGGCGGAGGCCGGTCCGCTGAACGGCACCGTCTGGCCGATCTTGATTTCGGTATCGGTTGCACCGGTGTCATATTTCTTTTGTGCTGATGCCGGCGACGCCGAGAGCGCCATTGCAACCGCCGTTCCGGTGACCAAATGAAAAATGCCGTTCCTCATCTCGCTGGTTTCCTCATGTGCGTGATTTTGCCGATGGTCTGCTCCAGCCCGTCGTGGATGCCATCGCTCGCACGATACTGGATGAAGGAATGCGGCATTGCAAGACAATGCCGGCCAGGAAAGATGAACGGCCTCAGGCCAGCCAGAGCAGAATTAGCGCGATAGCGGCGGGCGCTGCCTGCACGAACAGAATCCTGCGGCCGACGGTCGCGGCTCCGTAGACGCCGGCGACGATCACGCAGACCAAGATCACGCAGACCAAAAAGAAGGTTTTGATCTGCAAGGCGAAGCCAGGGGCACCCTGAACCAGCCCCCAGACCTGGCCTGCGGCGAGAAAGCCGTTGTACAGCCCCTGGTTGGCGGCAAGCACCGCGGAATCCGCTGCTTTCTCGGGCGAATTGCGAAAGGTCTTCAAACCCAACGGCTTGGTCCAGAGAAACATCTCCAGGACCAGAAAGTAGACATGCAGCGCTGCGACCAGCGCCGCAAATGTGTTGGCGATCCAAATCGTGTGGCGTCCCCCCGAACCCGACCAGGCGTTTGCTTGAACACGCTAGCACGCTCCAGATCCGCGGCGCGATGGTTCGCCCGATGCTTCCGCCTGAAATGATGATGTCCGAAAACCGCGAGACAAGCCTGCTCCGATGGACGATGATTTCATGATGGATAAAGGCCATCGTGCGGCTTACGCCGCGGGCTGCGCCGCGGCTTCTTCGTTGGCGAGCAGGTGGATCAACGCGCTCTTGATCGCGGCTTGCCGCGTCGGCGCGCTGATCTGCGCGCCGAGCAGGTCGGTGACGTAAAACACGTCGCGGGCGCGCTCGCCGAAGGTCGCGACATGGGCTGACGCGATGTTAAGGTTGAGCTTCGAAATAGCGGTTGTCAGTTGATACAGCAGGCCCGGCCGGTCGAGGCCGGACACCTCGATCACCGTGTAGCGGTCCGACCACTGATTGTTGATGGTCACTTCCGGTTCGACCACGAACGGACGCGCCTTGCGCCCTGCGGAACGGCGCGCCACCACTTCGGGCAGGCGCAATTTCCCTTCCAGCACGTCCTCGATCATCTGGCCGATCCGCGTCGCGCGCCGACCCTCGTCCTCGTCGCGGTCGTATTCCCTTGACATGGCGATGGTGTCGAGCGCGCGCCCGTCGGTGGTGGTGTAAATCTGCGCGTCGACGATGTTGGCGCCGGCCGAGGCGCAGGCGCCGGCGATGATCGACAGCAGCCAGGGATGGTCGGTCGCGAGGATAGTCAGTTCGGTGACGCCGCGCGCTTCGTCGAAGCCGACATTGATTGCCAGCTTGTGACCGGCCTGCTCGCTGGCACGCAGGAAGCGGGCGTGGCGAATCTTGCGCGGCAGTTCGACCTTGAGCCAGTACGCGGGATAATGCCGCGCGATATAGGCGTTGAGTTCCTGCTCCGGCCACTCCGTGAACGCGACGCGAAATTCCGCCTGCGCCACAGCGATACGTTGCGCGCGGTTGACTTCGGAGAAGCCGCCGGTCAGCACCGGCTCGGTTTCGTAATACAGCGTGCGCAAGAGTTGCGCCTTCCAGCCGTTCCAGACCCCGGGACCGACGCCCCTGATATCGGCGGTGGTCAGGATCGTCAGCAGCTTCATCTGTTCGACCGATTGCACGACGGCCGCGAAATTCTCGATAGTTTTGCGGTCCGAGAGGTCGCGCGATTGCGCCACCGTGGACATCGTCAGATGTTGTTCGATCAGCCACGCGACCGTTTCGGTATCGGCAGCGTTGAAACCGAGCCGCGGGCACAGCCGCCGCGCCACTTTTGCCCCGGCGATCGAGTGATCCTCGGGGCGGCCTTTGGCGATGTCGTGCAACAGCGTGGTGATGTAGATCACCGCGCGGTGCTCGGGGCGAATTTTGCGCATCAGATCGCTGGCGACAGTGAATTCGTCGTTGCCGCCGCGTTCGATCTCCTGCAGGTAGCCGACGCAGCGCAACAGATGCTCGTCCACCGTATAGTGGTGGTACATGTTGAACTGCATCATCGACACGATCTTGCCGAAGGCGCGAATGAAATGGCCGAGCACGCCGGTCTCGTTCATGCGCCGCAGCACCACTTCCGCATCGTTCGAGGTCAGGATTTCCATAAACAGCCGGTTGGCTTCCGGGTTCTCGCGCAGTTCCGTGTTGATGAGTTTCAGCGAACGCGTCACCGTGCGCATCGCATCCGGGTGAAAGGCGAGATTGTTTTTCTGCGCCAACCGGAAAATCCGGATCAGGTTGACCGGGTCACGCCTGAAGACATGGGGCTCGGCGAGATTGATGCGGTTGTTGTCGACGATAAAATCATCGCTATCGGGCACCCGCCGCCGGTTCATGCTCGGCCGCAGCCGCGCCATCATGCGGCTGAGCACCGGCGCCGGCTTGGCCTGCTGATCTTCCAGCTTGGCGCACAGGATCGCCGTGAGATCGCCGACGTCCTTGGCGACCAGGAAATAGTGCTTCATGAAGCGTTCGACGTCCTGCATGCCGGGATGCGATGTGTATCCAAGCCTGATGGCGATCTCGCGCTGCATGTCGAACGACAACCGCTCTTCGGCGCGGCCTGAGAAGAAATGGATATTGCAACGGACCGACCACAGGAAATCGGCGCAGCGGCGGAAGGTGCGATATTCCTGCGCGTCGAACACGCCGCGTTCAAGCAGCTCATCGGTCTCGCGCACGCGGTAAACATACTTCGCGATCCAGAACAGCGTATGCAGATCGCGCAATCCGCCCTTGCCGTCCTTGACATTGGGTTCGACCAGATAACGCGATTGCCCGGCGCGGCGATGCCGCTCGTCGCGCTCGGCAAGCTTGGCCGTAACGAATTCGGCCGCGGTGCCCTGCACGACTTCCCTGTCGAACCGCGCCACCAGTTCGTCATAGAGCGGCTGGTCCCCGGTCAGGAATCTTGTCTCGAGGATCGCGGTGCGGATCGTCATGTCGCCGCGCGCCTGCCGGATCGATTCATCGACCGAACGCGTGGCGTGGCCGACCTTCAATCCCATGTCCCATAGGCAATAGAGAATGGCCTCGGCGACCTGCTCGCCCCAGGCGGTTTGTTTGTAGGGCAGGATGAACAGGAGATCGATATCGGATTCCGGGGCCATCAGTCCGCGGCCATAGCCGCCGGTGGCGACGACAGCCATGCGCTCGGCGCCGGAAGGGATCGGCGAGCGATAGAGATGCCGCGTGGCGGCGGCATACAGGATGCGGATGATTTCGTCCTGGACGAAACACAGCCGTTCGGCACAGTGCCGCCCGTGACGATCCCTGAGCAGCACGGCCTGCGCGGTGGCGCGCGCCGCGACAAGTTCGGACTTCAACAGTTGCGCCACGGCGGAGCGAAAAACATCCTCGCGTCCGGCGTATTGTGCGGCCAGCGCGTCGACCGCAGCGGTGATCCTCGCGGCATCGAAACGTTCGTCGGCTTCGGGCCGGGCTTGTGTCAGAACGCTATCCATGACCTACCCGGATATCGGACGGCGCGGACGCTGTCACGGGACATTCTAAGATAACAGCAGGTCCATGCTGCATTCCGCTGGCTTTGAGCAAGGTTGTTCTCATTGCAGGGCGCGAGGTATGCGTATTTTCTCATTGACCTGTTCGCTTAACTCATTGAGATAAAACGGCGTTCTTTAAGATGGGGAGATGCCGCGCCGGCGAAAGCACCGGCGCGTCGACGCTTCCCTGCAATCTGCTGTGATCATTCCACCTCCATGGAGACATTGACGATGCTTAAGATTTCACGGCGCGCTTTGGCTGCGATCATCGCCGTCTCGACGCTGATGCCCGGCGGCGCTTTCGCGGCCGACGCGCTCAAGGAAATCCACATTGATTGGGCGACCTACAATCCGGTGTCCATGATCTTGAAGCAAAGGGGACTACTCGAGAAGGAATTCGCCAAGGACGGCATCAGCATCGTCTGGGTCCAATCGGCCGGTTCCAACAAGGCGCTCGAGTTTCTCAACGCCGGATCGATCGATTTCGGTTCGACCGCGGGTTCCGCGGCGCTGGTTGCCAAGATCAACGGCAATCCGATCAATTCGATCTACGTCTATTCGCGTCCCGAATGGACCGCATTGGTCACCGGCAAGGATTCCAAGATCGCAACCGTCGCCGACCTCAAGGGCAAGCGCGTCGCGGTGACACGCGGCACCGATCCGCACATCTTCCTGGTGCGCGCGCTGCTCGATGCAGGGTTAAGCGAAAAGGACATTACGCCGGTGCTGCTGCAGCACGCCGACGGCAAGACCGCGCTGATCCGCGGCGATGTCGATGCATGGGCGGGTCTCGATCCGATGATGGCGCAGGCGGAAGTAGAGGAGGGCGCCAAGCTGTTCTTCAGGAAGCCCGATGCCAACACCTGGGGCATTCTCAACGTGCGCGAACAATTCCTGAAGGATTATCCCGACGTGGTTCGCCGCGTGCTCGCGGTCTATGAGGAAGCGCGCAAATATTCGGTGGCAAATTACGATGACCTGAAGAAGGCGTTCATCGCCGTTACCAAGCTGCCGGACGCGGTGGTCGACAAGCAGCTCAAGGAACGTACCGAGCTGACCCACAGTCGGATCGGCGCGCCGCAGCGCGAGTCCATTCTGGCCGCGGGGCTGGCGCTGCAGCAGGCAGGCGTGATCGACGCCAAGGCCGACGTCAAGGCAACGCTCGACGCCCTCATCGACGATCAGGTTCCGCTGC
The DNA here is from genome assembly GCA_036497205.1 of Bradyrhizobium sp. Taxonomy (GTDB): domain Bacteria; phylum Pseudomonadota; class Alphaproteobacteria; order Rhizobiales; family Xanthobacteraceae; genus Bradyrhizobium. The sequence continues at coordinate 14,785 of DASXJV010000232.1, forward strand.
CGACGAATTGAGAGGCGCTGCTAATCATTCGGCGTCATACCCGGCCTTGCGCCGGGCGTCCGTCCTTCCTGGAGGCGCGAAGAAGACGTGGATGGCGGGGCATAGGCGAGCGGAAGCGACGCCGTCCTTCGAACGGCTATGCCCGGCCATGACGAATGCAGACGTTCGAGTGGTCCCATTCGCCGACTTGCAATCCTCCGCTGGAAGCGTTCTTGCTATGGCCATGACAATTGAACTGCCCGCGCTTGAAAGAGCTGACGCAATGGCGACCCCGGCGCCTTCCGGCCGCCTGCGGCGCTTTGCGCGGCCTGCGCTCGGGCTATTGCTGCCGGTCGGGCTGGCGCTGGCATGGGAGATCATCGTCTGGCTCGGCCTGTCCAATGGACGGCTGGTGCCGCCCCCGACCAGGATCTTCGCAACCATTGTCGAACTGGCGCGCAGCGGTGAGCTTGCGCGTCATATCACGGCGACGCTGACGCGCGTGGTCGCAGGCTTTGGCCTCGGCGTAATAGCAGGCACGGTGCTCGGCGCCATCTCGGGTTACTGGAGCCTGGCGCGCCGGCTGCTCGATCCCACCGTGCAGGCGCTGCGCGCCATACCGTCGCTAGCCTGGGTGCCGCTGTTTATCTTGTGGCTCGGGATTTTCGAAACCTCGAAAATCGCACTGATCGCGGCCGGCGTGTTTTTCCCGGTCTATCTCGGCGTGATGGGCGCGATCCTGTCGGTCGATCGCAAGATCGTCGAAGTCGGCCGCACCTTCCGCCTCTCCGGACCGGCGATGATCCGACGCATCCTGCTGCCCGCGGTGTTGCCGGCCTATGTTGTGGCACTACGCGTCGGCCTTGGGCTGGGCTGGATGTTCGTGATCGCCGCCGAGCTGATGGGCGCGTCCGAGGGGCTCGGCTATCTCCTGCTCGATGGCCAGCAGCTCGGCAAGCCGGCGCAGATCCTGGCGGCGATCGTGATCTTCGCCATCCTCGGCAAGACCACCGATTGGCTGATCGAGATCGGCTCCGCGCCGCTGTTGCGCTGGCAGGACGCCTTCGGCCGCCAAAGCGGAGCGGCTTGATGCTCGCGCTCGACCGTCTAGGAAAGGTCTATCCCAACGGCGTCAATGCGCTGGAGCGTTTTTCCGCGGAGATCAGGCTTGGGGAGATCGTCGCCATCATCGGCGGCTCCGGCTGCGGAAAGTCGACATTATTACGCGCCATCGCCGGCCTCGACCGCGCCACGTCAGGCACGGTGACGCTCGACGAAACAGCAATTTCAGCGCCGCATGCCAAGATCGGCATCATCTTTCAGGAGCCGCGGCTGTTGCCCTGGCTCAGCGTCGCCGACAATATCGGTTTCGGCCTGTCGGAGCTGCCTGCCAATATTCGCCGCGAGAAAGTCGCAAGCGCGCTGGCGCGGGTCGGCCTCGCCGATAAGGCCAACGCCTGGCCGCGCGAATTATCCGGCGGGCAGGCGCAGCGGGTGGCGATCGCACGCGCGCTGGTGCCGCAGCCGGAAGTGCTGCTGCTGGACGAGCCGTTCTCCGCGCTTGATGCGTTCACGCGGCGGGATTTGCAGGATCATCTGCTCGACCTATGGGCCGATACGCGGCCGACCTTGGTGCTGGTCACCCACGATGTCGACGAGGCCGTGGTGCTGGCCGATCGCGTTCTCGTCATGCGCCCGCGGCCGGGCCGCCTGTTCGAGGAAATCAAGGTCAATCTGGCGCGGCCGCGCGACCGCAATTCACCGCTGTTCGACAACTTCAAGCGCCGTGTGCTCACCGCGCTGGATCGCTCGCTCGACCGTAACGTGGCGGATGCCGATCCGAAAACGACGACGGGCGAGGCGATGTGGTGGTGACAACCGCGCTCTGACCGATTACATCCGACTTCGATCTAATATCCGGGAGAGAAGAAAAATGGACGCCGCCGAACTCCGCGCCACCCAGGCCCCGATCAAGGATCGCTACAAGACCGATCCGAAGGCCGCGATGATCACGCTAAAGGCCAAGGGCTCAATCGAGAACGAGGGCATCGCCTGCAAGGTCGAGACCGGCCGCGCATTGGCGGTGGCCGGCCTGCATCCCGCCACCGGCGGTTCCGGACTTGAATTGTGCTCCGGCGATATGCTGCTCGAAGCGCTGGTCGCCTGCGCCGGCGTGACGCTGAAATCGGTATCGACCGCGATCGAGGTGCCGCTGAAGACGGGAATCGTCACCGCCGAGGGCGATCTGGATTTCCGCGGCACGCTCGGCGTCGATAAGGAGGCGCCGGTCGGTTTTGCGGAAATTCGCCTGCGCTTCGACGTCGACACCGACGCGCCGCAGGACAAGCTGGATCTATTGCTGAAGCTCACCGAGCGCTATTGCGTGGTCTATCAGACCATCCGGAACGGTCCGAAGGTCTCGGTGACGATGCAGAGGGTATGAGGCGGCAGAGTGGTCGATGTCGCGGATGGGTCATTCGCTACCGGTCGCTCGTCGCCGGGCCGGACGCTAAGTCCGCAGTGGCCCGAAAGCTGACCTGATTCCAACCGCCTGGCTCATGCTTCTCGCCTCTCTAACCGAGGAGCATGACCATGCAGGATCAAGTGACCGCGAT
>DASXJV010000233.1:0-7523 GCA_036497205.1 Bradyrhizobium sp.
GTCTTTTCTTGATTTAAGCGGGGCGCAAGAAAGAGGCGGTGTGTCACGGTTGGTCGGGGCGAACGCGCCGCAGGTTCAAGGGGAGGTTGATTCCGCCGCAAGCACCAGCCCGCCGTGCGGTATTCAAACGGCCCTAGTAAAGATTTTGTAAGGCGTAACAGCCAACAGGTCGCGCGAATGTGGACAATTGGCTGGAACGCCATGGCCGCTTCCCGAGTTGGGACATGCACATTTACAATCGACAAGTGGTCGTTCACATTTACAATCGACAAGTGGTCGTTGGATTTCATGGAGACGAGAACCAGGAGGGCCGTGAGCGTTTTGGTGGCCGCGGGCGTGCTTGCGGCGGCCCCCGCGGCGGCCCAAAATTCCGGTAAAGTCGGTCCACCCTTGGAAATCGTGAAGGCATTCGGCGATGATTTCCGGCTCGTCGGCATCGGTGTCTCGGCCAAGGGCAGGGTGTTCGCGACCGCACCATCCTCCACTGTCCGTTCGCGCTTCAGTATGGTCGAAGTCCATCCCCAAACCGGCGCGGTGACACCTTATCCTGATGCCGCCTGGAACAGTTTCAGCGAGCAAGGGGATGGCAAATCACAATGGATTTCTGTTCAAGCGCTGTGGGTCGACAAGGCGGATCACCTTTGGGCGCTCGACTCGTCGTTGCCGAAGGTCGACCAGGAGCGCTTGCCGCCGAAGCTGGTCGAGTTCGACCTGTCTACCAACCAGGTGATCCGGCAGTATGATTTCAGAGGCGTGGTGTCGGCGAAAGACTCTCTGAACGACTTGCGGATCGATCTTGTGCACGATTATGCCTACCTCACCAACGCCGGGAATAAGGGCAGTCTGGTGGTGCTCGATCTCAGGAACGGTGATGCCCGGCAGGTGCTCGTCGGCGACCGCTCCACCTTCGCCGATCCGCACCAGCATCTGATGTTCGGAAAAGAGATCGCGTTGCGGCCAGACGGTTCGGTGACGGCTATACAGGCGGACGGCATCGCCCTTTCTCCGGATGCGCAGTGGCTCTATTACCGGCCGCTGACCGACCATAGTTATTGGCGCGTGCCGACCTCGGCCTTGCGCGATGCCAAGCTCTCTGACGTGGAACTTACCAATAAGGTCGAGTATCTCGGCAGTTCGGTGCTGAGCGGTGGGCTCATCATGGATGAAGACGGCACGCTTTATGGCGGCGATCTCGAACATCGAACCGTGGTTTCATTTAACCTGCCGCCGGGAAACAGATTGACCTCGAAAGTCTTCGTCAGCGACCCGTCGCAGCTTTCCTGGGCGGACGGTTTTGCGATCAGCGGCGGTTACCTCTACATCGCCGATTCCCACCTTTGGGAAGTCGCGTTCAAGAATAATCTGCCGCGCTCCGGTCCCTTTACGATCTTCAAGGTGAAGCTTCCGCATTGACACCGCGCTCCGTCTGCCTCGTAAGATGCCATTGTCGGAGAGGATGGATGCCCGGATCATCCCCGATCAGGTCGGAACAGGCGTCCGGGCATGATAGAGCGTTTTCAAGCGAAGTGGAGACCGGTTCGCGTTAAGAAAACGCGTCAAATCAAGAATCCGGAGCCCCGTTTCGATTCAATCGAAACGGAAAAGGTTCTAGTGTTTGGATGCCATGACCCATCGCATTCTCGTGTTCTACGGCTCGTATCGGTCCAACCGTTTGGGCATCCGCCTTGCGCAGTTCGTCGTCGAAGAACTGCGCGGCCGCGGCTGTGATGTCGAGTTGATCGACGCCAAGGCGGTCGGCTTGCCGATGCTCGACCGGATGTACAAGGAATACCCGAAGGGCGAGGCGCCTCTCGCACTGGAAAAACTCGCGGGTCAAATTCGCGATGCCGACGGTTTCGTCTTTATCACTGGTGAATACAATTGGGGCGTCCAGCCGGGGCTGAAGAATCTCACCGATCATTTTCTCGAGGAGTGGTTCTGGCGGCCCGCCGCCATCGCCAGCTATTCGGCCGGTCGTTTCGCGGGCGCGCGCGCCGCAACCGCCTGGCACGGCACGCTCTCCGAGATGGGCATGGTGGTGATTTCGAGCACGATCGCGGTTGGTCCCATTTCGCAAGCCTTGTCTGCGGACGGCAAGCCGATCGGCGAGGGAGGAAAAGCGCTGGAGCAGGCGTTGCCTCGCTTCGCCGATGATCTCATCTGGTGGATCGAGGCGGCGAAGATGCAGCGGGCGAGAAAAGCGCCGCCGTTTTGAGTGATGGGCAAAGGCGCACTTGCGCCGTGCCCAACATTTCTTGACGGCGAGGCTTATAGTTTTGATTTGGGTCAAACGGGAACGGAAATCTTTTTTGCAAGGGGACTGGACACAGGCCAAATCACCAGACCGAGCCGTTTCAACAAATCACATCGTCTTGCTCGTAAGTTCGTAGACGAAGCCGCAGGGCACGTTTCGGACAGCCGCGCGGTGCTGGGACATTCAATACGCGCGCTAACCAGACTGCTGATACAATGCGGTCACAGAAAAAGAGGCGGCCGTCGGCCGCCTCTTTAGTTTTCATCGCTTTGTTATTGACAGATGTGTCGCAGGCCGTCCTCGCCTCTAAACACGGTTCCGGGCCGGCAGGCGAAACCATTGTTGTATCCGCCATAGTAGCGACGGCCATAGTAGTAGTCGTCATTGTAGGCATAGGCGGGGCCCCGGAACGGAGCGGTAGCTATCGCGCCGGCGGTGCCGATTGCTCCGCCGACCACGCCCGCGGCTACATCGGCTGGCCAGAAGCCACTATTACGGTGATAGACCCGTGCGCTGTCTTGCTGTTGACGGACGACTTGCGCCCTCGCTGCAGGATCCTGCGCCATCGCGGGAACTGCGATCGCGGTCGAGAGCACTGCGGCTGCGGTCAAGAGTTTCAAGTTCATTCGCTGTCTCCGTTGCAGTGAGCTGGGGCCAACGGATAGCAACGGCCAGCGTTCCGACATCAGGAGGGTTTCATTTCAAACGGTTGTGAGGTTCCGGTTCCATATTGTTCTGGCGCTCAAGCCTGTCTCATTCGGGCGAGATTTTCCTAACGCCTGCGTCGCTGAAGTTTTGATGGATCGGAACCGCCGGACCAAGTGTGTTGACGGACGATCGCGCCGGATTACGCGGCCCTGACCTCGGAGAGGAAGCGGTTGATCTGCCCGGCAAGATCTTTCGATTGCGAGGACAGTTGTTCCGCGGCATCTAACACTTGATCGGCGGCTGAGCCGGTGTCGTCGGCCGCGCGCTGGACGCCGGAAATGTTCGAGGTGACCTCATGGGTGCCCCGCGCGGCTTGCTGTACATTCCGGGAAATTTCCTTCGTCGCAGCCCCCTGTTGCTCGATAGCCGATGCGATCGCAACGCCGATCTGATCGATCTCGGCGATCACGTCGACCACGTTCCGGATCGCCGTCACCGTCTCATCGCTTGCGGCCTGAATGGCCGCGATCTGTTCGGATATTTCGGTCGTGGCCTTCGCGGTCTGGCCGGCCAGGGATTTGACTTCGGATGCCACGACGGCAAAACCCCGTCCGGCTTCCCCGGCACGCGCCGCCTCGATGGTCGCGTTGAGGGCGAGCAGGTTGGTCTGGGCGGCGATGCTCTGGATCAGGGTCACGACGTCGCCGATTTTTTGCGCGCCTTCGGCCAGGGAGCGGGCGGTATCGCCGCTGCGGCGGGCGTTCTCGACGGCGCGCGCGGCGATCTCGGTGGATTGCGCGGCCTGACGGCCGATCTCCGCGATCGAGGATGTCAACTCCTCCGTGGCGCTCGCGACCATCTGCACATTGGCCGAGGTCTGTTCCGAGCCGGTAGCGACCATTCCGGCCTGACGGTTGGTAGCCGCCGCGGTTGAAGACATCGACTGCGCGGTATGTTCCATCACGGCCGACGCCGACGACAGACCGGCAACGAGTTCGCTGACCTTGGCCTCGAACGCGCGGGTGAGCTCGTCGAGCAGGCGTGCGCGCCGCACCTTGACGTCATTCTCCGCTTCCTTCTCCGCGGCCAGACGATCTGCCTTGATCATGTTGTCCTTGAAGACCTGGACGGCGGCCGCCATCGCGTCGATCTCGTCGCCGCGCTCGCTTCCCGAAATTTTGCCGGAGACGTCGCCGGCGGCAAGACGCGACATGGTGGCGGTCAGGTCGACGATCGGCCCGCAGACCCGGCGGCGAACCATCGTCACAAACGCAACACTGGCTATGGCGACCGTGGCGAGCCCCGCGAGCGCGATCAGAAAACTGAAACGGGCGGCGGAATAGGAGGCGGCGAGGACCTGTTCGGCGTTGTCGTAGAACGCGTCGCGCACCTCGATAACCGACGCAAGACCGAGTTGCGATTCCGCGAAGAAGGTATCGACATCATGCTCGTATCGGCCGCTGGCGGCGCCTTCCTTCACAAGCTTCAGCTCCTGACCGAAACGCTCGACATAGGCCTGGTTCATCCGGCCGAGGGCCGCCGCCACGTTCGGTGGCGTCGCGGGGTTGCCCTGCAATTCCTGCAGCGACGAAAGGATCTGGTCCGTCCTGCCCTGGGTGCGGCTCAAATCCATCTTTTCGGCCTCGGTGGCCGCCCGTTTGGCGCCGACGAGGCCTTTGTGAAGACTGGCATTGAAACCGCCTACATCGCGCAACGTCCATGCGATGTTCGCATAAATCGCCTGCCGATAAGCATCGCCGTCGAGGAGGGCTATCTTGCGGACCTGGTCGTCGAGCAGCGCGGTGACGGCTTTATTGAAGAGCGCATTGTCGGCAACGATTTTTTTGGCGGCATTGCCGCGGGCATCGGACGGACCTTCGATGGCCTTGTCCATGGCTTCGCGCAGTGACGCGAACTTCACATTTAGCGCGTCGATTCCGCTGCCCACGGTTTCGCCATCGTCGAGCGCGGCGGGCATGGTCTTCCTGATCAAGTTCATCTTTTCGCGAGCACCATCGGTCTGCTTGCGGTAGTTGTCGAGTGCCGTCCGCTGTTTCGGGTCCAAGACGGCAGGTCCGAACAGGATGTTGGTAGCGAATCCGCGCTCGGGGTTCAGATAGCGTGGAATGTCTCCCACGGCCCGGACAATCTCGAGCCTGCGCTGCGCCACGGAAACCCTGTCCATCGTTTGATGTTTCGTGGCGGCGACATAGGCTGCGAGGCCGCCGCCGACGGCGGAAAGCGAGACGATGACGACCGTCAACAGGGTGCCGATTTTCATGAAATTTGAGGCCTTCGCAAGGGTAGCGGACTGGAGGCTCCATCATAGATTGCTGAAATTAATCCCAGGTTTACGCTGCCGCACCGGCGCTAGGACGGAGATGCGTGGTTGCGCAGGGCGCAATAGCCGACGGGCCGCGCGAGTGTGCGGCCGATGATAAGATCCGCGCAATCAGGGATCGCGACGTCAACGGGACAGCCCCGGATTTCGCTTGTGCTTCATCCGCGCTGCGCTTGCTATGCCTCGGTCTCCGGAAACGCCACGCCGGGACGATAAAGCAACACCGGGCGGATTTCATACATCGCGCTAGGATTGGCCTGGCGCAGCTCGCGCGCGGCAGCAATCGCGGCGTCGCGATCGGCGCAGTCGATCACGTAAAAGCCCAGCAACTGCTCCTTGGTCTCAGTAAAGGGACCATCGGTCACCACGCCTTTGCCCGGACCGCGCAACACGCAGGCGCCTTCCGTGGCCCCAAGCCGCGCCGCCGGTCCCAGGCGTCCCTCCTGCACGAGGCGGTCGTGCACCTTGTTCAGATCGAGCATCAGCGCCGCATCCTGTTGCGGAGTCCACGATGTGACTTCGTCTTCCACGTGATAGGCCAGGATGGCGTAGAGCATGGGTTGCTTCTTTCGTGCGGGATTGGCGGATGCGCGACCTGAGGACGTTTCGGGGCAGGCGATCCCGACATTTGTTTTCTATAGGTTGTTTTCTATAGGTGCGCCGGTACGCCGGAAAGGGAAGGCCCGCGCTTGCAGCAGCCAGCAAGGCTAGAACCGCCGATCCGATGGTCCGCCTCATGCCTTTATCCGGGATTGGCGCCGCACGCCAACTACCAAGCAGCGGGGCAAGCAAGTCTTCAGCCGGGTCAAGGGCGTTCTAGCCGCGTCCCTTGTTGGCGGCGTGATCTTCCAGTTGCTCGGTCTGGACCCATTTGCCGTCCTGCCCACGATCGCCGGACTCTTCGGCCTTGTCGCGGTTGGAGAGCACGTCGTTTTCGCCGATGAGGTCGTCCTGCAGGTCGGTCATGCCGCCGCTTCCGGCGCCTTTCGCCTGGGTCTTGCTGAGATGCAGGCCGTCCGCGATGTGCGGGCCGGGCTCACGACCGTGATCGGGCGGTCCACGGCGAGCGTTGCGGGCCTCGGCTTTGTCGATGCCGCCGAGCGGATTGGTGTCGTTCTCGACGTCGCCTTCAATGGTGTTCACGCCTTCGAACTGTTCCAACTCCTCCGGCGTCACATGCGCCATCGTGGTTCCCTTCGATCCCCCGATCAGGGGATTGCGATAAAGGTCGGTATCGCTCGGCTTGTTCTGTTTCGGGTGTTTTGAGGTCATGATCTTGTCTTCCGAAAATCCGCGTAACGCCGCCCTTGAGGGCGATGCGCTGCGGCGCACCAGTCCCGCAAGACAACGCGTACGGAAGACGAAGGTTCTTCCTGGACTGGCGAAACCGGGGGGGACGGCAAGGCGAAATCCAATCCGTCATTCCGGGGCGCGCGATGCGAGAGGCGCGGGTTTGGTGTTTCGGTACGCACAAGGGATGGGTTAGCGGGTTTCCGCTTTGGCTGCTTTCGTGTAGCATTGTCGCATGAACGAAGCCGAGACTTTGTTTGTGGCCCTGCGTCAATCGGCCGACGACGATGTGGTCGACATGCTTGCGCGCATGGTGCGGGATGCCCCGGATCATGCCTTGAACAAGATGAACGCGCTTGATCTCGCGGCCAGGGAGGGCATCGACGAGGAACGGGTCATCGCGGCGCTCCTGAATGCGGTGGGGCTCGGCATTTTCGAGATGACATGGAGCGTCATGTGCCCAAGTTGCGCCGGTGTTCTTTCCGCCAATAGAAGCCTGAAGACCCTGGATCGCGCGCAGTATAGTTGCGCTTTCTGCGCCGCGGGTTATGAGACGACGCTCGACAACCTGGTCGAGGTGACCTTCACGGTGAGCCCGCGCGTGCGGAAGATCGCGGCCCACAGTCCCGACGAATTGTCCGCGGCCGAATATTATCGCCAGATCTTCTGGAGTTCGGCCATCGATCTTCCCGCCGATCTGGAGAAGCTGCTGCGGGAGGTCACGCTTGAAAGCGTCGACCTGCCGCCAGGAGAAAGGGCCATCCTCTCCTTGCAATTGCCGAAGGGCACGTTGATCGTGTTCGATCCCGTGACGCATACGGCCCAGTTCCTTGATGTCAGCGGCGAGGGGGCGAGCGAGCGCCAGAACCTGTCCATGGTCTTCAGCAAGGTCCAGGTTCCCGTCGACACCGTTGCCTTGCGCCCCGGGCCACTGCGCCTGGCTTTGGAAAACCGCACCGACGGTCGCGTGTTGCCGGCTGTATGGGTGGC
>DASXJV010000234.1:0-14784 GCA_036497205.1 Bradyrhizobium sp.
CGCCTGCGATCGGCTCATCAAATCGACGCCACGGCTCACGTGGTCGACCTGCGCAAGCCCGAGGACATTGCCAAGCTTGTGAAAGACGCCTCCGACATCGACATTCTCGTCAACAATGCCGGCGATATTCCGGGCGGCTCGATCGACAAGATCGACGAGCCGACCTGGCGTCACGCCTGGGAGCTGAAGGTGTTCGGCTATATCAATCTCACCCGCGCGATCTACGCGCAGATGAAATCGCGCGGACATGGCGTCATCGTCAACGATATCGGCGCCGCCGGCGAAAAGTTCGACGCCAATTATATCTGCGGCAGTGCCGGCAATGCGGCGCTGATGGCGTTCACCCGCGCCCTCGGCGGCAAGAGCCTCGCCGACAACATTCGCGTGGTCGGCATCAATCCCGGGCCTGTCGGCACCGACCGCCACGTCACGCTGCTCAAGACCCGCGCGAAGAACCAGTTCGGCGACGAAAGCCGCTACAAGGAGTTTCAAAAGGGCTTTCCGCTCGGCCGCCCCGCCCATGCGCGGGAAATCGGCGACCTGATGGCGTTCCTTGCTTCCGACCGCTCCGGCTATACCTCGGGCGTGATTTACACGGTCGATGGCGGCATCAGCGCGGGGTGGGGATAGCTGGATCAACTGCCGTTCACTGCGAGGGCAGACGTCTACTGTCAGCCGTCGTGCCCGCGCTTGTCGCTGGCATCCACGTCTTGGCGGCGCCTAGGATGTGGATGGCCGGAACAAGTCCGGCCATGATGGCGGATTTGGGTTCCTAATTCCGCTCGAACAACTGCCGGATCAGCGTCGTGATCCGTCCCTTCGGCGAGACCATCTCGTTCATGATGGTGAAATGGTCAGCGCCGGGGATCTCTTCATAGGTCACCGGCAATCCGTATTTGACGCGATGGCAGGCGAAATCCGCCGTCTGCTTGCGTAATAGCGGCAGTTCGGCGCGGCCGACGACCAGCGACAGCGGCTTCATCGCGCCTCCGGCCTGCATGACCGGCGAGTTGCGGCGAGACATCACCTCATCGAGCCCGAGTTTGACGTTGAGATAGCTGTGGCGGATCGGTTCGAGATCGTAGATGCCGCTGATGCCCATTCCCGCCTCTACCTGCGGATGCGATAGCGCCATCGAGGCGAGATGTCCGCCGGCGGACCATCCGGACACGGCGATCCGGTTCGCGTTACCGCCGAGTGCGGGCAATTGTTCGACCAGAAAGTCGATTCCCTGGTGGATTTCCGCGACCATTTCATCGAGCGTCGCATCCGGCGCAAGCGTGTAGCCAAACAATGCGACATTGATGCCATGCGCCATCGGCCCCGCGGCAAATAACGTGAAAACTTCCTTGGCTCGATGCTGCCAGTAGCCGCCGTGGATGAACACCAGCGTCGGCCCTTTTTCGGCTGATTTGAGGAAGTCGATACGATTGCGCTCGCGCGGGCCATAACTGAGGTCGAGGTGATCGGAATACCGGCCACGCATCTCGGCCGAGCGCCGTTCCCAGCCGGCGACGATATCGGCGCTTCCAGCCACGGCAACGCCGTTGTTGAGACCGCGGTCGCGGTCTTCCTGGTTCATGCCGCGCCAGTCAGGCGCGTCGAACGGCGTACTCATGCTCAAATCTCCTGTCTCGGCCCGAGCGCGTTCCACTTTGCCGGAAAATGTTTTACAGCACTACCCGCTATAGAGAAGTGGAAACGTTGGGAGAAACATAAGTGGCATCTGATCAGGAACTGGTGCGGGCGACGGCGTGCACCATCATCGATAAACTCAATTCAGGCGAAGTCACGCCGCTCGATCTGCTCGACGTGCTGGAGCGGCGGATCGCCGAGGTCGATGGCAAGGTGAACGCGTTGCCGACGCTGTGCTTCGATCGTGCCCGGACGCATGCCAAAGCGCTGATGAAAAAACCCGCCGGCGATCGCGGCCTGCTCGCCGGCATGCCGGTGCCGATCAAGGATCTCACCAATGTCGAGGGCGTGCGGACCACGCAGGGTTCTCCTATCTACAAGGACACGATCCCCGCGCGCTCCGACCTTCTGGTCGAACATCTCGAACATAATGGCGGGGTGATCTACGCCAAATCGAACACGCCGGAATTCGGCGCCGGCGCCAACACCTTCAACGAGGTGTTTGGTGCAACACGCAACCCCTGGGATCTGTCGCGATCTGCCGCCGGCTCCTCGGGCGGTGCAGCCGTCGCGCTCGCAACCGGCATGGCGTGGCTCGCTCACGGCTCCGATATGGGCGGCTCGCTGCGCAATCCCGCGAGCTTCTGCGGCATCGTCGGGATGCGGCCGAGTATCGGCCGCGTCGCGCATAGCCCCGCCGCCAAGATCGATCGCAATCTGGGTGTGCAAGGTCCGATGGCGCGCAATGTCGAGGACCTTGCGCTGCTGCTCGATGCCATGAGCGGCGAGCATCCGGCAGATCCGCTGTCGCTGCCCTTGCTGCCGGCGTCGTTTTTGTCTGCTGCGCGCTCGCGCAAGAGGCCGAAGCGCGTCGCCTATTCGCCCGATCTCGGCATCACGCCGGTCGACCCTGAAGTTGCCGCCATCACCCGGAAGGCGGCTGCACGTTTCGCCGAGGCCGGGGCGACTGTCGAAGAAGCGCATCCGGACCTGGGCGAGGCTCATGAATGCTTCCATGTGCTGCGCGCCTTCGACTTCGCCATCAGCAAGGCGGCGCTGCTGCGCACCAAGCGCGATCAGCTCAAACCCGAGGTGATCTGGAACATCGAGGAAGGCCTCAAGCTGACAGTCGAGCAGCTCGAGCGCGCTGAAGCGCAGCGCGTCGCGATGACCACGCGCGCACTAGAGTTTTTCAAAACATATGATCTGCTTCTGACGCCGGCGACCATCGTAGCGCCGTTTCCAATCGAGAATCGCTACGTCGCCGAATGCGCCGGCAAGAAATTTGACAACTACGTCGAGTGGCTCGCGATCGTCTACGCGATCACGCTGGTCTGCTGCCCGGCGCTGTCGTTGCCGTGCGGCTTCACTGCGTCAGGCCTGCCGGTCGGACTTCAAATGGTGGCGGCACCGCGCGGCGAGGCGCAGCTTCTCGCCGGCGCGAAGGTGCTGGAGGATATTCTGGGCGTACGCGGCACGACGCCGATCGACCCAAGGCCGGCGAAGTAGTCTCTCCTCATGGTGAGGAGGCGCACTTGCGCCGTCTCGAACCATAAGGCCACGGTGGCTTCTTCATCCTTCGAGACGCGGCCAACAGGCCGCTCCTCAGGATGAGGTCGAGCGTCGGACAAAAAGCGATTATTTGGGTGCTGGCGGATAGCGCATGCACAGCTATAATCGCCAGCAAAACAAAGGCCCGAGCGATAGACGCGATCCCAGGAGAACGCTGGAATGTCCGGAAAACAGAAAATACATGTCGACCCGGAGAAATGCCAGGGACACGCCCGCTGCAAGTCGCTGGCGCCCGAACTGTTCGAGCTCGACGAATTCGGGAATGCGCACGAAATTGGCGACGGCACCGTGCCTGCGGGGCTCGAGGACAAGGCGTGGCTCGCTCAGGCCAATTGTCCGGAGATCGCGATCGAAGTGATCGAAGAGTGAACCCGCTTCACCTTGAAGTGAATCTACGACTTGTGCGGCAAGAATAAATTTGAGCGAACCAAAGCAAAAGGGAATTGCCCTGATGTCCAATCATGCCCCCGTCACCGATTGGGTTCACGATTTCGACCATACCGATCCGCGCTGGACTGAAAATCCGTTTCCGATCTGGGACGAATTGCGGGCGGGATGTCCCGTGGTTCATACCAAGCGATTTCTCGGCTGCTACATGCCGACCACCTATGAGGCGGTGAAGCAGGTCGCCTACGACACCGAGCATTTTTCCTCGCGCCGGGTCATCGTGCGAGATGTTCGGCCCGAAATTTCCAACACGGCCCCGCCGATCACTTCGGATCCGCCGGAGCACAAGCCCGCCAAGCAGTTGCTGCTGCCGCCGTTCACGCCCGACGCCATGAAGAAGCTCGAGCCCCGAGTTCGCGCGATCTGCAACGAGCTGATCGACGAGTTCATCACTGAGGGAAAATGCGACGCCGCGGCGCGCTACACCAAGCACGTTCCGGTTCGCGCTATCGCCCACATGCTAGGCATTCCGGAAAAGGACGGCGACCTCTTCATAAAATGGATCCACGAAATCCTTGAACTGGGCATCAAGGACGACGACACCATGATGCGCGCGATCCACGAGATGACCGCATATTTCGCCGGTCAAATTGAGCTTCGCAAGAAACACTCCACTGACGATCTGATCTCGACGCTGATGGACGCGCGGGACAAGGATGGTCAGCCGTTGTCGGACGGACATGTGCTGGGTTCGCTGCGGTTGCTGCTGGTCGCCGGCATCGACACCACCTGGAGCGCGATCGGCGCCTCGCTGTGGCACCTGGCGAAAACGCCTGCGGATCGCGACCGCCTGATCGCGGAGCCGGAACTGATGCCGACCGCGATCGAGGAATTGCTGCGCGCCTATTCGCCGGTGACGATGGCCCGCGAGGTGATGAAGGAAACGGTGATCAGCGGCTGCCCGGTCAAGCCCGGCAACATGGTGCTGCTGTCGTTTCCGGCCGCCAACCGTGATCCCGCCATGTTCCCCGATGCCGACAAGGTCGTGATCGACCGCAAGGAAAATCGCCATGCGGCATTCGGCCTCGGGATTCACCGCTGCGTCGGCTCCAACCTCGCGCGTATGGAGATGACTGTTGCAATCGAGGAATGGCTGAAGCGCATTCCGGATTTCAGGCTGGACCCGGCTGGTCAGGTCACCTGGTCGGAAGGCACAGTGCGCGGACCGCGACAGCTTCCGATTCTGTTTGGAAAGGCGTACTGAAATCTTCGCCCACAGGATTGCAATGATCGTTTTCGGAGACCGAATGTGACAGTTGAAACCGTGAAACCGGCGACTGACGACCACAGCGATCTCGCCGACATGGAACGCCGGATCAGGGCGATCTTCATCGGATCGGTCGGCAACCTCGTCGAATGGTATGATTTCTACGCCTACACGGCGTTTGCGCTTTACTTCGCTCCGGCATTCTTTCCGCAGAGCGATCCGGTGGTGCAGCAGCTCAACGCGGCTGTGCTGTTCGCCGCGACGTTCCTGATGCGGCCGCTCGGCGGCTGGCTGTTTGGTTTCATCGCCGACCGCTATGGCCGGCGGCTTTCGCTGACGCTGTCCGTGGTCTGCATGTGCTTCGGCTCATTGATCATCGCGGTAACGCCGACCTATGCATCTATCGGCGTCGCCGCGCCGGCAATTCTGGCGCTGGCGCGCGTCATCGAGGGATTGAGCCTCGGCGGCGAATATGGCGCCAGCGCGACCTATCTGAGCGAAGTGGCCGACGCCAGGCATCGCGGCTTCTATTCGAGCTTTCAATACGTCACCCTGATCGGTGGCCAGCTCACCGCTATTATCGTGCTGCTGTTGCTGCAAAAGGTATTCTTGACGCCGCAGGAGCTGAAGGACTGGGGCTGGCGGATTCCTTTCGTGATCGGCGCCGGGCTGGCGATTTTCGCCGCGGTTATGCGGCGCAAGCTGCATGAGACCGAGGCTTTCGTCGAAGCCAGGAAAATCGTCAAGCCGACGGGCTCGATCCGCGGCCTCCTGAAATATCCGCGTGAGCTGTTGCTGGTGGTAGGTCTCACCGCCGGCGGCACCGCCGCGTTCTATACCTTCACGACCTATATGCAGACCTTCGTCAAACTGTCCGTCGGTCTCAGCGAAGACCAGACCACATTTGTGATTTTCGGCACGCTGATTTTCGCGACACTGCTTCAGCCGATTTACGGCGCGCTGTCCGACCGCATCGGCCGCAAGCCGCTGCTGATCTTTTTCGGCGTCGCCGGCACGCTGGCGACGATACCGATCCTGACGACGTTAAAGGAAACAAAATCGCCGTTCGTGGCGTTTCTGCTGATTTGCGCAGCCTGGATTTTTGTCGCCGGCTACACCTCGATCAACGCCATCGTAAAGGCCGAATTGTTCCCCACCAATGTTCGAGCACTCGGCGTCGGTCTTCCCTACGCAATTACGGTGTCCGTGTTCGGCGGCACCGCGCCAGCGATCGCGCTGTATTGCAAGAGTCTCGGACACGAGGACTGGTTCTATTATTATCTCAGCGGCATGATCTGCCTGTCGCTGATCATCTACGCGACAATGCGCGACACCAAGCATGAATCGGCGATGCACCGGCACGAATAGCCAAGCCCGGCCCAGACATGACCGACGAAACTGAACAGCCTCCGATCAGCAAACTGACCCGCAGCAAGGAGCGCTGGGCGCGCGAGGGCCGCTTCCTCACCGGAAAAATTTCCCGCCCCGAGGAGCAGCGTTTGCCGCCGGGACAGCATCTCACCAGGGACTGGCCAACCCTCGATCTCGGCCTGACGCCGCAGATTACCCGCGACCGCTGGCGGCTCGACGTCTACGGCGCGGTGGCGAGTCCGATTTTCTGGGATTTTGCGCAGTTCACGGCGCAGCCGCAGACACGGTTCACTTCCGACATCCATTGCGTGACCACGTGGTCGCGCTACGACAACCAATGGGAAGGCTTGGCGACCCGCGATCTCCTTAATGCCTGCCGGCCGCGCGACGAAGCGCGGTTTGTCGTGCTCCATTCTCATGACGGTTACACCACCAATCTGGCGCTGGAGGATTTTGCCGCCGAGGACGCGCTGCTGGCGCACACCTGGTCGGGGAAGGCACTGGAGCAGGAGCACGGCGGCCCGGTGCGACTGGTGGTGCCGCATCTCTATTTCTGGAAAAGCGCGAAGTGGCTGCAGAGCATCGAATTCCTTGAGCAGGATGCGCCGGGCTACTGGGAGGTCCGCGGCTATCACAACCGCGGCGATCCGTGGCAGGAGCAGCGTTATTCCGGCGACTGACTTATACTAGACGCCGGGGTTCATCGTCACCTCTCTCATAGCGAGAGGTGAAGGCCATCACCATGGAGGCCGACGTGCCGACTGAACGTTTCCAATTCCCGGGCGTGGAGGGCCATCAGCTCGCGGCATCGCTGGACCTGCCCGAGCGGGAGCCGCTTGCCTACGCCCTGTTCGCGCATTGCTTCACCTGCGGCAAGGACGTGCTCGCCGCCAAACGCATTGCGGTGTCGCTGGCGGCAAAAGGCATCGCGGTATTGCGGTTCGACTTCACAGGCTTAGGCTCCAGCGAAGGCGATTTCGCCAATTCGACGTTCTCGTCGAACGTCGCCGATCTGGTGCGGGCCGCCGACCATCTGCGCGAAACCCGAAAAAGCCCGGCGATCCTGATCGGCCATAGTCTCGGCGGCGCCGCCATTCTTGCCGCCGCCGGGCAAATTCCGGATGCCAAGGCCGTCGTCACGATCGCTGCGCCATCCGATCCCGCCCATGTCACCGGCCTGTTCGCCGATCGCATCGAGGACATCCGCAAGCAAGGGAATGTCGAAGTCTCGCTCGCTGGCCGGCCGTTCCATATCAAGCGCGAGTTCCTCGACGACATCGTCGAACACAATTTGATGATGCAAGTGACCAGCCTTCACAAAGCGTTGCTGATCATGCACGCGCCGACCGACGATACCGTCGGCATCGACAACGCCACGCATATCTTCGTCGCGGCCAAACATCCCAAAAGCTTCGTGTCGCTGGCCGGTGCGGATCATCTGCTGACGGGCAAGCGCGACGCCATCTACGTCGCCGATGTCATCGCCGCCTGGGTCACGCGCTATCTCGATCCCGTCGTATCAGAGCAAGCCGCCGATCCCGGCGAAGCGCCGCGCCAGGTCGTGGTTCGCGAAACCCGCAACAGCAAATTCCAGCAGACCGTTTCGATCGGGCCGCATCGCCTGCTCGCCGATGAGCCGGTTGCCGCGGGCGGCGAGGACACCGGACCCGGACCGTATGACTTGGTGCTGGCCGGCCTCGGCGCCTGCACATCGATGACCATGCGCCTGTATGCCGACCGCAAATCGCTGCCGCTCGACCGCGTGACGGTGACGCTGAAGCACAGCAAGATCCATGCGGAAGATTGCGCCGAATGCGAAACCAAAGCCGGGATGCTCGACCAGATCGATCGGGTCATCGCCATGGAAGGCACGCTGGACGGCGAACAGCGTGGGAAATTGATGGAAATCGCCGACAAGTGCCCGGTCCATCGCACCCTCACCTCGGAGATTCATATCGTGACGCATGCGGCGGATTGACGGACAATCGAGCGGGCGTATCATTCTCTCAAAGCGTTTTCGAGCGAAGTGGGTACCGGTTCGCGTGAAGAAGACGCGTCAAAACATAAAGCAAGAGCCTGGTCGATTCTGAGTCAATCAGAACCGATCAGGCTCTTGGCATCCTGCGCCGAGACTAACGGCTGAACGCGGAGCACGCCGCGCAAGCCTGCGGCGGTCCCCAACAAAATTCCGGCGACAGCTACGAACGAAGCCAGCCCCAGCGTAGACAATCCTGTCAGCCCCTGCCCGATCGAGCAGCCAAAGGCCATCACGCCGCCCGCGCCCATAAGCGCGGCGCCACCGGCCGATCGCAGCATGTGGCGAGGCGATTGATAGCCTTCCCAATGGAAACGCCCGGTAAGAAGCGCTGTCACAAGACTGCCCGCGAATACGCCGCCGACGGTCGCGATACCGAAGTTCAGCGCCGATCCGGTCGACAGCATCACATATTGCAGCGCGTCCGCGATCGGCGCGATGAAGGTGAGCGAGGTGACCGGCGTCGGATTGAATTCGTCGGCCCCGAGATAGCCGGTCGCATACCATCCGGCGGCGATCAAAAGTCCAACCGCGATCCCCGCCGCGATCTGTCCCCACGCGCGCTGGAACGGCCCGTGCGCGAACGCAAAAATAATCAGGGCTCCTGATAGCACTGAGGCCGCCAGCGTTCGCGCGAATGTCTCGCCGATGCCTAGCGTCGACAACAGCGCCGGCAGCGAAATGATTTTTGGCGCGGCCTGTGACGCCTGCAGCATGGCGATTCGGGCCGGCGCGATCAGGCCTTTCAGCGTCATCTCGGCGGCGATGCCTAGCACAATCACCACGACGAACGAGCGCAGATTACCGCGGCCAAGCAGCACCAGCGCGCGCGAACCGCAGCCGTTCGAAAGCACCATGCCGTAGCCAAACAGCAATCCGCCAAGAAACATCAGCGGCGCCGAAAACGACGGCTGCAGGTAAATCGATTTGCCGGGATCGACGACGCCCCTTGCCGCCAAAAGCTGCGTCACGGCGATCGCAACCCCCAGCGCCAGCGCATAGCTGCGGATCAAGCGGCTGTCGCCCTCGGCCCACCAGCCGCGCAGGCTGCTCATGAGACAGAACCCGCTCAGCAGCCCGACCGCGCCATAGGCAAGGCCGATCAGCAGGCCGGCATAGACGACGATACTGGCAGCGTCGGTCATGGCTCTTCCCTGTTACACCGGCCGCAGGATGACGCGATCGCGTGACGAGCCGGCGACCGCGAGAAAAGCGGCTTTAGCGTCTTCCAGCGGATAGATCGCACCTGGCTTGATCGGGAACGGCTTGAGCTGTCCGCTTGCGAACCCGGGCCCAAGCTCCCGGAGCACCGCGCCGGTCGCAATTGACGACAGCGCCAGCGTATCGACGCCGACATAGCTGTGCTGGCCGCGATAGAATTCGAGGATATTGAATTGCACGATCGGATTGACGGCGGCGATCAGGATCTGACGCCCCCGCAAAGCCAACGATTTGTGCGCCGCCTGAAAATAGGGATCGCCGACGGTATTGAACACGATGTCGGCGCCCTTGCCATGCGTCAGCTCGCGAACGCGCGTGGCAACGTCCGTCGCAGACGCGTCGATGACGTCAATCCTGGAGTTGGCATGGCCTTGGTAAGGCTCGTTCTTGCGCACCACGCCAATCACGCGCGCGCCGCTCCAAGTCGCTATTTGCACCGCTGATTGACCGACCTTGCCGTTGACGCCCATCACCAGCACCGTCTCGTCTTTGTTCGGCATTCCAGCGCGGCGAAAGCCTTCCATCGCGGTAACGAAGGGAACGCCGATCCCGGCGGCCTCGTCCCACGACAGAGTTTTCGGCTTCTCCACCACGGCATCGGCCTCGACGGCAAGGTGGGTGGCGTGGGTGCCGTCGCGCCGGATCCCGAGGTCGCCTGACGAGCCGAACACCTCGCGACCGATCCAATCGGCCGGGCCGTCGACCACGACGCCTGCGTAGTCGCGGCCGGGCGTGCGCGGAAATACCGCGTAAGGCATCAGGCCGGTCGCGGCCTTAACGTCGGACGGATTTACCGCGGCCGCCTTGACCTCGATCAGCACCTCGTTCGCGGCCCGCGACAGCGTACGCCGCTCGATCACCGGCGCGAGTGAAGCCGGATCGTCGGCCTTCGCAAGCAGCCGCACGCAGCGGGCTTCGACGGTAACAAAAGTACCATGTGGTTTTTTGGCGGCTGACATCAGGACGTTCCCGATTCCCTGGCGGTTTCGAATGCGATTTGACGCCCGCAGGGATCGTTGACACCATGGTGGCTTCGCATCATGACTAACTGACTGACCGTACAGTTCAAGAGGCTTGTTTCAACAAGCCCAACGGCACCGGGAGAGTACTTTGAATTCGATCCTGATCGACAGGCGGCCACTTATTTCAGCGGGGAGAGCGCGGTGAACGTCAAGGCCACGCTTTCGCCCGACGATCTCGCGCGCGCCTGCGCTGAAGCGATGTGGAAGGATGACGACGCCAGCAAGGGTCTCGGCATGGATATCCTGCAAATCAAGGCAGGCGAGGCTGTCCTGACAATGACGGTCAAACCGCACATGGTCAACGGACACGGCATCGCCCATGGCGGGTTCATTTTCTTGCTGGCGGATTCGGCGTTCGCCTTTGCCTGCAACTCCCATAATGAGCGCACTGTCGCGGCGCAGTGCAACATCTCCTTCATCAGGCCGGGCAAACTCGGCGATCGGCTGGTAGCGACGGCACGGGAAATCTCGCGAACCGGACGTTCCGGGATTTACGATGTGCGCGTCAGCGCCGATGATATCGCGATTGCCGAGTTGCGCGGCCATTCCCGCACCCTCGGCGGCGCCTGGGTACCAGCCACTGAGGCGACGGCAGAAATGAAATAGGCAGCTGATTTCAGGAAACGCGCGATGGCTTCGGCAAACCTTCAATCCAGGAGAAGCGGTTATAGCGCCGATATGGATGAGGCAGAGCGGGCATCCCGCGACGAGATCATCGCGTTGCAGACCAAGCGCCTCGCCTGGACACTGGCCCACGCCTACGACAACGTCGCGCATTACAAGAGAGCTTTCGACGACGCCGGCGTGCATCCCTCCGACTTCAAGCAGCTCTCCGATCTCGGAAATTTTCCCTTCACGGTGAAGACCGACCTGCGCGACAACTACCCGTTCAACATGTTCGCGGTGCCCCGCGAAAAACTGGTCCGCGTCCACGCCACTTCCGGCACCACCGGCAAGCCGATCGTGGTCGGATATACGAGGGGCGATATCGACATGTGGTCGGATGTGATGGCGCGCTCGATCCGCGCCGCGGGCGGCCGCACCGGCATGATCATCCATAACGCCTATGGCTACGGCCTGTTTACCGGCGGCCTTGGCGTGCATTACGGCGCGGAACGGCTGGGCTGCACCGTGGTGCCGGTCTCCGGCGGCATGACCGAGCGGCAGGTGCAGCTGATCAACGACTTCAAGCCCGACATCATCACAGTGACGCCGAGCTACATGCTGGCGATATCGGACGAATTCAAACGCCAGGGGCTCGATCCGCGCAAGTCGTCATTGAAAATCGGCATTTTTGGCGCCGAACCTTGGACCAACGCGATGCGCGCCGAGATCGAACAAACGCTCGATATGGACGCCACCGATATCTACGGATTGTCCGAAGTGATCGGCCCCGGCGTCGCGCAGGAATGCCTGGAGACCAAAGACGGCCTGCATATTTGGGAAGATCATTTTTATCCCGAGGTGATCGATCCCGAAACCGGCGCGGTACTGCCCGACGGCGAAAAGGGCGAACTTGTCTTTACCTCGCTCACCAAGGAAGCGTTCCCGATCGTCCGCTACCGCACCCGCGACCTGACGCGGCTACTGCCGGGCACGGCGCGGCCTGGCATGCGGCGCATGGAGAAAGTCACGGGACGTTCCGACGACATGATCATCCTGCGCGGCGTCAATGTGTTCCCGACCCAGATCGAGGAGGTGCTGCTCGCTACCGGATGGTGCGGCGGTCATTTCATCATCGAATTGACGCGCGAAGGCCGAATGGACGAGATGACGGTGCTGGCGGAGGCACGCCCCGAGAGCTGGGACGGCAGCGGGCTGGTCGAACACGCCGAGCGGGTCACCGCTCATATCAAGAACACCATCGGCATATCAGCACGCATCAGGGCCGTGGCGCCCGAGACGCTGGAGCGCTCGCTCGGCAAGGCCAAGCGCGTATTCGACAAGCGACCGTAGTCCAGCAACGATCAAATGTGATCGTAATCCACCACGACCTTCTCTGAAGTCGGCCGCGCCTGACAGGTGAGGATGAAGCCCGCCCTGAGCTCCCACGGCTCCAGCGAATAGTTGACCTCCATCTGCGCATCGCCCTCGACGAGCTTGGCGCGGCAGGTGGAGCACATGCCGCCCTTGCAGGCGAAAGGCAAATCAAGCCCAGCGCGCAACGCGGCATCGAGAATGGCCTCCCCCTCGGCGACCGGCACCTCGCGGCGTTTGCCGTCGATGATCAGCGACGCTACCGCCTTCGGCGGCGCTGTGACGGTAACGACGGTTTTCGGGCGCGGCTTGCCACCGAGCTCTGACACAAAACGCTCGACGTGAATTCGCTCCGCGGCAATGCCGATATCCCTGCAGGTCGCCTCGATGTCCTCGCTCATGCCGGTGGGACCGCAGATGAAGACATGATCCACACTTGTTGCCGGCACCAGCGAGCGCAGCAGCACCCTCACCTTCTCGCCATCGAGCCGGCCGTGCAGGATCGGGATGTCCTGCTCTTCGCCCGAGATCACATGGAAAACCGAGAGCCGCTGCATGAAGCGGTCCTTGAGTTCTTCCAGCGCTTCGCGAAACAGCATCCCGCCGGTCGAACGATTGCCGTAGAACAGAAAAAACCGGCTGTCCGGCTCGCGCGCCAGCACACCCTTCATGATCGAAAGAACAGGCGTAATGCCGGAGCCGGCGGCGAAGCCGACATATACCCGCGCTTCCCCAGTCGCCGATGCGACGCCGAAGCGGCCGGTCGGCGTCATGACCTCGAGTTCGTCGCCTGGTTTCAGTTCATCGGCGGCCCAACTCGAGAACGCGCCGCCATCGACCTTCTTCACTGCGATGCGCAATTCGCCGTCATCGGGGCCGGAGCAGATCGAATAGGAGCGGCGCACTTCCTCGCCCTCCATCGTCGTGCGCAGGGTCAGATACTGCCCCGGGGCAAAACTGTAGTCGTCCGCAAGCTCCTTCGGGATCGCAAACGTCAGCGACACCGCGTCAGGAGATTCACGGCGCAGATCGTTGACGGCGAGGCGGTGAAAGCGCGGAATCGAAGACGACATGTTCAGTGGCACTTAAAATAGTCGAACGGTTCGCGGCAGCTTCTGCAGCGCCACAGCGCCTTGCAGGAGGTCGAACCGAATTCGGAGAGCACCTCGGTATCCTCGGAGCCGCATTGCGGACACGCCACCTGCTGCGCGCCGAACAACGCGCGGCGAGAGCCAGCCACCTGCGGCGGCGCGATGCCATACTCTCTGAGCTTGCGGCGGCCGTCTTCGCTCATCCAGTCGGTGGTCCAGGCCGGCGATAGCACGGTACGCACCTTGAAATTGCGAAAGCCCTCGCGCTCCAGCGCCAGCTCGATTTCAAGCATGATGATGTGCATCGCGGGACACCCGGAATAGGTCGGGGTGATTGCGATTTCGACGCGGCCACCGGTCACCGTTACCTCACGAAGCACGCCAAGATCGGCGATGGTGAGAACCGGAATCTCCGGATCGACCACGCCAGCTGCGGCATCCCATGCGCGCTGCCGCAAATCCGCATCGTTGAGCACAGCGGTCACCATGTGACACCCGGAAACGTCCGTTGGATCGACTGTAGTTCGCTGAGCAGATGCCCGAGATGTTCGCTGTGCCGGCCGCTGCGGCCGCCCTGCTGCATCCAGTCGCTTTTGGGCAGAACCAGCGTCGCTTCGCTGACGACATCGGAAACCGTCTTCAGCCATTGCGGATGCAAAGTCGCCGGATCGACGGCGATGCCGCTATCGATCAGGGCGCGCTCGCTTTCGTCGATATGAAACATCTCGCCGGTAAAGGCCCAGAGATCGTCGATCGCGGTCTGCGCGCGGCGATGGCTTTCCTCGGTGCCGTCGCCGAGCCGGACGATCCATTCCGCCGAATGCCTCAGATGATAGGCGATTTCCTTCTCGGATTTTGCCGCGATGGCCGCGAGTGTCGCGTCGCTCGACTTCATCATCGCGCGCCAATAGAGGTCCGCAAAGCCTGCGTAGAAAAATTGCCGCACCATGGTATGCGCGAAATCGCCGTTCGGCTGTTCCAGCAACAGAAGATTGCGGTACTGCCTGATGTCGCGCAAGTAAGCGAATTTGTCTTCGTCGTTGCCCTGGCCTTCGACATCAGCCGCATACGAATACAGTTCGCGCGCCTGGCCAAGCAGATCGAGGCCCATATTGGCGAGCGCCATATCCTCTTCCAGGACAGGCGCGTGGCCGCACCATTCCGATAGCCGATGCCCTAAAATCAGCGCATCGTCGGCGCGGCGCA
>DASXJV010000235.1:0-14501 GCA_036497205.1 Bradyrhizobium sp.
CGATACGACACGCGGCAAGGGCCCGAAAAAGGTCGGGCCCTTCGCGGTTCCGAAAGCAATGTGCTCGACCGCCTCGGCGACGCTTGCGACCTGGTTCAAGATCAAGGGCGTGAACTATTCGATCTCATCGGCCTGCGCGACTTCGAACCACTGCATCGGCAACGCCTATGAGACGATCCAGATCGGCAAGCAGGATATCGTCTTTGCCGGCGGCTGCGAAGAACTCGACTGGTCGTTGTCGGTGCTGTTCGATGCGATGGGGGCGATGTCCTCGAAATACAACGATACGCCGGCCACCGCCTCGCGGCCCTACGATATCAGCCGCGACGGTTTTGTGATCGCCGGCGGCGCGGGCGTCGTGGTCCTCGAAGAGCTCGAACACGCCAGGGCGCGCGGCGCGCGCATCTATGCTGAAGTGGTCGGCTATGGTGCGACTTCGGATGGTTATGACATGGTCGCTCCATCGGGCGAAGGCGCCGAGCGAGTGGCCGGTGAGCGCCTTGGTCGCGGAAATCGGCGGGCACTTGTCGCCGGTCCCGAACACCTTGCGGATCGCCTCGATCTCCGGCGGATCGCCTGCGGGCGTCGAGGTCGCGTGCGGATTGATGTAGTCGATTTTGGTATCGACCGTCGCCATCGCCATTTTCATGCAGCGTTCTGCTCCCTCGCCCGATGGCGCGACCATATCGTAGCCGTCAGAGGTCGCGCCGTAGCCGACGATTTCGCCGTAGATGCGCGCACCGCGCGCCTTGGCATGTTCGAGTTCCTCAAGAACAACGACACCTGCGCCGCCGGCGATGACGAAGCCGTCGCGGCTGACGTCGTAGGGGCGCGACGCGGTCGCGGGCGTGTCGTTGTATTTCGACGACATCGCGCCCATGGCGTCGAACAGCACCGACAGCGACCAGTCGAGTTCTTCGCAGCCGCCTGCGAAAATAATATCCTGCTTGCCGATCTGAATGGTCTCGTAGGCGTTGCCGATGCAATGGTTCGAGGTGGCGCAAGCCGATGAGATCGAATAGTTCACGCCCTTGATCTTGAACCAGGTGGCGAGCGTCGCCGACGCCGTGGACGACATCGCCTTCGGCACCGCGAACGGGCCAACCCGCTTCGGTCCCTTGGTGCGGGTGATATCGGCGGCTTCCACGATGGTGCGGGCCGACGGGCCGCCGGAGCCCATGATGATGCCGGTGCGAACGTTGGAAACCTCCGCCGGCTCAAGACCGGAATCCTGGATCGCCTGCTCCATCGCGATGTGATTCCAGGCCGCGCCTTCGCCGAGGAAGCGCATTGCGCGCCGATCGATCACACCGGCCGGATCGAGCGTCGGCGCTCCCTGCACCTGGGAGCGGAAACCGAGTTCGGCATATTTGTCCGCGCGCGTGATTCCGGACTTTGCCTCATGAAGGCTCGCAAGCACTTCCTGGGTGTTGTTTCCGATCGATGAGACGATGCCCATCCCCGTGATGACAACCCGCCTCATGATCGCCTCGTCCTGTCGTTGCGTTTTTGTGTGATAGCCGTCGTCAAACCGAAAGCCGCCTCGTCGGCTGGAGCAAGTATTTTACGTTCCCGGCTGCAATGCGGCATCCTGCTTGAACAACCCGACCTTCAAATCCTTCGCGCGATAGATAATCTCGTCATCGGCCGAAAGCCATCCGTCGGCGACGCCCAACACGAGCTTTAGGCGCATCACGCGTTTGATGTCGATGTTGTACACAATTTTGCGGACGTTCGGCATCACCTGTCCGGCCAGCTTCAGCTCGCCGAGCCCGAGCGCCCGGCCGCGACCCTCGCCACCGCTCCAGCCCAGAAAGAAGCCGACCATCTGCCAGAGCGCGTCGAGGCCCAGGCATCCCGGCATGACAGGATCGCCCTTGAAGTGGCAACCGAAGAACCAGAGGTCCGGCTTCACATCGAGTTCAGCGCGAATTAGACCCTTGCCGTATTCCCCGCCGGTTTCGGAAATTTCGCTGATACGGTCGAACATCAGCATCGGGGGCAGCGGCAATTGCGCGTTGCCCGGGCCAAACATTTCGCCGCGGCCGCACGCCAGCAGATCCTCATATTCGTAACCCCCACGCCGATCCAGCATAGTGCCAGCCTCTTTCAAAATCCCGATGGAGCGTTCTTGAGCGAAATAGACCCATTTCGCGTGGGAAGCGCGCCAATTATCTTGGATTGGCGCAAATACCGCAGATCAGGATGTCCCTGCGGCAACCGGCGCTCGCCTTTGCCGAAATCGCATAAGCGGGTCCGCGCGCTCTCTACCATAGGCCCCGCAGACGGCAAAGCGCGACGTCCGGGTAAATCGCCGCGTTTCGCCCCCGGTTCCCTTTGACCTTGGGTCTGTTCTAGTTGCGAAAAACTTGCATCTAACAAACTTCGTTCCTATATTCGACAACCATAGTGCTGAGACAGCGAGTGCGGTGCCTGAAGTGGAAATGAGCGACGACGCTTCGATTTTGAATGATGATACCGTCAATCCCGCGGCCCGCAATTCGGGACGACAGCCGGCTTTGACCGGATGCCCCTGGCACGATGTCAATGAATTGCTGCAGGCTGCAGGCCTCCGTCCGACCCGTCAGCGCATGGCGCTGGGCTGGCTGTTGTTCGGGAAGGGGGCGCGCCATCTCACCGCGGAAATGCTTTACGAGGAAGCGACCCTCGCCAAGGTTCCGGTATCGCTCGCCACCGTCTACAACACGCTCAACCAACTGACCGATGCGGGCTTGCTGCGCCAGGTCAGCGTCGACGGCACCAAGACCTATTTCGACACCAACGTGACGGCGCATCACCACTTCTATCTCGAAAACAATCACGAACTGGTCGACATTCCGAACCCGCATCTGGTGCTGCAGAAGATGCCGGAAGTGCCCGAAGGCTACGAAATCGCCCGGATCGACATGGTCGTCCGGCTGCGCAAGAAACGCTGAGCCAGACTAGCTCGTCATAAGCGGGCTTGACCCGCCTATCCATCGATCTTCATCAAATGCTTTTCGAAAGTGGATGGATTGCCGGGAGCGCAGACAAGTTTACGTAGTCTGCGCAACGCGGACTACTCTGCCCGGCAATGACAAGTGATTCACTCCACCTTTTCGTCGGCGTAGACGCCCCACAGCCGCTGCTGCTCGATCCAGCCATCGAAGCCATTGCCGGTGACGCGGCACCAGCCTGCCGTGCACCGCTTGACCTGGGCCACGACGCCGGCCTGCAGCCGTGCTGAAATCGCGCTGGTTTGATCGGCGCGATCATAGAGCGGCGCGAGTTCGTCCTTGGTCTTCATGGTGATAACCGCGGTGCGGCGACCCGACAGCAACGAATGATAGACCCAGCCCTCGGCGCCTTCCGAATCCCGCACCCGGCGCCAGTTCTCGAATTCGGCGGTGATTTCAACCGGCAGACCCGACCGGGTGAAGACCCAGGCGACGTCGTTGTCCTTGGTCGGACCGGCCCTGACGTTCACATGATCGGATTTGAGGCTGACATAGCGCGGCAACGGCAACCCGCTGGTGGTGACGACCGAGTCCTTTGCCGAAAATCCTGAACTTATCGACGCGCCCAGCATGCCGCCTGCGAGCACCACTACAGAACAAAAACGCCTCAACGCCATCAACTCGTCTCCTGCCGAGATACCAACTCAATTCTTCGAGGTGAAACATCAACCAATGCCTTAACCCCTGTACCCGCCCCAATTGCCCCTCGGCTTGTGATTTCCGGGGTTCACGCCAGGGTTCTTGTCTTGGCGCGGCCTTCTGCTAGAGAGGACGGAACGTAAAGAACCAAGACGAGCCCGAACGTCCCCGGGAAACCTGCGGGAAATATCGGCAGGAACCCACGGAAACGCCGGGACCACGCGGCAGCCGCAGTGTCGAACAACCGGGTTAATGAGGTCTGAATGATCTCATGAGAGCAGGACATGTCGGTTAAGAAAAAGCCTCTGGTTGTCGTCACGCGCAAGCTGCCGGACTCGATCGAGACCCGCATGCGCGAATTGTTCGACGCCCGGCTCAATCTCGACGATACGCCGTTGACGCCGGAGCAAATCGCCGACGCGGTCCGCTCAGCCGATATCCTGGTGCCCACCGTCACCGACCTGATCACCGAAGAGCTTCTCAAGCAGCCCGACTGCAAGCTGAAACTGATCGCCAATTTCGGCAACGGCGTCGACAATATCGATGTCATCGCGGCACATGCGCGCGGCGTCACCGTGACCAACACGCCGAAGGTTTTGACCGAAGACACCGCCGACATGACCATGGCGCTGATCCTGGCGGTGCCGCGGCGGCTGATCGAAGGCGCCACCATCCTCACCGAGGGCAAGAACTGGCCGGGCTGGTCGCCGACCTGGATGCTCGGCCATCGCATCGGCGGCAAGCGGCTCGGCATTATCGGCATGGGCCGCATCGGCCAGGCCGTGGCGCGCCGGGCGCGAGCCTTCGGCCTGCAGATCCACTACCACAACCGCCGTCCCGTCGCGCCGCGCATCGCCGAGGAACTGGGCGCAACCTATTGGGAAAGCCTCGACCAGATGCTGGCGCGGATGGACATCATCTCGGTGAATTGTCCGCACACCCCTGCCACTTTTCATTTGCTCTCGGCGCGGCGGCTGAGACTGATCCGCAAGGACGCCTATATCGTCAATACCGCGCGCGGCGAGGTGATCGACGAGGAGACGCTGACCAAGCTGATCGAAGCCGGCGAGATCGGCGGCGCCGGCCTCGACGTGTTCGAGCACGAGCCCGCGGTCAATCCGAAACTGGTGCGGCTGGCGAAGGCCGGCAAGGTGACGCTGCTGCCGCATATGGGCTCGGCCACCATCGAAGGCCGCGTCGAAATGGGGGAGAAGGTGATCATCAACATCAGAACCTTCGTCGATAATCACAAGCCGCCGGACCGAGTGCTGCCGAGCATGCTGTGAGGGCACTTACCGATGTCCACTCAGATCCGTGATCGTCAGCGCATCGCCGTTTAGTGGATTTAGCGGGTCGCGCTGATAGCGCAGGGTCTCGAACCGCATCGCGCGCGCGTCCACCATCAAGAGCCGCCCGACCAGGCCCTCGCCGAAGCCGACGATTTCGCGGATCGCTTCCAGCGCCATCATCGATCCCAATACGCCGGCGAGCGCGCCCATCACGCCGGCCTCGGCGCAGGCCGGCACCGTGCCCGGCGGCGGCGGTTCGGGAAACAAACACCGGTAGGTCGGATTGAGCTCACCTTCGGCGTTTCTCTCATGCGCGCGTATCGTGGTCAGCGATCCGTCGAACACGCCGAGCGCGGCGGTGATCAGCGGCTTGCCGGCCAGAAAACATGCGTCGGAAACCAGATAGCGCGTTTCGAAATTGTCGGATCCGTCGAGCACCAGATCGTAACTGCCGATCAGCGCCAACCCATTGTCGGCATCCAGCCGCGCGGCGTGCGCCGCAAACCGGACATGGGGATTGAGCGCGTGAATCTGCTCGGCGGCGCTGTCGACCTTGCGCCGGCCGATGTCCGGCGTGGTGTGGATGATCTGACGCTGGAGATTGGACAGCGACACGACGTCGTCATCGACCACGCCGAGCGTGCCGACGCCTGCGGCGGCGAGATACATCAGCGCGGGCGCTCCGAGACCGCCGGCACCGATCACCAGCACGGAGGCTTCCTTCAATGCAGTCTGGCCGGGACCACCGACTTCGCGCAGCACGATATGGCGGGCGTATCGTTCCAGTTCTTCGGCACTCAGCATTTTGAGGTCATATCCTTCGGTCCGGCCATCAATTGCTGAACCCTCGGCCTGTGTTGGCGACTAAGCAGATGGGCTTGATTGCTCCGCTCTGCAATGGACCCGTGACTTGTCATGAGATCGATGATGACAGCACATTGGTGGCCGCGGGAGCGTCCGACCAGGCGCAGATTAAAGTGCTATCCCCTCTACTATCATTATCTCTGGTCATTTCTGACATTTCGGACACCAGAAGGTCGAGCGCCCGTTCTGGGTGAATCGCCGCACGACGCCGTCACAACCCGCGGTCTGAC
Organism: Bradyrhizobium sp.; assembly: GCA_036497205.1. GTDB lineage: Bacteria > Pseudomonadota > Alphaproteobacteria > Rhizobiales > Xanthobacteraceae > Bradyrhizobium. The sequence goes on from DASXJV010000235.1 coordinate 6,019, forward strand.
ATTCCTCGCCTTCGCGATCGTAGACCTGAAATGAATGCTGGAAATAACCGAGTTCGCCGGAGGTCTGGCGATGGTCGCGCAGCGACGAGCCGCCGGCCTTGATGGCCTGATTGAGCACCGCATGAATTGCAGCAACCATCCGCTTGGCATGATCGGTCGGGTCACCTTTTTTAGTTGCCAGCGTCGCGGCTAATCTTCGCGGTGACAGATGCGAGCGATACAGCGCCTCGCAGACATAGATGTTGCCGAGCCCCGCGACCACGCGCTGATCAAGCAGCGCCGCCTTCAGGCTGGTCTTCTTGTTGGCGCAGGAGCGCGCCAGCATCGCTGCATCGAATTCATTGCCGAGCGGCTCGGGGCCGAGACCTCTCAGCAGAGGCTCATCGTCGAGTGCCCTACGGGCAATGATCTTCATGTAACCGAAGCGACGCGGATCGTTGAAGACAATGGCCGCGCCCGAGGACATGTGAAACAGCACATGATCGTGCGCGCGATCCTCGCTGCGCGGATGGTGGAATTTGCCCGGCGCGTTCTTTTCATCGTCCTTGATGACGCGGAACGAGCCCGACATGCCCAGATGCATCAAGAGCACGTCGCCCGAGGCAAGATCGGCCAGCAGGTATTTGGCGCGACGACCGAGACCCGTCACGATCTGACCCTCGAGCCGCGCGACAAAATCCTTCTGGAACGGAAACCGCAGGTCTTTTCGCCTGGCCTCGGCTTTTACAATCTTCGATCCCTCCATGACAGGCTGCAGGCCGCGGCGGACGGTCTCGACTTCGGGTAATTCGGGCATCGGTGGGCGTTCACCTTGAGAGGCTGACGTGATAGCGCCATTGCGGCGGGCGCGCTATGGTCCCGCGATGGAGAGAAGTTGATGGATCGGCTGGACCAAACCACGCATTTTGGCTTCAGGGACGTCCCCTTGGGCGACAAGCAGACGCTGGTGAACGACGTGTTCCACAGCGTCGCGTCGCGTTACGACCTGATGAACGATCTGATGTCGGCGGGCCTGCATCGCGTTTGGAAAGAGGTGATGATCAACGCGCTCAATCCGCCGCGCGCCGATACGCCGTTTGGGCTGCTGGATGTTGCCGGGGGAACCGGCGACATCGCATTTCGGGCTGCGAAGGCATCAGGCGCCGGCTTTCGGGCTACCGTATGCGACATCAATTCCGATATGCTAAGCGTGGGCCGCGAGCGCGCGGCGGCGCGGCATCTCGACGACCGGGTTTCTTTCGTCGAGGGCAATGCCGAGGCGCTGGGTTTCCCTGACCGCAGTTTCGACGCCTACACTATCGCGTTCGGCATCCGCAACGTGCCGCGGATCGATCTCGCGCTGGGCGAAGCATTTCGTGTGCTAAAGCCCGGCGGCCGCTTCCTGTGTCTGGAATTCTCCACCGTCGACGTGCCCGGGCTAGATCGAATTTACGATCTGTTTTCGTTCAAGGTGATTCCGCAACTCGGCCGCGAGGTGACCGGCGACGCCGAATCCTATCGCTACCTCGTGGAATCGATCCGTAAATTCCCCAAGCCGAACGCGTTTGCCGAGATGATCCGCACCGCGGGCTTCTCTCGCGTCAACTGGCAGAGCCTCTCAGGCGGCATCGTGGCCTTGCATTCGGGCTGGCGTTTGTGATTTCTGCAATGACCCACATCGCGCGGCTCGCCCGCGCCGGTTTCGTGTTCGCGCGCGAAGGCGTGTTTGGCGTCGTCGATCCGAGCCTGGTGCCGCCGCCCGGGCAGCTCGCGCTACGCCTCGCGCGAATCATCGAGCGCCCCGGCGCCAAATCCGGCCCGCGCCTGTCGCGCGCGCTGACCCGGCTGGGACCGGCCTATCTCAAGCTCGGACAGTTTCTCGCCACCCGCCCCGATGTGGTCGGCGTCTTCATGGCGCGCGATCTGGAAAGCCTGCAGGACCGGCTGCCGCCGTTTTCGCAAACTGAGGCCGAAGCCGTCATCGCCCAGTCGCTGGAACGCCCCTTGGCACAGGCGTTTGCGAGCTTTGGTCCGGCGGTCGCCGCCGCCTCGATCGCACAGGTGCATCGCGGCGAAACCGAACGCGACGGAGTGCGCAAATCGGTTGCGGTGAAGGTGCTGAGGCCCAATGTTGCCGCGCGCTTTCGCCGCGACCTCGCCGATTTTTTCTTTGTCGCGCACAACGCCGAAGCCTACTCGGCTGAAGCGCGGCGGCTGCGGCTGATCGAGGTCATCAATACGATGTCGCGCTCGGTAGCGATGGAGATGGATCTGCGGCTGGAGGCCGCCGCGCTGTCCGAGATGGCCGAGAACACCCGCGACGATCCGGACTTTCGCGTGCCCGCCGTCGACTGGGACCGCACCACGCATAACGTGCTGACGATGGAATGGATCGACGGCATCGCGCTGAGCGATCATGCGCGCCTTAAGGAATTGCAGGTCGATCTGCCCGAGCTGGGCCGCAAGGTGATCCAGAGTTTCCTGCGCCACGCGCTGCGCGACGGCTTCTTTCATGCCGACATGCACCCGGGCAATCTCTTCCTCGACGATACCGGCAGTCTCGTCGCGGTCGATTTCGGCATCATGGGCCGGCTCGGCCTGAAGGAGCGGCGCTTTCTCGCCGAAATTCTCTTGGGCTTCATCACGCGCAACTATCGCCGCGTCGCCGAGGTGCATTTCGAGGCGGGCTACGTGCCGGGACACCACTCGGTCGAGAATTTCGCGCAGGCCATCCGCGCCATCGGCGAACCTATCCACAACCGCACCGCCGAAGAAATTTCGATGGCGAAGCTGTTGACGCTGCTGCTCGAGGTCACTGGCCTGTTCGACATGCGAACCCGCCCCGAACTGATCCTGCTGCAAAAAACCATGGTGGTGGTCGAAGGCGTCGCGCGCAGCTTCGATCCAAAGCTAGACATCTGGAAGGTCGCCGATCCCGTGGTTCGCGAATGGATCGAGCGCAATCTCGGGCCGGTCGGACGCATTCAGGGGGCAGCGTCCGGCGCCGGCGAGCTTGGCCGCGTGCTGGCGGGCCTTCCGGCGATCGCGGCGCGGTCGGTGGTCGTGCTGGAGCAGCTGGAGACCATGACCCGGGAAGGGCTGACGCTGTCGCCGGAGACGATCGCGGCGATGGGCCGGACCGAGGGCCGCAAGAGCCGGTGGCGCACGCTGGCGCTCTGGATCATCGCCGCGACGTTTATCGGGATTCTGGTGGCCGTCCGACAAATGTGATTGCAATGTATTCGTGATGTGCTAGCATTGCTGTCAATCTTGGTCGGAAACGCCCTATGGCTAACCTGACGATCCGAAAACTCGACGACGCCATTCGGGATGAGCTGCGGCTGCGCGCTGCCCGCAACGGCCGTTCGGTCGAAGACGAGGTGCGGGTCATCCTGCGCGAGGCGTCACGGCCCAGCCCTTCCTTCGCCGCAGCCGTCTCTCAAGCCGTTTCGCAGGACCCGGCGACCCACCCTCGCGCCCATGGCGAGGATGCCAGCAACCTCCCGCGCGTCACCCTGATCATCGGCGGCGGCATCGCCGCCTACAAGGCGCTGGACCTGATCCGGCGGCTCAGGGAGCGGAAGATCCGCGTCCGCTGCGTGCTGACCAGAGCCGCGCAACAATTTGTCACGCCGCTTGCCGCCAGCGCACTGTCGAACGAGCGTTGTTACACCGACCTGTTCGATCCCGAGAGCGAGTTCGATGCCGGCCATATCCGTCTTGCGCGCGACTGCGACCTGATCGTAGTGGCGCCGGCGACCGCGGACCTGATGGCGAAGATGGCGCAGGGTCATGCTGACGATCTCGCCAGCGCCATTTTGCTCGCGGCCAACCGGCCGATCCTCCTGGCGCCGGCGATGAACCCGCTGATGTGGAACAATGCCGCGACCCGCCGCAATGTCGCACAGCTCGAACGTGATGGCGCGGCCATGATCGGGCCCAATGCCGGCGAAATGGCCGAGGCCGGAGAGGCCGGTGTTGGCCGGATGGCGGAGCCTTTGGAAATAGCTTCCGCTACCGAGCGCTTTCTGCGTCCCCCGCAACCTCGGCCGCTTGCTGGCAAGCGCGTCCTCATTACCGCAGGGCCAACGCACGAACCGATCGATCCGGTGCGCTACATCGCCAATCGTTCCTCCGGCAAACAGGGTTATGCCATTGCGGCTGCGGCACAGGCCGCCGGTGCGGACGTCACCCTGATCGCGGGCCCGGTCGACCTGGGCGATCCCGCCGGCGTAACGGTGAAGCACGTGGAATCCGCGCGCGAAATGCTGCACCGGGTGGAAGCAGCACTGCCAGTGGATATAGCGATCTTCGCCGCCGCTGTCGCCGACTGGCGCGTCGCCAATGAAGGCGAGCAGAAACTTAAGAAGACCGCGGCAGGCATGCCGCCGCTGCAGCTGGTCGAAAATCCCGATATCCTGGCAACGATTGCAAAGTTGCAAGACGGGCGGCCGGGACTGGTGATCGGATTCGCTGCGGAGACCGAGAATCTGATCGACAACGCCAAGGCCAAGCTCGCGCGCAAGGGCTGCGACTGGATCGTCGCCAATGACGTCTCACCGGCCTCAGGCGTGATGGGCGGCGACCGCAACACCGTCCATCTGCTGACCCGCGATGGCGACAAGATCGGGGTCGATATCACAATCGAATCCTGGCCAGCGATGACCAAAGAGGAAGTCGCCGCGGCGCTGGTGGCGCGCGTCGCCAAGACCTTGATAGTCAAAACTACGGAGAATCCATCTTGAGCGTCACAATAAAGGTCGATATCCGGCAATTGCCGCATGGCGAGGGCTTGGCGCTGCCGGCGTATCAAAGTGCGCACGCCGCGGGGCTCGACCTGCTGGCGGCGGTTCCCCAGGGTACGCCCCTGATCCTATCGCCGGGCCAGCGCGCTCTGGTGCCGACCGGATTTACGATCGCGCTGCCATCAGGCTATGAGGCGCAGGTCCGTCCGCGCTCCGGCCTGGCATCGAAGCACGGCGTCACCGTGCTGAATACGCCCGGCACGGTTGACGCCGATTATCGCGGCGAGATCGGCGTGCTCTTGATCAACCACAGCGACGCGCCGTTCCCGATCCGGCGCGGCGAGCGTATCGCGCAGATGGTGATTGCGCCCGTGGCCCGCGTGGAACTTGTTCTCGCGGCGGAGCTTTCCGCGACCGATCGCGGCAGTGGCGGATTCGGTTCGACCGGCCGCTAATTCGGGTAAAGAGCCGGTAGGTCCACGACAATCGCGCCGGAACACCGCATTTTTTAGCGACGCGGCTTGCGTTCACGGTCTGGACTCTTACCCGTCGACTCCGGATGGGGATATTGTCATTCGATTCGCGAACGCGAGCGCGATCAGCAAAAGTGGGTACCGGTTTTGCGTCCGATCACGCTCTAAATTACTAAGGACGCATGATCTTATCGCCAACCCGCTCACACTTTGGCGGATTATGCGGCCAAGCGCCGAGCGTAAAGTCGTGCGGTTTGGGGCAAACCATGTCGGGCGTGATCGTAGCGATGCGTCGGACCTTGCTGTCGTGCACATCACTGGCACGCAACGGCCTGATCGCCCTTGGCGTCGCCCAAGTCTCGATCGTACCGGCCCGGGCCAGCGATTTAGCCTTCCTGGATGCGATTTCAATCTTCTTCGATTTCAACCGCCAGGAAATCGCCGTACTGACGACGGCACTGGCGCTGCTCGGCTTTTCGGTGGTCGCGGCGATCCTGCTAATGCACACGCGCGTCCGCGCGGCAGGAATCGAGGCGCGGCTGCGCTCCGATATCGAGGATCTGCAAGCCCAGGCCGACCGCTTCCGGACGCTGCTGTTCGCAGAGCCACAGATATTGATATCGTGGGCTGCAGGCGACAATCGCCCGCAAATCAGCGGTGACACTGCGCTTTTGATGCCGCAGGAGTTCCGGCAATATCAGCCACAGCGCATCCTTGCCTTCGGAACCTGGCTGCCGCCGGAGCCGGCGCTGCAGATGGATCATGCGGTCGACGCATTGCGCGAGGCCGGCGAGGGTTTTCTGCTCAATTTCACGACCTCGAATGGCTACGCGATCGAGGCCATGGGCCGCGCCGTCGGCGGCCAAGCCATCGTGCGAATTCGCGAACTCAGCGGATTGCGCCGGGAACTGGCTGAAACCAACCGCCGACACAAGGCGCTGCTCGAAGAAACCGAGATGCTGCGCGGTTTCACAGCCGCGGTGCCCTGGCCGATCTGGGCCAAGGACGCCAAAAGCGGCCTCAGCTACGCCAATGCCGCCTATGCGCGAGCGACCGAGGCCGTTAGCGTTGCGGATGCAATCGATCGCGACCTTGAACTGCTCGACAGCGGCGACCGCAGCGACATGGACCGCGCCTTGAATGGCGCGACCGCGTTCACGGCGCGGCTGCCGATCGTGGTCGGCGGCGAGCGGCGCATCCACGATGTGCATGCGCTGAATGTCGGCGGCGGAAGCGTCGGCATCGCCATCGACGCCAGTGAGGCGACGGCACTGAGCGCGGCGCTGGTGCGGATGGCGGAGGCACATCGCCGCACGCTCGATCAACTGTCGTCCGGCGTCGCCGTATTCGACGCCCAGCGGCGGCTGGCGTTCTACAACGATTCCTATCGCCGCCTGTGGGACCTCGACCGCGCTTTTCTCGACGGCAGCCCCGACGATTCGAGCGTGCTCGATCGGCTGCGCGCCGCCCGCAAACTGCCCGAGCAGCCGGATTTCCGCGCCTGGAAGGCAAAGCTGCATGAGGCCTATCGCGCGGTCGAGCCCGAAAAGGACACCTGGTATCTGCCCGATGGCCGCGCGGTAAGCGTCGTCACCACACCAAATCCGGAAGGTGGCGTCACCTATTTGTTCGACGACGTTACCGAAGGCCTGGACCTCGCGCGGCGCTTTGACGGCCTGATCCGCGTCCAGCGTGAAACGCTCGACAACCTCGCCGAAGCCGTCGCGGTGTTCGGCAGTAATGGCCGCGCGCAACTGTTCAATCCGGCATTCGCGAAGATGTGGAAGCTGTCACCCGAGGCGCTACGGGAGCAGCCGCATATCGAGACAGTGGAAGCCTGGTGCAGGCCGTTGTTCGATGACGCTACTACTTGGCGGACGCTGCGCGAAGCGATTACCGCGATCGAGAACCGGGCCGAGGTGCCGCTGAAGCTGGAGCGCAAGGATGGCAGCGTGCTGGACTGCATGACCATGCCGCTGCCCGATGGCGCCACCATGCTGACATTCCAGGACATCACCGATACCGAAAACGTCGAGCGTGCGCTGCGCGAGCGCAACGAGGCGCTCGAGACCGCCGACCGGATGAAGGTCGATTTCGTCCACCACGTGTCCTACGAATTACGCTCGCCGCTGACCACGATCATCGGATTTGCGCACTTCCTGAGCGACCCGGTCACCGGTCCGCTGATGCCGAAGCAGGCCGAATATCTCGGTTACATCACAGCTTCGACCAACGCGCTGCTCGCGATCATCAACAACATCCTCGATCTCGCCACCATCGACGCCGGCGCGATGTCGCTCAATCTAGGCTCCATCGACATCCGCAAGACCATCGAAGCCGCAGCGGAGGGAATCCAAGACCGGCTCGCAACCGACCGCATCCAACTCCAGGTCGACGTCGATCCCCATATCGGCGACTTTGTTGGCGACGAACGCCGCGTGGTGCAAGTGCTGTACAATCTGCTGGCAAACGCCGTCGGATTTTCGCCTCCGGACGCCACCGTCGGCCTGAGCGCCCGGCGAACCGAGCACAACGTCATTTTCACCGTGACCGATTCCGGTCCGGGCATTCCGCCTGACGTCAAGGACAAGGTGTTCGACTGGTTCGAGAGTCATTCCCATGGTTCGCGGCATCGCGGCGCCGGCCTAGGCCTGTCGCTGGTGCGCTCCTTTGTCGAACTGCACGGAGGCAAGGTGCACGTCGATTCGATCGTTGGCAAAGGCACGACCGTCACGTGCGGCTTTCCGGTCGATCAGGCTGCGCATCGCAACGCCGCGGAATGACCGTTCCCACGACATTCTCGCTGGCGTTATCGAACGAGACGGCAACCGCGCATTTAATGGCCGATCTTGCGTTGCTGATCGGCCCCGGCGACGTCATCACCCTTTCCGGCGACCTCGGAGCCGGGAAAACCGCAGCCGCCCGGGCCATGATCCGATATCTCGCCGGCGACGACACGTTAGAAGTTCCAAGCCCGACCTTCACGCTCGCGCAAGTCTACGATCTGCCGCCGTTTCCGCTGGTTCATGCGGATCTTTACCGGGTCAACGAAGCAGCGGAACTGGAAGAGATCGGCTTGTCACCATTGCCAGAGGGCATGGTGGCACTGATCGAATGGCCGGAGCGCGCACCCGGCGCACTTCCACAGGACCGAATCGATATCGCGCTGAGCCATCGTCCGGCGCTGGGATCGACCGCCCGCGCCGCTGAAATCACCGGCTACGGCAAAGCGTCCGTGCAGGTCGCAAGGCTGAAGGCGTTGCGGCAGTTTCTGACCGAGGCGGGC
>DASXJV010000236.1:0-6247 GCA_036497205.1 Bradyrhizobium sp.
GAGGCGGTCGGCCGCTTCGACCCGCTACCCGAGTCCGATCTGTTCGATGTCGAATATTGGTCGCTCGAGCAGGCGAAGCTGGGCAGCGCCAGGGAGCCGCCGCTGGCGGGGCAGGTGGCGGTCATTACCGGCGCGGCCGGCGCGATCGGATTTGCGACGGCCAAGGCGTTCGCCGCGGCCGGAGCCGAAGTGGCCCTGCTGGACATCGATGGAACCGCCGCGGAGGCGAAAGCCAAAGCGGTCGGCGGCGCTGCGCTTGGGTTACGGTGCGACGTTACCGATGTGGCATCGGTGCGGGATGCCTTTGCGCGCGTGGCAGCCGCATTCGGCGGGCTGGACATTGCGGTCTCGAACGCCGGTGCCGCCTGGCAGGGCCGGATCGGCGAGGTTGACGAGGCGGTGTTGCGAGAGAGTTTCGAGCTGAATTTCTACGGCCACCAGCGCGTGGCACAGGCCGCCGTCAAGATCATGCGTGCGCAGGGCACCGGCGGCTGCCTGCTGTTCAACGTTTCCAAGCAGGCGGTCAATCCCGGGCCCGACTTTGGCCCCTACGGCCTACCGAAGGCGGCGACCCTATTTCTAGTGCGGCAATACGCGCTCGAATATGGCAGCGAAGGCATTCGCGCCAACGCCGTCAATGCCGATCGGGTCCGCTCCGGTCTCCTGACCCAGGAGATGATCGCGTCACGCTCAAAAGTCCGCGGTGTCAGCGAACAAGACTACATGCGAGGCAACCTGCTCGGCCGGGAAGTCGCGGCCGAGGATGTCGCGCAGGCATTTCTGGCCCAGGCGTTGGCGCTGAAAACCACCGCCGACGTGACCACCGTCGATGGCGGCAACATCGCCGCCGCGCTGCGGTGATGAATCGCATTGATTCCACGCCGACCTCGTCGCGCGCACCCGTCCTCGGCGTCGCTGCCGCGCGCACCGACGTTGTCGCCGGTCTGGTGTCGTCGACGGTGGCCATCCCGCTGGCGATGGCCTTCGGCATGTTTGCCTTCGTGACACTGGGCGACGAATACTTCGCCTATGGCGCGATGGCGGGCCTTGTCTCGGCTGTGATCGCGGGTTTTGTTTGCGTGCTGCTCGGCGACCGCTCGACCCGCGTCTACGCGCCGCGCGTCACTACGACCTTCTTTCTCGGTTTGCTGCTCTTTTCCTTGCTGCATCGCGCCACCACGGTGGATGGCGAACCCGACGTTGCCGCCACGCTGCTGGTATTCTTCGCGATTATTCTGCTCGGCGGCCTGTTCCAGGCGTTGTTCGGGCTATTGCGACTGGGCACGCTGATCAAGTTCGCGCCGCATCCGGTGATGGCCGGCTTCCAGAATATGGCCGCGGTGCTGCTGTTTCTGGTGCAGCTCGGCAACGTGCTGGGCTTTGAGCACAATATTCGTTTCACCCGCGTCTTCGGTGCCATCGGCGAGGCGCTGCCGTTGAGCGCAGTGGTCGCCGTATTGACCTTTGCGGCGATGTGGAACGCGCGCCGGATCACGACGAAAGTGCCGCCGGTCCTGGTCGGTCTTGGCTGCGGCATTGTGGCTTACTATGCGATCGTTCTTTCGGGCTTCGGCGGCATGCTTGGCCCAATCATCGGCGCGCCGACAGCAAGCGCGGCGATGCGCACCGTGTCGGTCGATTTTTCCGGGTTGCCGATGGCCGCGCCGCTGGAGCATTCGCTGTCGGTGATCCTGCCGAGCGCGCTGGCGCTAGCCATCATCGCGTCGATCGACGCGCTGCTGTGCGCCAAGTTGACCAGCCAGCCGGGCGAGCTTCGCGCTGGCGATGATCGTCTGCTGATCCGTCTCGGCATCGCCAACGCGGTTTCGGCGGGCTTTGGCGGCATCACCAGCGGCATTAACATCGGCCCCAGCCTGACCAGTCGCGCCTTCGGCGGGCGCAGCTGGCTTTCGGTCATCGTCAATGCTCTGGCCGTGCTGGCCGCCGCGACGCTGTTGTTTCCAATTCTCGCTTATATGCCGCGCGCGGTGTTGTCGGCAGTGATCATGGTAATCGCCATCCAGCATATCGATCCCTGGACCAGGCAACTCGCCGCGCGCTTGATCAGGCCCGGTACGCCGCAACGCGGCGACATCGCGCTCGACCTCGGCGTTTCCGTGTTCGTTTCGCTGCTGTCGATTGCGATCAACGTCGTGCTGGCGGTATTCATCGGTATCGTGCTGGCGGTGCTGCTGTTCGTGGTCCGCATGAGCCGTTCCAATATTCGCAGGCTTTACCGATGCGACGCCGTGCGTTCGCGGCGCTACCGCGATCCGGCGGAGATGGAGTTGCTCCATGTGCAGGGCGCGTCAGTGCTGGTCATCGAGCTACAGGGCGCGCTATTCTTCGGCAGCGCCGAGCGGCTGGCGCAGATCGTCGATCGCGAGACGGTAAGGGGAACGGCCGCCTTGTTGCTCGATTTGCGCCGCGTCACCGAAATCGATTCGACCGGCGGGCGCATCCTCGGCGATATCGACGCGGCGCTCGGCGCGCGAGGCGTCAAGCTCGGGCTCGTCTTGTGCGGCCGCACCGAGACCGCGGCGCGGCTTGCCGACATTTTCCGGCGCGATCGCTTTTTTCCCGACATCGATCGCGCGATCGAATGGGCCGAGGACGAACTCCTGCTGCGTGAGGTCGGAACCGGCTCGTCGCTAGAATTGCCGCTCGATCGGGTCCCGTTATTGCGCGACTTCGAGGCCGATCAGGTCGAACGGCTGCGCGGCTGGCTGGAGCCGGTGGCCTGGCCGGCCGGACATGTCATCTTTCGGCACGGTGATCCCGGCTCGTCGCTCTATCTCGTCACCCGTGGACGCGCCAGCGTCCATCTCCTGCACGACGACGGAGACATCCGGCTCGTGACCTTTGCTCCCGGCGCGGTCTTTGGCGAGCTTGCGATTCTGGACCGCGGGCCGCGGTCGGCCACCATTACGGCTGATGAAGACCTCGCAGGTTTCGGCCTGAGCGAGGCGTCGTTTGCCATGCTTTGTCAAAAGCAACCGGATATTGCCATCAAGCTCCTGTCTGCGCTCGGGCGTGAACTGAGCGTGCGGATTCGCTACGCCAACATGACGATTCTGCAGTTGGAGACCTGAGGTCAGTCTTTCCCTTGTCCGAAACTTGAAACGGCCTGCAGCGCAAAGGCGCCGCTGCCGACAAGCACGAGTGCGGCCTGGGCAACCAGCCAGAACAGCGGGTATTCCCAACCTCCGCCGGCGTTGGAATAGAGCCAGCCGACCGGCCATTTGATCCAAACCACCACCGCCAGGAATACCAGCAGGAACGCCGACCATTGGCGAGTGTACCAACCGAGCAGGATGGCGCAACCGCCTATCAGCTCCACGCTAAACGTCGGCCACGCCAGCAGAGGCGTGATGCCGTTCTTCGCCAGCAGCGCCTCATGCGTATTCATGCCACGATAGGTCTTGAGCAGTGCGTGTACGATCCAATCGATCCCGACCGCGACACGCAAAAGAAAGATGCCGTATTGTGCTAGGACAGGGTCCACAGTGGCGTTGTTGAAGACTGCGATGAAAACGCCGGGCGCGCTTGCGTTGCCGCCTCTGGCTTGGTCGACACTCATTTGTTCTCCCCTTTTGAAGTTAGCCCAATGATAGCGCCTCCGAGTTGGGATCGTACCATAGACGCCTGCAGGCCTGCTCCGCGCCAGCCCCCCTAGTCTCCGGGAGTTCTGCCCTCTACACTCCTGGCCACAAACAACAATAAACAAACCCGGGGAGATGGTCATGCCGCGTCGTTCGATGGTTGCGAGCGTCAGTTTTCTTGTGTTCACCGTCCTGCTGGCTGGCGCAGGCAATATGCGGGCGCAGACCGGCTCGCCGGCGCTAACAGGCAAAGTCACGACCGGGCGAGATGCGCTGGAAGGCGTTCTGGTCAGCGCCAAAAAGAGCGGATCGACCGTTACCGTCACCGTGGTGAGCGACAAGGACGGCCGCTACAGCTTCCCGGCGGCCAGGCTTGAGCCGGGTCAGTATTCGCTGCGCATCCGAGCCGTTGGCTACGACCTCGACAATTCCAGTCCGGTCTCGGTCGCAGCGGACAAGACCACGACCGCTGATCTTACCTTGCGCAAGACCGAAGATATCGCGTCGCAACTTTCCAATGCCGAATGGCTCGCCAGCATGCCGGGCACCGATGCGCAGAAGGGTCAATTGCTCAACTGCGTCGGCTGTCACACGCTGGAGCGTCCGCTGCGCTCGACATACGGCGCCGACGATTTCATGACGACTATTCTGCCGCGCATGCAGGGCTATGTGAACCAAAGCATTCCGGCACACCCGCAACTGCGCCGCGCCGAGCGTCTGATGGAGGAACGCGGCGATCAGCGCGTGCAAGTCTACCGGGGCGCCGCCGAGTACCTCGCCAGCATCAATCTCAGCTCGCGCTCGCAATGGGACTTTGAGCTGAAAACACTGCCGCGTCCGACCGGTGCGGCCACCCGCGTCATCTACACCGAATACGATCTGCCGCGCGAGACGATCTCGCCGCATGACGTGATCGTCGATAGCCGTGGCATGGTCTGGTACTCCAGCTTCGGCGAGCAGAATCTCGGCAGGTTAGACCCCAGGACCGGCAAGGTCACCGAGTTTCCGATCGAAGAACACAAGCCGGGCTTCCCGACCGGCTTGCTTGGCCTGCGCAGCGATCGCGACGGCAATCTGTGGCTCGGCAATATGTATCAAGCCACGATCGCGAAGTTCAATCGCAACACCGAGACGTTCAAGCTCTGGCCGCTGCAAGGCGAGGAGAACATCGACGCCGCGCAGATCAACATGGTCAGCCCGCAAAGCTCCGATGTCGATGGCAAAGTCTGGGCGCAGAATAATGGTTTCGCCGGCGTTCATCGCCTCGATATCGCGACCGGCCAAATCGAAACCTGAGAGCCGTTCAAGGGCGTGCCGGGTCCGCATAATATTTACGACGTGATTCCCGACTCCAGAAACAACGTCTATTTCACCGACTTCCGCCAGCGCCATATCGGGCGGATCGACGCCAAAAGCGGCGAGATCAAGCTGTACGAGATTCCGACGCCTAATTCCGCGCCGCGCCGTGGCACCATGGATGGGCAGGACCGACTGTGGTTTGGCGAATATCGCGGCGACCGCATTGGCATGTTCGACACCAAGTCCGGGCAGTTCAAGGAATGGCCGGTGTCGCCGCGATGGTCGGCGCCCTACGACGTCATCACCGACAAGAACGAAGAGGCCTGGACCGGCTCGATGCTGAGCGATCAGGTCACGCGGCTCAACACCAGGACGGGCGAAGCGATCAACTATCTGCTACCCAGCACCACCAATATAAGGCGCGTGTTCGTCGACAACTCCACGACGCCGGTCACCTTCTGGGCCGGCAGCAATCACGGCGCGTCGGTCGTCAAAGTCGAGCCGCTGGAATAACGCCAGCGGTATTTTCTCTCGCGCCTATCGCAGCGATAATCCCGTCGCTGCCTCAAGCTCGGCGATGGCTTGCGGCGCATTGAGCACCTTGATGGTGGTCATGCCCATGTCGCGCGCCGGCTTCAGGTTGACGCCTAAATCGTCGAGATAGACGCAAGCCTTGGGATCGACGCCAAGCGCTTCCGCCATCATCTGGTAGATGCGCGGGTCGGGCTTCCTCAAGCCGATCCTCGCCGACTCGATGACATGATCGAACAGCTCCATCACCTCCGCGACATAGAGCGATCGGCCACCAAGGCTTCCGATTGCGTTAGCGGGAAGGTTGTTGGTGATGCACCCGGTCTTGAACTGAGCCTTCACGCGTCTGAGTGCCTCGACCATCTCAGGCCGAAGATCTCCGGACAGAAGCGGCAAAACGTCTCTGCCTCGAACCTCCGCTCCCAGCGCCAGCGATTCCGCCGCGAACAATTGATCGAACGCCTCGAGGTCCACCTCGGCGCGCTCGAATTTCGCCCACGCATTCTCCCAATGATTTTTGGCGTTGGTGCGCCTGATAATATCGGCGGGCAGTCCGCGTTCGATCTCAAAACGCGCAAATGCTTCGAAGGGCGAGGTGGTGAGCACCCCGCCAAAATCCCAGATCACTGCCTCGACCATCAATTCCCTGCCAATACAAATATGGTTTGGAAACGCCTAGCAGTTTGCTGAAGAACCCACTCGCCACGGCGGGAACTTGATGATTCACTTTATCATCTCGAATCGCTGGAGACGAGCATGCGTGGCAGGTTTGCGGATCAGGGCGGGATGTTTTCATACATCTCGCCGGAGGCCCG
>DASXJV010000237.1:0-3191 GCA_036497205.1 Bradyrhizobium sp.
AGGAAGGTCGCCGCGACGGCCATCAGCACGCGGTCAAATCCAGCACGGTTCTTCAAGCAGTCACGCATCGTCACACCCCTTGGCGAAGCTGCCCGGCATGGAACAGCTCTTGGTATCGTCCGTCACGGCTTCCGCTAAAGCGCCGGCTTGATCGGTTATTAAGCCCATTAAACGTCATTGGTTCACGTCTGAATGCGCTTTTCTCCAACGTGGTACGCCTGCAAGCAAACGACTCATATACAGACGATACACAGGCCCCACTCATGCAGCCAGCGCCACGCGGGGCAACTCACGACAAACTGACTTCAAAGGGGGCTCTTTGCAACGGAATGTGCGTTTTTGCCACGCGCTTTTCCCTTTGTCTGTCACCGGCAAGCAACGGTTCACAAGCACGGTTCAAATGTCTCAGAATGGCCCAAGTCTTCAACTTCTTCGTCTTGGACACTGGAGCGCCGCGTTCGGGCATTCGTCTCAACTCGCCTCGTCTGCGCCAGCGTCGTCAGCGGCAGCTTCATCGAGCTTGCGGTAAAGCGTCGAGCGGCCGATTTTCAACCGGCGCGCGACTTCGGACATCTGCCCGCGATAATGCGAGATCGCGAACCGGATGATCTCGGTCTCCATCTCTTCGAGCGGCCGCATTTCGCCGGCGCTCGTCAGCATCGCCAGCGTCCCGGCTGACGGCAGGGGCACGATAGGTACCTCATTACCGGAAACCATGGCCGGCGCGGTGGAATGAAACGCAGGCTCGATGATGAGCGGTTCGCTGTGTTGGCTATGCGGTTCTGATGAAATTGGTGATTGCGCGGCGGCCTGCGGAAAATCCGCTGGCCCGAGTTGGTCGCTGTCGCTCATGACGACGGCGCGATAAACGGCGTTCTCAAGCTGGCGGATGTTGCCGGGCCAGTCGAGCTGCGACAAGAGAGCCATCGCCTCGCCGCTGATGCCGGTGATGGGGCGATTTTCTTCGGCGCAAAACCTCGCCAGAAAGTGCCGCAGCAGGTGCGGGATGTCTTCGCGGCGCATCCGCAAGGGAGGAATCGTCAGCGGCAGCACGTGAAGGCGATAGAACACGTCTTCCCGGAATTGTCCGCCTTTGACGCGGTCGAGCAGCTTGCGGTTGGTCGCGGAAATGATGCGGACGTCGACTTTCACCGGCTTGCGTCCGCCCACCGCCTCGACCGCGCCTTCCTGCAGCGCGCGAAGCAGTTTCACCTGCGCGGCCAGCGGCAATTCGCTGACTTCGTCGAGGAACAGCGTGCCGCCGGAGGCTTCGACGAATTTGCCCGTATGGCGTTCGGTGGCGCCGGTAAAAGCACCCTTCTCGTGGCCGAACAGGATCGACTCCACGAGATTATCGGGGATGGCGCCGCAATTGACCGCAACGAACGGCTTCGATTTGCGCTCGCCGCTGCCATGGATGGCGCGCGCGAACAATTCCTTGCCGACGCCGGATTCTCCTTCGATCAGCACCGGGATCGTGGAGGCCGCAGCCTTTTGCGCGGTTCGCAGCACGCCCGCCATGGTTTCGCTGCGGGTGATGATATCGGCAAAGGTCAATCGGCCTTCGCGGCTGTGGCGTATGCGCTGCAGCTCGCCTTTTAGCGCGCTGGCGTTGAGCGCATTGCGCAACGACACCTGCAGCCGCTCGATGCCGACGGGCTTCACCACGAAATCCTGGGCGCCGGCGCGCATCGCCGACACCACATTGTCGATGCCGCCATGGGCCGTCTGCACGATGACCGGGATGTTGAGGCCAGCTTCGCGGATTTTCGCCAGCACGCCCATTCCGTCGAGGCCGGGCATCACCAGATCGAGCACCACGGCGTCGATCGCCTGCGCGTCCGGCGCGGTCAGCATGGCGATGGCCGCGTCACCGCTATCAACGACGATCGTCTCATAGCCGCATTTCTGCACCATATTTTCGATCAGGCGGCGCTGTACCGCGTCATCATCGGCGATCAAAATGCTGGCAGCCATGGCTTTCCCCGCGCGTTACAACTATCTGTCTCGAATCGGGGCACTCTCGCCGATGCCGATTAACGCTCTCTTAAACGTTGACGTCCCGTTATCGCTCCGCCGCAGCTGTTCAGGTTGAAAACGCATACACACAGGCTCGAACAAGATGACCTCGCGCTCCTCATCCGCTCTCCGCAAGTCGACTGCCCAACGCAAACCGAACATCAAGAAATCAGCGGCCAAACCCAAGACCGGCAAGTTGCCGGAATGGAACCTGGCCGATCTCTATTCCGGTATCGATGCGCCGGAAGTCACGCGCGACCTCGCAGGAATGGACGCGGAATGCGTCGCGTTTGAGGCCGACTACAAGGGCAAGCTTGCGGAACAAACGGCAAAGGAGGGAGGCGGCAAGTGGCTCGCCGAAGCGATAAGGCGATACGAGGCGATCGAGGATCTCGCCGGACGTCTCGGATCGTATGCCGGTTTGGTTCACGCCGGCGACAGCGTCGATCCCGCCATCTCCAAATTCTACGGCGACATCTCCGAGCGGCTGACGAATGCGTCCGTGCATCTGTTGTTCTTCGCGCTCGAACTCAATCGCATCGACGATGTCTTGATCGAACGTGCGATGCAAACGCCCGAACTCGCACACTACCGCCCGTGGATCGAAGATACGCGCAAGGAGAAGCCGTATCAGCTGGAGGATCGTGTCGAGCAGCTGTTTCACGAAAAGTCCCAGAGCGGCTATGCCGCCTGGAACCGGCTGTTCGATCAGACCATCTCGGGCCTGCGTTTCAAGGTGGCTGGCCGCGAACTGGCGATCGAGCCGACGCTGAACCTGCTGCAGGACCGTGCACCGGAAAAGCGCAAGGCGGCGGGGCAGGCGCTGGCAAAGACCTTCAAGGCCAACGAGCGGACCTTTGCGCTCATTACCAATACGCTCGCCAAGGACAAGGAGATTTCCGATCGCTGGCGTGGATTTCAGGACGTCGCGGATTCGCGGCATCTCGCCAATCGGGTCGAGCGCGAGGTTGTCGACGCGCTGGTCGGTTCGGTTCGTGCAGCCTATCCGCGGCTGTCGCATCGCTACTACGCGTTAAAGGCGGGCTGGTTCAAAAAGAAGAAACTCGCGCATTGGGATCGCAACGCGCCGCTGCCGTTTGCCGCCACCGGCAGTATCGCCTGGCCTGACGCCAGGAACATGGTGCTGACGGCCTACCGCGGATTCTCGCCCG
>DASXJV010000238.1:0-2457 GCA_036497205.1 Bradyrhizobium sp.
CGATATGTATCGCTAGGAATGCCGAAAAGGTCTTTGCCCCGACCCTACTGGCAAGAGACAAATCCGCCCTCCTTTGGCGGCTTGGCCGCCGCCGGAGATTTTCGCGGTTGGGGCGACGCCTGAGCGATAGGGACGGAATCATGCAGCAGACCAACGGGACCATCGGCATCGTCGGCGCCGGCATCGGCGGCTTGGCCGTCGCAGCTGTGCTTTCGCAACGCGGATTCAAGGTTCGTGTCTTCGAACAAGCGACGAAATTTGCCCGCGTCGGCGCGGGCATCCAAATGGCGCCGAACCCCGTGCGCGTGCTGCGCGGCATCGGGCTCGAAGAGAAGCTCCTCAAGGTCGCCTTCCAACCGCAGACACTCCTCAATCGCGACTACGATACGGGCGCGGTCACCAATGAGGTCCCCGCCGGCAAGGTGTTCGAAGAAGGCTATGGCGTCCCTTATCTGGCGATGCATCGCGCCGACTTGCACGGCCTGCTCGCTGACGCGGTGCCGCCCGGCGTCGTCGAGTTCGGCCGCAAGCTTGTCGGCGTCGGTCAGAGTTCGTCTTCGGTGACGCTCTCTTTTGCCGACGGGTCGGCAGCGACGGTGGACCCTCTTGTCGCGGCGGATGGTGTTCACTCCGTGGTGCGCGATGCGATCCTGGGCGAAGAGGCGCCGCGTTTCAGCGGCCGTATCGCCTATCGCACCGTATTTCCGGCATCGCTGCTCGGCGACGATCAGATCAATCTGTCCCGCACCAAATGGTGGGGCCCCGACCGCCACATCGTCATCTATTACATCACCGCCGCGCGCGACGAGATCTACTTCGTCACCAGCCAGCCGGAAGATGCGAAATGGATGACGACCGAGTCCTGGTCGACCAAAGGCGACATGGATGTGCTGCGCTCCGAGTTCGCGGCGTTCAATCCGGAAGTGCGCAAGGTGCTGAACGCCTGCCCTGAAGCCTACAAGTGGGCGCTGATGGAACGCGATCCCTTCACCCATTGGGTCGAGGGCCGCATCGCGCTGCTCGGCGATGCCTGCCACCCGATGCCGCCTTATATGGCGCAAGGCGTGGCCATGGCGCTCGAGGACGGGGTCGTGCTGGCGCGCTGCCTCGAAGGCGTCGATGCGGTGGGCTTCAACGCGGCGTTCAAGCGCTACGAGGCGAACCGTAAGCCGCGGGCGACACGGATCCAGCAACGCTCGCGCGTGAACATATGGCTCCAGCACCAGACCAGCACAGAATGGGTCCACGGCTACGACGCCTGGAACGTTCCGCTGATCGAGGCCGGCGAAACCGCCGAGCCTGCGAAGATTGCATTATAGGCGCCGCAACTTTAGGAACACTGACTGACGAAGCGAGGGCGCTTCGTACCTATCGCTGCAAAAATCAATAATAGAGCGAGGAGGAACTGATGTCCGAGGCACAAGCTGTCGCCGCACCGGCTTTGCGACGGAAAGCGATTTACCAGGACCTGTCGTTTCAGGTCGCCGCGGGCATGGTCCTCGGCGTCCTCGTTGGAATTTTCTTTCCGCAGATCGGAACGCACCTGCATCCGCTGGGCGATGCCTTCATCAAGCTCATCCGCATGCTGATTGCGCCGATCATCTTCTGCACAGTGGTGCACGGAATCGCCAGCATCGGCGAGATGAAGAAGGTTGGCCGCGTCCCCTTGAAGGCGCTGATCTACTTCGAAGTCATGACCACGATTGCGCTGCTGGTCGGCCTGCTCGTCGTCAACATCTGGCGTCCCGGCGACGGCATGAATGTCGACGTGCACTCGCTCAATCCGGCGACCGTCAAGACCTACACGGCCGCGGCACAGCACATGGACGCCGCTGACTTCCTGATGAACATCATTCCCAAGACGTTCATCGGCGCATTTTCCGAAGGCAACTTGCTCGGCGTTCTATTGCTGGCGATCCTCTTCGGCTCCGTGCTGCCGGCGATGGGCAAGCACGGCGAGCCGATCGTCGCTTTGATCGACAGCCTCAATAAGGCGCTGTTCCGAGTGGTCGGCGTCATCATGATGGTGGCGCCGATCGGCGCCTTTGGCGCCATCGCCTTCACCATCAGCAAATTTGGCGCCGGCTCGCTGCTCGGCCTCTCGAAGCTTGTTCTCTGTTTCTATATCACCACGGCGATTTTCGTCGGCGTGTTCATGGGCTTGGCCGCGCGGCTGGCCGGCTTCAGCCTATGGTTCCTCCGCTACATTCGTGAGGAAGTACTCATCGTCTTTGCCACCACCACGACGGAGTCCGTGCTACCGCAGATGGTGCGCAAGTTGGAGCTGCTTGGCTGCGACGAGTCGGTGGTTGGATCGGTCATCCCGACCGGCTACTCCTTCAATCTCGAAGGCACGTGTCTCTACATCACCACAGCGGCCGTTTTCCTCGCGCAGGCGACCAACACGCCCTTCGGACTGTCCGAACAGATCGGCTTGGTACTTATTTCACTGCTGAC
>DASXJV010000239.1:0-3864 GCA_036497205.1 Bradyrhizobium sp.
AATGTCCAAAAAGTTGCGGCCAGCTCTTGGGGGAGAGCTGGCCGCGCGCGAACCGGTCTGGGACGGGGAGGGGTGGGGATGTGACCGGGTCGCGTAACTCCTGATATGTCCTTCTCAACGGTCCTTGGCGCTGGCCGTCGCAACGGCCGGGCGGTTGTCGCCGAGCGAGACCCACACATTCTGGTCGCCCTGCGACTGCCGCTTGACGAAGCGGTAGCCAGTCTCGGTCCAGGGCAGGACGTTTTCATTCTGGTTGTCGAGAACGAACTCGCCCTTGTCGGTCTTCACCGTCAGCACGGCATGACCCTCGCCCTTCTTGTCGCGCACGACGGTGATCAGCAGCGCCTCGCGTGGCCAGCCTGCATCGG
Source organism: Bradyrhizobium sp. (assembly GCA_036497205.1). GTDB lineage: Bacteria > Pseudomonadota > Alphaproteobacteria > Rhizobiales > Xanthobacteraceae > Bradyrhizobium. Next base: position 369 of record DASXJV010000239.1, read on the forward strand.
TCAGCATCTTGCGCTTCAACAGCACATAGTCCTCGCAGTCGCCGTAGCCGTCCGTCGGCAACGACCACTTCTCGATCACGCCCCAATGATCCATGTCGGTCATCGGCTTGACAGTCTCGTTCACCCAGCGATTGACTCTCACGAGGTCGCGCCAAGCCGTCTGCGACATCACGATGTCGCGTGGTTGCGTCGCGCCGCCCCGGCATTCGCCCGGATAGTCGGCGCAGAATTCGATCCAGCCGATCGGCGCACGCGTGGTGTCGCCGAGGCTCGCGTAAAGTACGCGCTCATCGCCGGCGGAAACCGGCTGAATGTGCATCCCCAGCAGGATGGCGACGACCGCCAGCCCCTGTCCCTGCCTGAACATTGTGGCCCCCGTGTTCTTCTTGTTGGGTCCACATGTCGCACAAAGGTTTTGCCCCGCTGCTAAGCGGAACAGGTCGATTTGAGACGAATGAAAGTAAAGCTTGCGACGAATTTGACGAAGACTTGAGACGCATTCGATTCAAATGCGAGATGACGCCATTTGATTCAAATTTTATCGATTAAGCCGATTTGTCCCGCCGCAGCGAGGCTTATGCGCGCGCGAGCGGTCCGCATTAACCGCGAAACGTCGGGCGGAATCCGGCTTGGTGGGCCTAGACCGCGTCCGATTTGCGGACAAACCGGCAGGCCGCGGGGTTTCCGCTTTACTGCGCGCTAACGCTGGCTCTCAAATCGGTGGCAAAAGCGCGGGTCCGGCAGGCTTTCGCGAACCGCAATCGCGGCTTTGTCGCCGGCGGCCGCTACGTCGCGGCCAGGTCCAGTGGCGTCATGGTAAAGGCGAGATTGTAGCGGCCCACGGTCGATGTCTGCTGCGCGACGGTATGGTGGAGTGCGCCTGAGGAAAGCCTGTCCGCGACTGCCTGTCGTACCGCTTCGCCATCGTAGCCTGCGAGCAGCACGATCCAGTCGGCGGCGCCGTCCGAGCCGCGTATCTGCTGCTCTGTGGTCGGCGAACTCGTCGTTGGCGTGTCGGTGATCAGAAGATGGGCGCCCGTCAGCCCGGGCTTGTCCGCGCAGTCACGCAGCGTCCCGCACATGCGCGTCGATACGATCGGGCGCGCGCTCCGATCGGACGACAGCGTGGTCAAGGGACTGTACGCGGTCGGGACCGATGCGGCCTCGATCTTCCGTGGTCCGGGAACGATGATCGGACCAGCCATGGTCTTTGCATGGCGCGCGGCCATGCAGGCCGCAGGCCATCTGGACCAGTATCCGATACCGGGAGATCGTGCCGACTAACGTGCGGTAACCGCGTCCTCGAGTGTCTCGGTGAGCTGCTCGTGGACGAATTCGAGCGCGAAACCTTCCTCGAGATTGCGCACCACACGCGCCTGCACGATGCCGAGCTTCACCTGGGACTTCAGCGGCGGGCGGTGCTCGGCGGCGATCGCTGCGCCCGAGTTCGAGAGATCGATGATGCGGCAGGTCATCTTGGTGCCATCCTCGAGCGTGAGCATCGCAATCGGGTTGCGCGGCATGACTCGGTCGTGGCGGCGATCCTCAGGCAAATTGAGGATGTCGCGGTTGGCGAGCCAGGTCAGCTGGGCTGCGAGCTTGTCGCGCTTGCGCGCGGTGGCGCCGACCGTCATGGCAAAGCCGTTGTCGATGATGCGGGTGATGCGGCCCTCGACGCGGCCGATATGGTCGAGATAGGCGATGACGCGGTCGCCGACATTGCCGATGCCGGGCGCGAGCAGGGCGAGCCCGCCCGGCGACATATTGATGATCTGGCAGGGAAACTCGCGGCGGTCGGGCAGCATGTAGCGGCCCAGCAGATGCACCTTGACGCGCTGGAAGCGTCGGCGCTCCTCGGCGGCCGGCAGAACGGACTTTTTGTACGGCAACGCCATCTTGGACCCAACCCGCACACCCATAGGTGTCGAAAAATCCTACGTCCAACAGGGTTAACGAGCGGTTACCGGAAGTTGCGGCGAGGGCGCACGTTCACGCGAGGCGGGGGTGGGCGGCTGGTGCGGAAATCCTGTTGAACACCCACAGCAGCGGCGGGCAGATCACCAGCATGACAGCGCCGAAATCGAAGGCGGCGCTTGCGCTGCCGCTCCATTTGGCGGCGGAGCCCGCTATGACGGGTCCGACCACCATCGGAACGTAGTAGATCGTGTAGAACAGTCCCATGCCCAGCGCACGCGTGGCCGGCTCCAGCACACGCGACGGCAGGCTCATGATTGGGCCGGCCGGTTGCCCGCTGACGACGCCGAGCACGATCAGGATTGCGATGACGGCGCTGGTGTGCGCGAACGCGAGCATCAGGGCCGCAAACACGATCGAGCCGGCGACCAGCATGGTCTGCGGCCGTTTGAAGCGATCGGCGAGAACACCGCCAAGCGGCACCGAGAACACCGCGATCCACAGCACGATCGAGATGGCCGAGCCCGCTTGCGCGATTGTCCAGCCGCGCTCGACCAGCATGGTTGGACCGAAGCTGAAAACGATCGCGAACGCCGCGTTGAACAGTCCCCAGATCAGCCCGGCGACGCTCAGGGCGATCGCGGTATTCAAGCTGAGGCGAGCGGAAGAGGCGCCGGCGGGGCGGGCCTGTGCCGGCGTTTGATAGGTGAGCGCAAGCAAGCTTCCCAGCACGATCAGCGCCAGCACGACAAGCGACACGGCTTTCACGCCATAGGCGGTGCCAATCGAAGGTAATGTCACCAGCGACAGCGCAATGCCGGCGGGCCAGGAATTGACGAACGCGCCCATCGCGGTCGCAATCTCCTTTCCCGCAAACCAGTCGGTGACCATCTTGGTGAGCTGCACGTTGAGCAGCACGCCGCCGGCGCCAGCGACGAGCCGGCCGGCGATCTGCCAATGCCAGGCGTCGCCGAACGCCATCGCAAGACTGCCGACCGCCATCAGCGCGAGCGCGCCGAGCACGGTTGCCTTGTCGCCGAATTTTTGGCCGATGGCGCCACCGGGCAATCCGAGTGCGATGCCCGGCGCGAAATAGAGTCCGATCAGCAGGCCGATGTCGGCGAGGTTGAGGCCGAACTTGTCGGTCAGCAGCGGCGCGACCGCGGCAACACTCTGGAACTGGAACGGCATTGCAAGCCGTACGCAAAAAATGATGGCGAGAATGACCCAGCGGTTGCGCAATGTGTTCCCCTGCAATGTCGCGCGCATTGTTACAATGTAACAACTCGCGCTAGGTAGCGCGCCGACGCATACAAGGCCGTTGTTAACAGGGCCATCCGAAAAAGATTGGCAAGGCGGATTGCCATCGCGTCTTGCCCGCACAACGCCTCCTTCTCACATCTCCGCACCGCAATTCATGGGAGCAGGTTTGGCTTCCCAAACCGCCCGGTTGCGAATTGTGGAGATGGACTATGGACTTCCTCGGTTTTCTTAATGGTTCAGGCTATCTGCAGCCGGCCATTTGGATCGCAGCCCTGGTCGCGATTGTGATCGTGCTGCGACTATCGAACGTTTTCCGCTA
>DASXJV010000240.1:0-5403 GCA_036497205.1 Bradyrhizobium sp.
GAAACTCAAGACCCAGAAGGGTATCGTGATCGACCAACAGGTTATCCCCGGCGCAAACCATTTCTTCGACGGCAAGCTGCAGCCGCTGATGGAGACCGTGACGGGCTATCTCGACATGCGCCTCGCCAACGTTCGGTGAGCTGTATCTCAGGCGGCCGCGCGGGCCTGCAGGCGCGACAGCCAGGAATTCCGCCGGTTGAGGAAATCGCGAAGCAGCGCCGGATAGTCGGCGCTCACGGCTGATCGGACCGAAGGCCGCGCCGCGAGCGCTTTGCGCCAGCGCGCCAAATTCGGCTTGCCAGCGAGAATTCCGAAATCCGCAATTCCGTCGAACACATCGAAATAGCGAAACACCGGACCGAACACCGCGTCGACCAGCGAGAAGCTTTCGGCGTCAAACCATGGCGAGGCCGCGACGCGCGCTTCAAGCCGCGCAAACCGCTGTTCGAGCTGCGACGTTTTGGCTTTGAATGTTGCTTCGTCCGGCGCGGCGTAAAAGCCTGCGATATCGCTAAGAACGGTCGATCCAAATTCAATCCACGCGCGATGCTCCGCGCGGGCCAAGGGATCGGCGGGATGCAGCGGCTTCGGCTGCGTTTCCTCGAGATATTCTAAGATGACCGCCGACTCGAAAATCGCGGTGTCGCCGACCTGCAGCATCGGCGTCTTGCCGAGGGGAGAAATCGCGACAAACCAATCCGGGTTGTTGGCGAGATCGATATCGATCCGCTCAAAGGCGACGCTCTTCTCGGTCAGTGCGATCACCGCACGTTGCACATAGGGACAGAGCTTGTGGCTGATCAGTCTTAGTCTCTCGGCCATGGCAATCTCTCGCGGTTTCATGCAGCTGCATATAGTTACATGCATCTGCATTAAACGTCAAGATCAAGGCCGGGCGATCACGCCTCCCGTCATCGGAATCGGCACGCCTGTGGTGGCGGGGTAGCTCAGCGGCAGGCCTTTCAAGCCGCGCGCGGCCAGGAATCCGAAAGCCTGCGCCTCGATGGCGTCGGCCGACCAGCCCAGCGCGTCGGCGGCCTCGACGGTGGCCGGCGCCAGCCGCTCGCGCAGCATCCTCAGCATGGTGAGATTGCGGGCGCCGCCGCCGGCAACGATCCAGCTCCGCGGCTCCTTCGGCAGCAGCGGAACGATCTCCGCGATCGCAGCGGCCGTGAACGCGGTCAAAGTTGCCGCGCCATCAGCAGCAGGCATCTCGCGCAGAGAGAGCGACGCAAAGTCATTACGGTCAAGCGATTTGGGGGGCGGCAGCGCAAAGAACGGATGCTGCAGGGCCCGGACGACCCATGCCACATCCACATCGCCTTGGGCTCCCGTGCGGCCCTCGCAATCGAACGGCTGGCCCATCTTGCGGAACATAAAATCGTCGAGCAGCGCGTTGCCTGGCCCGGTATCGCAGGCGATCAGCGTATCGGCGCCATCGATATAGGTGATGTTGGAGACGCCGCCGATATTGACCACGACCATCGGCCATTCGCGCTCCAGCGACTGGGCGAGCGCGCGATGATAGACCGGGACAAAGGGTGCGCCCTGCCCACCGGCGGCGACATCGGCGGCACGGAAATCATGCATGACCGGGATATGAATTGCCTTGGCGAGGGCCGCCGCATCGCCGATCTGCACAGTCATTTTTTGCGCCGGCCGATGCAACACGGTCTGACCGTGAAAGCCGACGATATCGACATCCTCGCGGGAGATATGGTTCTGCGCGATAAAGGCGGCGACGGCCTCGGCATGCGCGATCGTGACGGCACGCTCGGCGTCGCGCAGGATGCCCGGCCGCGCATCGCGCTGCGGCAGGTGGACGGCCTCGGCCAGGGCCTGGCGCAGCAGGCCACGTTCAATTTCCGTGTAGGGCCGATAACCCGAGGGGCCAAACGCTTTCACCCGCTTGCCGTCGGTTTCGATCAAGGCGACGTCGACCCCGTCGAGCGAGGTGCCGCTCATCAGACCGATTGCCGTCATCATCATCGCCATAGTGCCCTTGCGAGGCGCCCTGCCCTTGACGCCCAGCTTGTGTCAAACCAGCACATCTTATAATGCCACAGCGCGCCGGGCAGCGGCAGCCTAATCCGCTATGGTTCCGCAACTCCGTGTAAATACCGTGGAATATGAACGATCAGAGTCGCCCATAAATGACTGCATTCAAATCTGATTTTCTCAATGTGCTGCAGAGCCGCGGCTTTATTCATCAGATTTCGGACCCCGACTCGCTGGATGCGCTGGCGGCCAGGGGCGAGCTAACGGCCTATATCGGCTTCGACTGCACCGCACCTTCGCTTCACGTCGGCTCCATGGTGCAGATCATGTGCCTCTACTGGCTGCAGCAGACCGGCAACAAGCCGATCGCGCTGATGGGCGGCGGCACTACCCGGGTCGGCGACCCCAGCGGCAAGGACGAGACGCGAAAAATCCTTTCGATCGAGGACATCGAGCGCAACAAGGAGGGCATCAAGCAGGTGTTCTCGCGCTTCCTGAGCTTCGGCGACGGCAAGCATGACGCGGTCATGCCCGACAATGCCGAATGGCTGACCAAGCTCAACTGGATCGAGATGTTGCGCGATATCGGCCGGCATTTCTCGGTCAACCGCATGCTGGCTATGGATTCGGTCAAGCTCCGGCTGGAACGCGATCAGGAGATGAGCTTCATCGAGTTCAACTACATGATCCTGCAAGCGTACGATTATGTCGTGCTCAACCAGCGCTACGATTGCCGTTTGCAGATGGGCGGTTCGGACCAATGGGGCAATATCGTCAACGGCATCGACCTTGGCCGCCGCATGGGCACGCCGCAATTACACGCGCTGACGACACCGCTGATCACGACGTCATCCGGCGAGAAGATGGGCAAGACCGCCAGCGGCGCGGTCTGGCTCAATGCCGACATGAAAAGCCCTTACGAATACTGGCAGTTCTGGCGCAACACCGACGATGCCGACGTGGCGCGTTTCCTCAAGCTTTTCACCACGCTGCCGCTCGACGAGATCGAACGGCTGGCTGCCTTGCGGGGGGCAGAGATCAACGAAGCCAAGAAGGCGCTCGCCGATGCAGCGACCGCGCTGCTGCACGGCGCCGATGCGGCCGCTGTCGCGGCGGAAACCGCCCGGCAAACTTTTGAAGAAGGCGCAATCGCCGAAAACCTTCCCTCGGTGGAAATTTCTCGCGCTGAACTCGAAGCCGGCATCGGCGTGCTGGCGCTGTTCGTCAAGGCCGGTCTTGTCGCGTCAAACGGCGAGGCGCGCCGTCAGATCAAGGGCGGCGGTCTTCGCGTCAACGATGTCGCGGTCAGCGATGAGAAGATGATCATGAAGCCCGGAGACCTCACGCCGGAAGGCGTGATCAAGCTGTCCCTTGGCAAGAAGCGCCACGTCCTGCTCAGGCCTGCATAGGCGCATTCGCCCAAGACCCCTGCTCATTGTTATCCTGCGCGTATTCTATCGGCAAAACCGGTATCCCCCCGGATCACGTCCGAGGGCATGCTTTTGCGAAAATACGCGCATGCAGCGGAAAAGCGCTTCTTGATCGTCATGGACCAGAATGCCGCGAGCGAGAACCCCGCGACGAAGCCGCTGAAACCGGCACGCGTGGCGCTCAACGTGCTCGCGTTATGTTTTGCGCTCTCAGTGCTCGGCCGCGGGCTCGGCGAGAGCTTTACCGTGTTTCTCAAGCCGATCTCCGAGAGTTTCGGCTGGGACCGCGCCCAGGTCGTCTCGGTCTACTCGCTTTCCGCGCTCGCCGGAGGATTGGCGGCACCGCTGGTGGGCCGGCTGTTCGACCGCTCCGGGCCCCGCACCGTCTATTCGCTTGGACTGCTCCTGCTCGGTGGAGCGTTCCTGGTTGCCGCGCATGCACAACACCTCTGGCAGTTCCAGCTCAGCCTTGGGCTTTGCGTGGGTATCGGCATCGCATTCATCGGCAATGTTCCGAACTCCATCCTGCTGGGCCGCTGGTTTGGCCCGCGATTGCCGACCGCGATGGCGATCGTTTATTCCGCGACCGGCGCAGGCGTCTTGATACTTCTGCCGGCATCGCAAATCCTGATCGAACATTTCGACTGGCGTGGCGCCTATCAGATTTTTGGTAGCGCCGCGCTGCTTCTCCTCCTGCCGCTACTGTTATTGCCTTGGCGGCTGTTCTCCACGGGCTCGCCGCACCTCGCAAGGAGCCCGACGGGCGATTTTGCCGATGAAGGCTGGACCTTGTTGAGCGCGATGCGCCACCACGCGTTCTGGGCGCTGTTCTCGACATTCTTCTTCACCGCGATCGGCATGTATGCGATTGCGCCGCAAGTCGTCGCCTATCTGATCGACGCCGGATTTCCGCCACTGCAGGCGGCGACGGCCTGGGGCTTCAGTGGTGTCGTGCTGCTATTCGGCATGCTCGGCATCTCCTGGCTCGATGGTATCATCGGCCGAAGACCATCGGTGTTGTTCAGCTATGGCGTTTCGATTGCCGGCATCATCATGCTGTGGCTGCTGCAGTGGTATCCGAATTTTTACTTGCTGGCGGGATTCGTCGTCTGCTTCGGCAGCATGATCGGCTCACGCGGCCCGCTCCTCACCGCCACCGCGATGAAGATCTTTCGCGGGAGACGCATCGGCACCATTTACGGCATGATCACCATCGGCAGCGGTTTAGGCTCTGCGCTGGGATCGTGGAGCGGCGGCCTGATCCACGATCTCAGCCACAGTTATAATCCACTGATCCTGTTTTCGCTGATCGCCGTGGTGCTGGGAATGATTCCGTTCCTCGTCGTGCCGGCGCTGCGGCGCTGAGCGCGAAAAAATCGCCGCTCAGTTGTTCGGCGGAAATTCGACCGGATTGTTTTGCTTGCCGGTGTTGAATTCAAAGATCTTTCGCAAAACCCCCGGCGCCATCGCCGAAATCGGATTGACGCGAAGCACCGGCTGACTGGGGGTGCCGACGATCTCGTAGGTCACGCCGATCAGCCCCTCATTGCTGCCGCCGCCCAGGAACAGCCCGACGATCGGAATCTGGCCGAACATATTGTTCAGTCCGTACATCGGAACGAAGGTGCCGCTCATGCGCACCTGGTTGCCGGGAATATCGATGCTGCCTTCGATGGTCCCACCGACCATCGGACCTTTCAGGACACCCTCATGAATCGCGAGCTGCCCGTTTTGCCGGGTAAATTCTGCGCGCACGCGCGAGAAGGCAACGCCGTTCTGCAAGCCGGTCGTCCCACCGGCGGCCACGCGATCCAGCGAAGCCTCCCCCTTGACAGAGAAATCGCGAACGTTGATCAGCCCCTCTTTCGCGCCAGGTTCGACCGTCGGAGGATCCATCGCCAATTGAAGCTGGCCTCCAACCACCTTTGAGTAAGTGTCCGTGAAACGGAAGAATGCACCGGCGTCCTTGGTCTCG
>DASXJV010000241.1:0-4650 GCA_036497205.1 Bradyrhizobium sp.
TTCGGTTGCATTTTGATGTTTTTTACATCATTGTCACCGTATGGGATATCATTTATCACATTTCCTATATCGATTAGTCGCATGATCACGTCGTTCCAGATGAGAGCGGCGCGGGCATTGCTTGGAATAGATCAGAAGACCCTGGCCGAATTGGCCGGGGTTTCACTGCCAACGATTCAGCGGATGGAAGCCAGCGTCGGCAACGTCCGCGGCGTTGTCGAATCGCTGACCAGGGTGGTCGATGCCTTGAATCGCGCTGGGGTCGAACTGATCGGCGAACACGCGCGCAGCGAGGGCGGCGGACGTGGCGTGCGATTGAAAGAGCCGGGACCGCCGCTTGGGATCTAAGGTCAAGGTTCAGCATCGTCGCGACGGCGATCTCGCGACCTGACACGGGAGCAGTGCGGGCAATGAGCATCGCAAGTGGGCGATCGGGCACGATGCGGCACATCAAACAGCCGACCTTTGCCGAATTGTACGCGCCGAAGCTGATCACGGTGCTGCGCGAAGGCTACGGCTTTGCGGATTTTCGTGCCGACGCGATCTCCGGTCTGACGGTGGCGATCGTCGCGCTGCCGCTGTCGATGGCGATCGCCATCGCGTCGGGCGTGAGCCCCGGTCGCGGACTTTATACCGCCGTGATCGGAGGCTTCATCGTTTCGTTGCTCGGCGGCAGCCGGTTTCAGATCGGCGGGCCGGCCGGCGCGTTCATCGTGCTCGTGGCGCTGACCGCTGAACGCCACGGCGTTGACGGGGTGATCCTCGCCACCTGCATGGCCGGCGTGTTTCTGATTGCCGCGGGCTTTCTGCGCCTCGGCACCTACATCAAATTCATTCCCTATCCGGTGACGGTGGGATTCACCGCCGGGATCGCCGTCATTATCTTCGCCAGCCAGCTCAAGGATCTCCTCGGGATTGCGCTGACAACGAAGGAGCCGGGCGAATTGATACCGAAGCTGGAGGTGCTGGCGCGGGGGCTGCATAGCGCCAACCTTTCAGCGGTTGCCGTGGCTGTCGTCAGCATCGCCATCATCGTCGTCCTCCGGAACCTGCGGCCGCATTGGCCCGGCATTCTGATCGCGGTTGTTATCGCGGCGCTCGGCACATGGGCACTGTCGCTGCCGGTGGAAACCATCGGAACCCGCTTCGGCGGCATTCCCCGTGAAGTCCCCTGGCCGGCGTGGCCGCTGTTCTCGCTGGAGAAGGCGCGGGCGGTGTCGCCCGACGCGATAGCGTTCGCGTTGCTGGGCGCCATCGAGTCCTTGCTCTCGGCCGTGGTGGCCGATGGCATGACCGGCCGCAGGCATCGCTCAAATTGCGAACTGGTGGCGCAGGGGTTTGCCAATTTCGGATCGGCGCTGTTCGGCGGTATTTGCGTCACCGGCACCATCGCGCGGACCGCGACCAATGTCCGCGCCGGTGCGCGCGGCCCGATCTCCGGAATGCTGCATTCGGCCTTTCTGTTGCTGTTCATGCTGATCGCAGCGCCGTTGGCGAGCTACATTCCGCTCGCAGCGCTGGCGTCGGTGCTGGTGGTCGTCGCCTGGAACATGGCGGAGAAGCAGGAGTTCGCGACCTTGATCCGCTCCTCGCGCGGCGATGCTACCGTGCTGCTGGCTACCTTTCTGCTAACGGTCTTTCGCGATCTCACTGAAGGCATCCTGGTCGGCTTCGCACTCGGGGCGGTATTGTTTATCAATCGCATGGCGCAGATGACCGGCATCGAGGCCGAAACGCCGCTGGTGACCGCCGACAGGGCCGACGACGGCGATCGCGTGCCCTACGATTCCCGCCTTGCCGCCGACCCCGACGTGCTGGTGTATCGCATCACCGGCGCGTTCTTCTTCGGCGCGGCGTCAACGGTGGGGACTGTGCTCGATAGCATCGCCGACGCCCGCAAGGCGTTCGTGGTCGATTTCGCCGCGGTGCCATTTCTCGATTCCACCGCCGCCAATGCCATGAGCCGCGTTGCGACCAAGGCAAAACGGCAAGGTATCCGGCTCTTCATCACCGGCGCGTCGCCGACGGTGCGTCGCGCGCTCCTGACCCATGGGGTGAGGCCGCCGCGCGCCCGATATCGCGAAACCATTGCGCGGGCCATCGCTGATATCAAGCAGGATCGCGAGAAGCCTTCCGCCGCTCCGGATGGCCTCGCCGCAAGTTAGCCCCGCTGCGTGACCGGCTTGCGCGTGATCATACTTCCCAAGTCAGCCACTTCATGAACATCATCGCCGGGCCGCAACGACGGTGCGCAGAACGATGCTTGATTTACGCAGCAATGTTGCCCTCGCCTGTGCGCTGAGCGCGCTGGCCGGCTATGTCGATGGAATCGGATTCCTGCACCTCGGCGGCCTGTTCGTCTCCTTCATGAGCGGCAACTCGACGCGAATGGGCGTCAGTCTCGCAGAGGGGCAGTGGTGGCATGCGGCCGAGGCGTTCGGCCTGATCGCGCTGTTCGTGATTGGAGCTGCCGCCGGCAGCCTGATTGTGCTTGGCCGCGGCGCCAATCGCCAGCCCTGGGTGCTGCTGGCCGAAGCCTCGCTGCTCGCCGCCGCAGCGCTTTGCTACGCATTCGGTCCGTCGAATGTCGCGGTCGCAGCGATCGTGCTGGCGATGGGGCTGGAGAATGCGGTGTTTCAGATCGAGGGCGGCGCCGGGCTCGGGCTCACTTACGTCACGGGCGCGTTGGTGAAGGCCGGGCAACTCGTCGCGGCGGCGTTGACCGGCGGCGCGCGCTGGGCCTGGGTACCCAATCTCCTCTTGTGGGCGGCGCTGGTGGCGGGCTCATTGTGCGGCGCGCTCGCCTATTACTGGATCAATCTCGCAGCCATCTGGTTTGCCGCTGCTGCGGCGTTGGCGCTGAGCGCGATCGTTGCCGTGACCGTGCACCGATAGCATTGACAGCGACCGCGGCTTGCCCGATTTGAGCAGCGATGACGCCTTGCCCAGAGGACGTTGCAACAGGATTGGCAATAACACCTGTGATCAAACCCCGCGCCGCATGTCTGATCGGATGGCCGGCGGCGCATTCGCGCTCGCCGCTGATCCATCATTATTGGCTGCGGACGCTGGGCATCGAGGGCGGCTACCTTATCGAGGCAGTGCCGCCCGAACGTTTTGCCGAATTCGTCGCGCGTCTGTCGACTCACGGTTTTGTCGGCGCCAACGTCACCATTCCGCACAAGGAGCACGCGCTTGCGCTGTCGAAGCCGGACGCACGTGCCCGCGCGATCGGCGCAGCCAATACGCTGTGGTACGAGGGCGGTGAATTGCGCTCGACCAACACCGACATCGAAGGTTTCATCGATAATCTCGATGCCTGCGCGCAAGGGTGGGACGGCGTCGAGGATGCGCTGGTGCTCGGTGCCGGCGGGTCGTCGCGGGCGGTGGTGTTCGGATTGATCGAGCGCGGCATCAAGCGCGTGCATTTGGCGAACCGCACCATTGAACGGGCCCGCGCGCTTGCGGATCAATTCGGCGCCAGCGTTCACCCCGTTTCATGGGATGCCATGCGCGATCTGCTGCCGCGTGCGGGGTTGCTGGTGAACACAACATCGCTCGGCATGCACGGCCAGCCCGCGCTCGAGGTCGACGCCGGCCTGCTGCCGTCGCATGCGGTCGTCGCCGAGCTGGTGTACGTGCCGCTGGAGACACCGTTGCTGTCAGCGGCGCGGGCGCGCGGACTGAAGACCGCCGATGGGCTGGGCATGCTACTACACCAGGCGGTGAGCGGATTTGAATTGTGGTTCGGACAGCGCCCCGAGGTCACGCCCGAGCTTCGCAAGCTGGTCGAGACCGATCTCACAAAGGTTTGAGCCGGAATATTATTGAAGCGCCGGTGTCCATTGTCAGGTGATACCAGCCGGAGACCAGTTCATGCCCGTTCATCGTTCAAGACTAACTCGTCCGCTTGTCGCGGTTGCGATGGTTGTCGCGTCGTCCCTCTATGCAATTGCCCAACAGCCGCCTACGCCGTCGCGGGTCCGCGGCACCATTGAAGGCGTTGACGGCGAGGTGCTGTCAGTCAAATCGCGCAGCGGCGAGGCCGTCAAGCTGCGCATGACCGGCGACATGCGGGTCGTAGGCATCGCCAAGATTTCGCTGGCGGATATCAAGGTCGGCTCCTTTGTCGGCACCACTACAGTGCCGGGACCCGACGGCAGCCAAAACGCGATCGAGGTGCACGTGTTTCCGGAGAACATGCGTGGCACCGGAGAAGGGTCGCGGCCGTACGATCTGCGCCCCAACAGCACCATGACCAATGCCACGGTGGCCGAGACCGTAGCGGGCAATGACGGTCATACCCTGATGGTCAAATACAGGGACGGCGAGAAGAAAGTCCTCGTTTCGCCCGATACGCCTGTGGTCACCTATGTCCCCGCCGACAAATCCGACCTGAAAGCCGGCGCCAAGGTGATCGCCTTCATGAAAAAGCTGCCGGACGGTTCGTTCGAAACCAACCGCGTCAGCGTCGGTCGCGACGGGCTGACGCCGCCGATGTGAAGATGGCGCGCCACGCGCACCGCGGCGCGTGGAATAGCTTTCGAGTCGTGGTGTTGTCCCTTTATCAAGAAAGCCCTGGGAGGAAAAAACCATGCCGAAAATCTCTTCGTTGATGCTGCGCGTGCTGGTGGCTTCGCTGACAGCTAT
>DASXJV010000242.1:0-2644 GCA_036497205.1 Bradyrhizobium sp.
CTCTCCAGCCGCTGGCGCCGACACAGTCGGAGCCGCCTTTCCTCATCGCCCATGCGGCTGCGCTGGTGCTCTTCGTGTTGTTCGGCATCGTCGCGGTGATCAAGTTCCACCCTGGGAAGATGCTGACCCCGCGCTATTGAAACGGGGGACGGCGGTTAAGCGATCCCTGCCGCCGCCGTTCAATATTTCGCCAGGCCGACGCCGGACTGCCCGAGCCTCGCCGCATTCGCAGACCGCGCGGCAGATCACGGCGATGCAAAATAGGAAAAGCCGCCGTTGCCGGCGGCTTTTCCGCAATTCCGCTCAGGCGCGTCAGCTTATTTCAGCTGGGTCGAGATGCTGGTGAAGCTGGAGTTCAGCTTCGTACCCAGGCCATTGACGATGGCGATGATCGCCACGGAGATGCCGGCGGCAATAAGACCATATTCGATCGCAGTCGCCCCCGACTCATTTTTGAGAAACGCAACAAGCTTGGACATTTGACACACTCCACGAGGAACAGTGGAGGCAAACTACGAGCCGGGCGTTAAAAATGCCTTCAATCGCTCGTCGCTAAGCTGCAAACGAAAGCTTGCGGTTGTTGGTGCAAACATACGTAAGGCGGCAAAGGTCTATTAACGCTTCGGCGCCGGGGTGCGCTGTCGGCCGCCGATTTCGTTCGTTTCCGCAGGAATGGAGCGTGAATTTGCCCGACCGTGCGCAAGCGGCCGATGTTCGCCCGCACCGGAGGAGCGGCCAACGGTGGACAATGTGTGACGATGCGCACGAACGGGGACGAGTTCCATTAACCGCCCGTTACCGATATTAAATGATCGCTATCGAGGTGACCGGAACGAAGCTCCGGTAAGACCGTTTGGCGGTCCCGCATGCGCGTGGCGCAGTCATACCGGCCTGATCTCGTTGATCTGCATCAATGACCCACATCAATGCGATAAGCGCTGGGTGTGCGAGCCTCGATCTTGGAGAAGAAGGCGATGAAAGCACGACCCGCAGAACAGGCACCCTTTCCAACGCTCGACCGCATCTTGGGTGCGATCGCGCGGTTGGTCATACGAAACCGCCGGACGTTGGAGGCCCGCGCCGAGTTCCAGCAGTGCTGGCCGGAGGAGGTGGCGCGGATCGCCCATGACCTGAATCTGACGCCGAACGAACTGACCGTCCTGGCCAGCAAGAGGCTGGACTCCGCTGCGTTCCTGGATGGTCTGCTGGCTGCGATCGGCGTCGATCGCAACAAGCGGCCGTTCAATGAACCGGCACTGATCCGCGACATGCAGCGTCTCTGCGTCATATGCGACCGCCAGCGGCGATGCGGACAAGAACTCGACGCCGGCACCGCCGCCGCGCACTATCGCAGCTATTGCCCGAACGCTTATACGCTCGACCACATGATCGAGCGCGGTCGCTGACGCATCGCGACCGCGCCAGGAGGGGAGGCGTGCTTATACGTCTTCCGGGTTATCGACGTAGATGAGCCCGGCCTTCGCCAGCGGCTCGCGCATATTGTACATGTCGAGCCCGAGCACGCCGGAGGCCAGTTTCTGGCGCTTGGCGTCTTCGTCATCGAAACGCTTCTGCGCCTTCTGCGCCGTCTCGACCACATACTTCTTTGGCACGATGACAACACCGTCGTCGTCCGCCACCACTGCGTCACCCGGCTCGACGTTGACGCCGGCGCAAACGACCGGAATGTTCACGGCGCCGAGTGTCGCCTTCACCGTACCCTTGGCCGAGATGGCGCGCGACCAGACCGGAAAGCCCATCTCCTTGAGCGTCGCGACGTCGCGGCATCCGGCATCGATGATGAGGCCCTTGACGCCGCGCGCCTTCAGCGACGTGGCGAGCAAGTCGCCGAACATGCCGTCGGTGTTATCCGCGGTGCAGCCGAGCACGACGATGTCGCCCGGCTGGCACTGCTCCACCGCGACGTGGATCATCCAGTTGTCGCCGGGCTGGGCCAGGATGGTGACAGCGGGACCGGCGATGCAGGCGCCTGCCCAGATCGGGCGTATATAGGGCTTCATCAAGCCATAGCGGCCAAGCGCCTCGTGCACGGTCGAGACGCCAAGCGCCTCCATGGTGCCGATGGCGTTGGAGTCAGCGCGTTTGATGTTGCGGACGACGACGTTTTTCATTGTGTCTCCTTCCCAGCTTAGCCGAGTGTTTCGGTGACGACGCGCGGGAAGAGCGTCTGATAGGCTTCGCCGTACGTCATCGGGATGCCGGTGTTACGCGAGCCCTGGATGCCCCGATTGAGCGCGACACGTTCGTAGTAGTGCCAGAGGTGCTTCTGCGCGGCGAGGATCTGGAAGGCCTTGTATTTCGTCTCCCAGACGTCATCGATCTTGAGAATCAGGTCCGGCTTGTAGTCGCACTGCTCGGGCTGGTGCGGCTCGAACAGATACACCGGCGGCGCCGAGTATTGATACTTTGCACCCGGTTTATGCCCCATCGCCTGCGCCACCACCCGCGTCTCCTGCGCGAAATGCGCGGCGTTGGGATGGTCGAAATTGTAGGGGTCTTTCAGCGCGTGCGTGAGCACGAAGGCCGGATTGGTCTCGCGGTAGATGTCGACCATGCGGTCGAAATGCGCCTCGGTCAGCTTGAGGGGATAATCGCCGCAGTCGAAGAACTCGATCTCGGCGCC
>DASXJV010000243.1:0-7663 GCA_036497205.1 Bradyrhizobium sp.
TTTCGGCTACGCCAAGGAGTATCACGTCGAGCGTTACCTGCGGGAATCCCTGATCCCGCGCATCGCGCCCATCAGCCCGCAGCTCATTCTCAGCTTCATTGCCGAGAAGGTGCTGGGCTTGCCGAAGTCGTATTAGGGCCGGCAGCCATGAGTTTCATCACCGGCGTCGGACTGACGGCTTACGGCAGGCATGAGGGCTCTTCCTCGCTCGACCTGATGAGCAAGGCTTCGGAGCTTGCGATCGCCGATGCCGGCCTGAAACGCAGTGAGATCGACGGCATCCTCTGCGGCTACAGCACCGTCGCGCCGCATATCATGCTGGCGACGGTATTCGCCGAGCATTTCGGCATTCGACCGACTTACGCTCACGCCGTACAGGTCGGCGGCGCCACCGGGCTTGCGATGACGATGCTGGCGCATCATCTGGTCGAGGCGGGCGTTGTCAGGCACGTGCTTGTTGTGGGCGGAGAGAACCGGCTGACCGGGCAGAGCCGCGACGCCTCGATCCTGGCGCTGGCGCAGGTCGGACATCCCGAATACGAGGCGCCGCTGGGGCCGACGATTCCAGCCTATTACGGGCTCGTCGCATCGCGCTACATGCATGAATACGGCGTGACCGAGGCCGACCTCGCCGAATTCGCGGTGCTGATGCGCGCCCACGCGCTGACGCATCCCGGCGCGCAATTTCACGACCCAATCACCGTCGCCGACGTATTGGCCTCGAAGCCGGTGGCGCTGCCGCTAAAGCTCCTGGATTGCTGTCCGGTATCCGACGGCGGCGCAGCCTTCGTCGTCAGCCGCGAGCGGACAGGCGAGATGGGCGTGCGCGTGCTCGGCTGCGCGCAGGCGCATACCCACCAGCATGTCACGGCGGCCCCTGCTTTAAGTGAACTCGGCGCCGAGATTGCCATCGCGCGGGCGAAAGCCGCATCGGGCGTAGCGATATCCGATGTGCGCTATGCGGCGGTCTACGACAGTTTTACGATCACGCTGGCGATGCTGCTGGAAGACCTTGGCCTTGCCGGGCGCGGCGAGGCCGCGGCGCGCGTGCGATCAGGCCATTTCAGCCGCGACGGCGAAATGCCGCTCAACACCCACGGCGGACTGTTGAGTTACGGCCATTGCGGCGTCGGCGGCGCGATGGCGCATCTGGTCGAAACCCATTTGCAAATGACGGGACGCGCTGATAATCGCCAGGTCCGCGACGCCTCGATCGCGCTGCTGCATGGCGATGGCGGCGTCTTGTCGTCACATGTCAGCGTGTTTCTGGAGCGGGTGCGATGAGCGGCAGCAAGCAAGCCCTCGCGGACTGGACCGTGGGCGCGGAAGCGATCGTCTACCAATCCTGCGCGGCCTGCGGCGCGCGGCAGTATTTCCGACGTAGCTTCTGCGTTGTTTGCGGCGCGTCCGATCCGGCAGAGAAACGCGCCAGCGGCGAGGGGACGGTTTACGCCACCTCACTGGTATGCCGCGCCGCGACGCCGGAGACGCGCGCGCACGTTCCCTACAACATCGTTCTCGTCGATACATCGGAGGGCTTTCGCATGATGGCCCACGGCGACAACGATCTTTCCATCGGCGACAAGGTCACCGCGCGGTTTGCGCAGTTCGCCGGTCGCCTCGTTCCCTATTTCGAAAAGGTAAGATCATGAGCCGTCTCAAGGCCGCACTCGATCCGCGCTCCGTCGCCATCATCGGGGCTTCGGAAAATCCAAACAAGGTCGGCGGCCGTCCGGTGCACTACCTCGACAAGTTCGGCTTCAAGGGCAAGATCTTTCCGATCAACCCGTCGCGCAGCGAGGTGCAGGGTCACAAATGCTATCAGGGCTTGGCCGACTTGCCTGAATCGCCTGAGATGGTGATCGTCGCGGTGGCCGGCGACAACGCCATCGGCGCGGTGGAAGATTGCGCCGCGCACGGCGTCAAGGTCGCGGTGGTGATGGCATCGGGTTTTGGCGAGGTCGATGCCGTCGCGGGCAAAGCCAAAGAGCGGCGCATGGTGGAAGCCGCGCACAAGGCCGGCATGCGCATCGTCGGTCCGAATTCGCAAGGACTCGCCAATTTCGGCACCGGCGCGATCGCGAGCTTCTCCACCATGTTCATGGATATGGACCGCGCCGAAGGGCACGTCGCGATGCTCAGCCAGAGCGGTGCGCTGTCGACGGTGCCGGTAGGATTCTTGCGCCAGCGCGGCATCGGCGTCCGCCATACCCATGCCACCGGCAATGATGCCGACATTTCCGTCGGCGAACTGGCAGTCGCCGTCGCCGAGGATCCCGAAGTAAAACTGCTGTTGCTTTATCTCGAAAGCATCCCCGAGAAGAAATATCTGGAAGAACTCGCGGCCGTCGCGCTCGATCGTGACCTGCCGATCATCGCATTAAAGTCCGGCCGCTCCGAAGCAGGCCGGCAGGCGGCGCAATCGCACACCGGTGCGCTCGCCAACGAGGACCGGGTGGTCGATGCGTTCTTCGAACATCACGGCATCTGGCGCGCCCCGGATATGCGCGGCCTTGTGGAGGCCACTGAACTCTATCTTAAGGGATGGAAGCCGAAGGGAAGACGGCTGGTTGCGATCAGCAATTCCGGCGCGGTCTGCGTTTTGACGGCGGATGCGGCGACCGCCGTCGGCATGCCGATGGCGAAGCTGGCGCCGGAGACCGACAAAAAACTCAAAGGCATCCTGCCGAGTTTTGCCACGACGACAAATCCGATCGATCTCACAGCGGCGCTCTTGTCCAACAGCCGGCTGTTCGGCGACATCCTGCCCGTGATTGCGGAAGACCCCGCGGCCGACGCGTTCCTGATCGGCATTCCCGTCGCCGGTCCCGGCTATGACGTCGAGGCGTTCGCACGCGACGCGGCTGCCTTCGGCAAGCAGACCGGAAAGCCGCTGGTGATCGCGGCGACGCAACGCAGCGTCGCCGATCAATTTGCTTCCGAAGGCTTGTCGGTATTTCCGACCGAGACCGAGGCGGTGACCGCGCTGCATCAGTTTCTGGCCCATCGCGAACTGATGGCGCGCACGCTCGCGCGCAAGGCGATGCGTGCCAAAACCGGTTTGCCGGCGATTGTATCGGCAGCCATGACGGTGCTCAACGAAGCCGACAGCCTCGCATTGCTGGCCGCGCGCGGCATTCCGGTAGTACAGCATCGTCTGTGCCGGTCGCGCGCGGAAGCGGTAGCGGCGTTCGAGGCGATCGGCGGGCCGGTCGTGGTCAAGGGATGTTCGGCCGATATCGTGCACAAGTCCGAACTCGGGCTGGTCAAGCTCGGCGTCAGGACACGCGAGGAGGCCGGCGAAGTCTGGGCGCAGATGGAAGGCATCATCCGCAAGCACGGCGCGCGGTTCGACGGCGTCATCATCGCGGCGATGGCCGGCGGGCGCCGCGAAATCATGATCGGCGCGCATCGCGATCCCGTGTTCGGTCCGGTGGTGGCGGTCGGCGACGGCGGCAAGTATGTCGAAATTTTTCGCGACACCACGCTGCTGCTGCCGCCATTTTCGAAAGACGACGCCAGGGAAGCGCTCGGAAGACTGCGGATCGCGCCTCTGTTCGCGGGCGTGCGCGGCGAGCCGCCGATGGACGTCGATGCGCTCTCCGATGCCGTCGTCAGGATCGGTGAGCTGATGCTCGACCCTGCGGCCAAGGTGATGAGCCTTGATCTGAACCCCGTGCTGCTCGACAGCACGGGGAAGGGCTGCGTGGTGGTGGATGCGGTGGTGTTTAAGGAGTGAAGCGCGTTCCCGAATGCTGCTCAGCACGCAATACGGCTGCTGCCGCGAAGGAGCGATCCAGGAAGTACACGTCGTAAGGCGAGCTTCCTTCGCCTATGCCGTGAAGTTCGAGACGTCCGAAGGAAAATGGCGACCTCGACGCGTTCCTGATTTCCCACTGTGGCAAGTTGATCACATTGCGATCTTGAAAACCGATTGGCTGGCTCACGCGCGTCCCGCTTTCGCGTGATCGAACGAAGTGAGTTGCATCGGGTTTAGGTCGGCGTATAGTCCATCCATCCACCCAACGGCATGCGGGTCACAAGTCCAAGAGATCGCGTTAGGCCGAATAGGCTCACCGAGGGACTGTCTTTCGGACCAAATGTCGGACGCCGAATTGGCCTAGGTCCGGTAAAACACAAGCAGACTAATAACCGCGCGGTCTCCACTTCAACGGAGGGTCGCCATGAAATCGATATACATTTTGGTGCTTGCAAGTTTCGCGCTAACGGTGCCGACTGTTTCGCGCGCGCAGGTGGCTGGCTCTACGGTCGTCGGTGTTAGCGTCGCAGAGGCACGCGAGGTCGCCTCAGGTTGGAGCGCCAAACGTCAAATCCTGGGGCAGCCTGTATTTAACGACAAGGATGAACGCGTCGGGTCAATCGACGATATCATCATCGCGCCCGACAAGGCCGTTTCCTACGCGATCGTTAACGCTGGCGGATTCATCGGATTGACGAAGCACGATGTCGCCATTCCCGTATCCCAATTGAAATTGGTCGACAAGAAACTGGTCCTGGCGGGCGCCACGAAGGAAGCCTTGAAGGCCAGTCCCCCGTTTGAGTACGCCAGATAGGTAGAGGGTGGCTGGTTCGGCGCCGTGCCCCCGCCACGAGGTAAAGCAACTCCAGGCCGGTCATGTCATCGCAACGGCTGAGAGGCCCAGGGGATGCTGAATTCAGGAGGAACTCAAATTCAGGAGGAACTCAGATGAGCAGCACACAATTTCACTCTGGCCGACCGTCTTCATTCCTAGGGCTCGCGCTGCGCGAACTCGCGGAAAATTGGTGGCTGCTGCTGCTGCGCGGCGTAGCAGCGATCGCCTTCGGTGTCGTGGCCTTCGTCTGGCCGGGCCTCACCCTGCTGACGCTGACCTTGATGTGGGGCTTCTACGCGATCGCCGACGGCGTCTTGGCGCTGTGGGCGGCGATTGCCGGAAGAGGTGGTGAGATTGCGCCGCGATGGTGGCTCGCCGTCGTCGGCATCGCTGGTATTCTCGCCGGCCTGCTGACTTTCGTTTGGCCAGGCATGACCGCCCTAGTCTTGCTGATGTTCATCGCCAGTTGGGCGATTGTCATCGGTGTGCTGCAGATCTGGGGCGCCATCCGGTTGCGCAAGGAAATCGAAGGCGAATGGCTGCTCGGTCTGAGCGGCGTGCTGTCGGTTGCCTTTGGCGTTATCTTGTTTGCCCAGCCCGGCGCGGGCGCGCTGGCACTTGTCTGGTTGATCGGTTGGTTCGCAATCCTCGCGGGCTGCGTTTATATCGCACTCGCGTTTCAGTTGAAAAAGCACAAGCGTCCAGCTTGACCTGACGCGCTAGTGGCGAATAGGAAGCTGCGTGAAGGGTTGAAGTCAATCAACTATGGAGGAATACCATGGCCAAGCCTCTCTCCGAACACCTCGCCGAGTTGTCAGTTCGCGTTAAAAACGCTGAGGATGCAGTCGCTGCCGCGCAAAAGCAAGCGCAGGATAAAGTCGAGTCGCTCAGAAAGCAGGCGCACGCTGATGCGACCGCGGCGATGGAAAAAGTGAACCAGGAGGTCAAGTCCGTCAAGGACACCGCCAGCAGAAACTGGAATGCACTGGAAGCGAAAATCGCCGCCGATATCGAGACATTGAAGGCGGGAATTGCCCAGCGGAAGCGAGAGCGAGAGGCTGGGCGCGCTGAACACACCGCCGAGAGACTTGAGTGGGAGGCGGGTTTCGCGATCGATTATGCCGTCGCGTCGATTGAGCAGGCCAAGCTGGCCATCCTCGATGCCATCGCCGGCCGCGTTGAGGCCGAAGAAGCCAAGGAAGCCAAGAAAGCCGTTTAGCCAGCGCTTGGCGGGCGTTTTGCAAGGCCGGTACACCGCGACATCAGACGATGACGGCAAGACATTCGACACCGCTGAGATTAAGCCGGATGAAACGTCGCGCCCGGTGAAGTTCTAGCAGGCGGGTGAGTTCAAGCATCACTGCAAACTACACGGCAAATCTATGAGCGGGACGATCGTCGTGAAACCAGCATCAAGAAGTTGATGAAACCGATACGCCTCACAGGCAATTGACGGCTTTGGTTTTGTCTTCACCGCCAATAAAAGATGAAGCTGGCGATGACGAGCATTGCCGTCACCGCCAGCACTTGCGCGAACGCTTCCGAGGCCGCCCTCTTGGTGGCTTCCTTCATGCAGTTCTCCCTAGACTTGGGCGCGAGTCATCGTTGCGCGAGAGCGCGAGCGACGGCCGGAATTGACTCGGAACACCCCGCGACGAGTATTCGCTTTGACGAGTCCCCACTCAGCGAATATCGACCGTGCCAAGGTCGATTAGTAATGAGGCGGCATTTTGACTCACTCGTGACGACATTGGCGAACTGTCGAATCCGACGAAGGCTAGTGAAATCTGGTCGCGTTCGGCTGTGCTGCTGATTTTGCGAGGAGGTGCAAGTTGTTGATCCGACCACACCAGCCGGATACATTTTCAAATGGAACCTGCCATTCTAAAGGCAGGTTGAAATAAAACCAAAAACCAGGGGTGACGGAAGTGATCTGAGCCACCGATCGCGTCGCTTAGTTCGCCGTCGGCAAATTCGCCATGAAGGAAGAGTTATCGTCGTGCACGCGGATCGAACTGAACGCATCGCCTGACCGTTTGAGGGTCGCGGGCTCCCACATCTTTATGCGGCAAGTAAATTGTTACGCCGCGGTCATGCGCGGAACTGCGCGCCTACGTCTCGACGATCGCCAGCACCTGTCCCTCGGCGACCACGTCGTCCAGGCTGACGAGAATCGATTTGAGTTTGCCTGCTGCAGGCGAAGCGACCGGGATTTCCATTTTCATGGCTTCGACAAATGCGATGTCGTCGCCATCGCCGACCCTGCCGCCGACCTCAACGGGAAGCGCGCAGACGCGCCCGGCCACCTCGGTCACAATCTTGATGTCTGGCATTCCGTTCTCCGGGACCGTCTGACGGACAATTGCCCTCGCGAACGGCTTTTTGTTGTGGCCGCAGATTGCCTGAGGTAGCTTGTTCTGCAAGTGGAATTGTATTCCGCATGACGGAATGAGCGGCGGGGAGCATGGGACGACGTTCGGAGCGGCTCAGCAAACAGGGAATGCTCGCCAGCGACCTTGCAGGTGAAGGTGATGTTATCGCGGTGCCGTTGTGGTCGCCGCAATCTTAAACCTTCGTTGTGGTCACGATCGGTCTTTTATCCGCGATGTATGATGAGAAGCGGCTGCACAAGGAGGTCGCTCCGCGGCTTCTGGAGATGGGCGCCGCGAGCGGCAGCACGCTTTGAGGGCCTCGACGGAGATCTCTTCAGCAGCTAGAGGAAAGCGCTTCCGGTACCAACGAATAACAATAAAATCATCAAGACGGAGGATACGAATGAACTGGAAGCCGGAACTCGACGACCTCGCCCGGCGCGAAGCGTTCGCGCGCGAGATGGGAGGCGTTGACAAGGTCAAGCGGCAGCGCGAGCAGGGCCGGCTCACCGTTCGCGAGCGCATCGACAGGCTGGTCGACTCGAGGAGCTTCCACGAGATCGGGGCCATTTCCGGCAGCGCCGAATATGACGAGAGCGGCGACCTCAAGAATCTGACGCCGGCGAACTGCGTCTTCGGCCGGGGCAAGATCGACGGCCGGACGGTGGTCGTGGTCGGCGACGATTTCACGGTGCG
>DASXJV010000244.1:0-16983 GCA_036497205.1 Bradyrhizobium sp.
AACAAAATCTGCACATTTCGGAAGTGCCGTAATGCTCGACTTGAGTCCGGAATGCGCGCACCAAAGCGGACCTCCGTCGACCGTTCTGATTTTATGGTTTCACGTCCTAAATTCTGCTACCGCGCATAGCTGTAAACGAGATGCGCATGCGCGCGATTTACGTGAACGATTCCAACGCGATTTGGCCGGTCCAGTCCTGTCGCAAGAAATAAATCCCTTTCGCCGTCGGGCAAATCACCCCTACAAGCTCGCCCGTCTCACCCGGCAAGAGGGGCGGGTCGCGATCGTCACGAACGCGCGGTGGGATGCGGTGGACGCGGCAGTGTCGAGCGCGCAACTGGAATCGCAGGGCGGCCCCTCACGGGGTTCGTGAGCGAACAACCGGCGCACAGACGAACGACGCTAACGCGTACGGCAAAACCGTGTGGTCCTGGCACCCGTTGCTGGTGTCAAGTCGGCGGAGGTGCGTCGGCCCGACCGGGCTTAGACAATCCATATTCGCCGACGACGGTGACAAAACGAATTCGTCGCCGGGGAGAGCACGACATAAGCCGTAAAACCATTGCGCAGGGAAGGCCGGGTGTTCCGGCGTACCTGTGGTGACTACCGTGTGCTTTCTATCAATGCACACGGGCCGCGGGTGCGAACTGAGCACCCGGCTTTCCCTGCGCCCTCTGTTACGAAGAGGGTCCAAATTCAGTCAAAGCCTCGGGCGCATCGCGCCGCGGGAAGACGGATTCACATCCGCTGGGTAGGGTGGCCTGCACGCACACGTGGAGGGTAATAGGCGGTAACGATGGTTGCCGCCGCGCCACGATTGTTGCTTAGTCGCAACACTCACCGAAGATTTAACCGTCATTCCAGCAAGGTCTTGCGCGCGCCGCTTTTTAGCCACACCCCTCCATGAAATCATTCCTTCGTAGGCTGACAGCCACGGCGCTCGCGAAGGCGAAGGGAAATCCTGCATTTTCCGGGTCTAACAAGAGTTGGCTGGGGAAACAGGTTTCGCGATGGACGTCAAGACCAGCATCAAGAAGAGACTGCCGAGCCGCCATGTGACGGAGGGCCCGGAACGCGCGCCCCATCGCTCGTATCTTTATGCCATGGGGCTGACGACCCAGCAAATCCATCAGCCGTTCGTCGGTGTGGCGTCGTGCTGGAATGAAGCCGCGCCCTGCAACATCTCGCTGATGCGTCAGGCCCAGGCGGTCAAGAAGGGGGTTGCCTCCGCCGGCGGCACCCCGCGCGAATTCTGCACCATCACCGTGACCGACGGCATCGCCATGGGCCATGACGGCATGCGCTCGTCGCTGCCATCGCGCGAATGCATCGCCGATTCCGTCGAACTGACGATCCGGGGCCATGCCTACGATGCGCTGGTCGGTCTTGCCGGCTGCGACAAGTCGCTTCCGGGGATGATGATGGCGATGGTCCGGCTCAACGTGCCGTCGATCTTCATCTATGGCGGTTCGATCCTTCCCGGCAACTTCCGCGGCCAGCAGGTCACGGTGCAGGACATGTTCGAGGCGGTCGGCAAGCACTCGGTCGGCGAAATGTCCGATGCCGATCTCGACGAAATCGAGCGGGTGGCTTGCCCGTCAGCTGGCGCGTGCGGGGCACAATTCACCGCCAACACCATGGCGACGGTATCCGAGGCGATTGGGCTTGCGCTGCCGTATTCGGCCGGAGCGCCGGCGCCGTACGAAATCCGCGACGCGTTCTGCATGACCGCGGGCGAGAAAGTGATGGAGCTGATCGCGGCCAATATCCGACCGCGCGACATCGTCACGCGCCGGTCGCTGGAGAATGCCGCGGCAGTGGTCGCTGCATCGGGCGGGTCGACCAATGCCGCCCTTCATCTGCCGGCGATCGCGCACGAATGCGGCATCAAGTTCGATCTGTTCGACGTCGCGGAAATCTTCAAAAAGACACCGTATGTCGCGGATTTGAAGCCGGGCGGTCGTTATGTCGCCAAAGACATGTTTGAAGTTGGTGGCATCCCGCTTCTGATGAAGACGTTGCTCGATAACGGCCATTTGCACGGCGACTGTTTGACAGTCACAGGCCGGACGATCGCCGAAAACCTCAAGAGCGTGAAATGGAATCCGCATCAGGATGTGGTGCGGTCCGCTGACAAGCCGATCACCGTCACCGGCGGCGTGGTCGGCCTGAAGGGGAACCTTGCGCCCGAGGGCGCGATCGTGAAGGTCGCGGGCATGTCGAATTTGAAATTCACCGGTCCTGCCCGCTGCTTCGATCGGGAAGAGGATGCCTTCGAGGCCGTGCAGAAGAAGACCTACAAAGAAGGCGAAGTCATCGTGATCCGCTATGAGGGACCGCGCGGCGGTCCCGGTATGCGGGAAATGCTCTCGACCACGGCGGCGCTGACCGGGCAGGGCATGGGCGGCAAGATCGCGCTCATCACCGATGGCCGGTTCTCCGGTGCGACCCGCGGGTTCTGCATCGGCCATGTCGGGCCGGAAGCGGCCGTGGGCGGACCGATCGCGCTCTTACAGGACGGCGATATCATCGAAATCGACGCTGCCGTCGGGACACTTAACGTAAAGTTGACCGACGCGGAGCTGGCTGAGCGCAAAACCAAATGGCGACCTCGCGCGACCAATCATACGTCAGGTGCACTCTGGAAATACGCCCAGCAGGTTGGGCCGGCGGTGGATGGCGCCGTAACCCATCCGGGCGGGGCGCACGAGAAACAGTGTTATGCGGATATCTAGGCGTACCGTTTTTGCGTTGATTTTAGCAGCCATGCCTGTGGTGGCGCCCGGATTCGCTTTCGATGGGGCGCCGGTAGCGCCAGATGCGGCGATTCCCGTGGTTTCGGCTCAGCCCGGGGCCGCCGCGGCATTAAAGAAGGCGATCCCGTCGTCCGCCACTGATACCTCGCTGACCTCGCTGCAATATGCCGCGGAAGGCGGTCATCCCGTGGCCCAGTGGAAATTGGGGCGGATGTACGCCGATGGCGATGGCGTCACCCAGGACGATCTTCGCGCTTTTGAGTATTTCAGCCGCATTGCCAATGCCCACGCGGAAGACAGCCCGTCGGCGCCGCAGGCGGCGATCGTCGCCAACGCCTTCGTCGCGCTGGGGCGCTACTACCTCAAGGGCATTCCCAATTCGAAGATCAAGTCCGATCCGGAGCGGGCAAGGGAGATGTTCTCCTACGCAGCATCCTATTTCGGCAACGCCGATGCGCAATACGATCTGGCCCGGCTCTATCTCAAGAGCGTCAGCTCATCGCGCGATGATTTCCGCTATGGTGCTCGCTGGCTCGGCCTTGCCGCCCAGAAGGGCCAGCATCAGGCGCAGGCCCTGCTCGGTCAGATGCTGTTCAACGGCGAGCAGCTGCCGCGTCAGGCCGCCCGCGGGTTGATGTGGCTGACGCTGGCGCGCGACAGCGCCGCGCCGGACGAAACCTGGATCAAGGAAAGCTACAACAAGGCGATCGCCAAGGCGTCCGACAACGACCGCGCGATGGCGCTGCAGATGCTCGAGCACTGGGTGCAGGGCCGCAAGGACTGATCTTCACCTCGCGCCCGCACGCACGGAGAGGGACAGATTTCACGCCGTCTCGAGATCCAAGTCCGCCCACACCGGGACATGGTCTGACGGTTTTTCCCAACCGCGCACGTAGCTGTCGATTCCAACGTTGATCAGCCGGTCGCTGGCCTGCGGCGATAGCAGCAGATGATCGATGCGCAAACCCTGGTTTTTCTGCCAGGCGCCCGCCTGATAATCCCAGAATGTGTATTGGCCGGGGGCATCAGTGACGGCACGCAGCGCGTCAGTGAGCCCGAGGCCGAGCAGGGATTGAAAGCTTTCGCGGGTCGTGGCGCGAAACAAGGCATCGTTGACCCAGGCCGCCGGATTATGTACGTCCCGCGCCGCCGGGATGACATTAAAGTCGCCGGCAAGCACCAGCGGCTCCTCGGTCTTCAGCCGTTGCTTTGAATACTCAAGAAGTCGCGACATCCATTTGAGTTTGTAGGGGTATTTCTCCGTCTCCGGTGGGTTGCCATTGGGCAGATAAAGACAGGCAACTCTCAGCACGCCACGCTTCAATGTGACGACGCCCTCGAGGAATCGGGCGTGGACGTCTTCGTCGTCTCCGGCGAGTCGCGGCGTGGTTTCGTCGAACGGCAGCTTCGACAGCAGCGCGACACCGTTGAAGGTCTTCTGGCCGTGGGTGATCACGTTGTAGCCAAGCGCCTCGAGTTCAAGCCGTGGAAACGCATCATCGACGCATTTGGTCTCCTGCAGGCAAACAATGTCAGGCGAGCAATCCTTCAGCCAGATTAGGAGATGCTCGAGCCGCTGCCTGATCGAATTGACGTTCCAAGTCGCAATACGCATCGAGAGGGTCCCGTCGGTCACCACACAATTTTCGGTTCTGTGGCATACCATGTGCAGCAGGGCTGTGATAATCGTTTAGAACAAGGCTTAAAAGTCGCCGTCAAGGGGCAGAAAACCGGACCGTCCCGGACCTTACGGACCGGCTAACGTGAAATGCTATGAAAAAGCGTACTTTACTGTTTTTCGCAGGCGTGCTGGGCATCGCTGCCGTGGCCGCCCTTGTAACCCGCGCGTCGTGGATGGGTGGCGGCGCCATTGCGCAGGGACCGCAGCGCGCGCGCGTGATCTCGGTCGAACTGGCCAAGGCCGAGCGCAAGCCCGTGCCGGTCGATGTCGATTCGATCGGAACGGTAACGCCGATATCCAGCGTGGCGCTGAAATCGCGGGTCGAAACCACCATCGTCTCCGTTCACTTTGAAGACGGCGCCAAAGTCAGCGAAGGCGATCTGTTATTTACGCTCGACGCGCGCCAGATCGATGCCCAGATCGAGCAGGCCGAGGGCGGGCTGGCCAAGGATCAGGCGCAGCTTGAGGGCGCGCAACGCGATCTCAAACGTTACAGCGACCTGATTGGCAAGGGCGCCACTACCCAGGTCAATGTCGATAATGCCAAGACCCAGGCCGATATTCTGATTGGCACCATCAAGGCCGACCAATCTGCGCTGGATAATCTGAAGGTCCAGAAAAGCTACACCACCATTCGCGCGCCGTTTTCGGGACGGATCAGCGCGGCCAATGTGAAGGTCGGCAATTTCGTGCGGCCGGCCGATACCGCGCCGCTCGCCGTCATCAACCAGATGGCGCCGGTCTATGTGACCTTCGCCATTCCGCAGCGCGTCCTCGTCGATCTCCGCGACGCCATGGCGACCGGGGGCTCCAAGGTGATTGCGACCATCCCCGGCCACCAGCGATCCGAGGACGGCAAGGTCGCGATGGTCGAAAATACCGTCGATGCCACCACCGGCATGGTCACGGTGCGCGGCATCATGAACAACGAGAACGAAACGCTGTGGCCCGGGACATTGGTCAACACCAGGCTGATCATCCGGACCGAGAATTCCGTGGTCGTACCGACCGTGGCGGTCCAGCGCAGCCAGAGCGGCAATTTCGTATTCGTGGTGAAGGATGGCGTGGCCAAGGTTCAGGCGGTGAACGTCGAGCGTACCTTGCAGGGTCTTTCGGTCATCTCTGAGGGGCTTTCAGGCAATGAGGACGTCGTCGTCGATGGACAATTGCTGCTGTCCGATGGCTCGCGAATCGAGACGCGGGCTCGCAAGGCCGGGGCCTAAGCGATGACGCTGTCCGAGCTATGCATTCGCCGGCCAGTGATGACGACGCTGATCACGGCGTCGATTATCGCGTTCGGCGTGTTCGGCTTCCGGCTGCTGCCGGTTTCGGCGCTGCCGCGGGTGGATTTCCCAACCATCGCGGTGGCCGCGACCCTGCCGGGCGCTAGCGCCGATACCATGGCGGCGTCGGTCGCAGGCATTATCGAGCGGCAGCTCTCGACCATCGCCGGGATCTCCTCGATGTCGTCGAGCTCGTCGCAGGGCACGAGTGTCATCACCATCCAGTTCGATCTCAATCGCAACATCGATGCGGCGGCGCTCGACGTTCAGACCGCGCTGACCATCGCACAGCGGCGGTTGCCGATCGAGATGACGACTCCGCCGAGTTTCCGCAAAGTAAATCCGGCAGATTTCCCGGTGCTGTTCGTATCGCTGGGCTCGGCGACGCTGCCGCTATCGGCGGTCAATGAGTATGGCGACATCACCATCGGCCAGGCGCTATCGCAAATCCCCGGCGTCGCCCAGGTCCTCATCTACGGCGCGCAGAAATTCGCTATTCGCGTTCAGGCCGATCCGGAAGCCGCCGCGGCGCGAGGGTTGTCGCTCGAGGACATCAGGATCGCGGTTGCGCGCGCCAACTCCTCGACGCCGGTCGGTACCCTGAACGGACCGAAGCAGGACGTCGCCCTCCAGGCCTCCGGCCAGATGGACAAGGCGTTCGATTACCGTCATGTGGTGGTGGCCTACAAGAACGGTTCGCCGATCAAGCTCGACGAAGTCGCGCGAATCTATGACAGCGTCGAGAACGACAAGATCGCGACCTGGCTGGGCAACCAGCGCGCGATCGTGCTTGCGATTCAGAAGCAGCCCGACGCTAACACCGTGGCGGTGGTCGATTCTGTGCTGGCAAAATTACCGGCGTTGCGCGCGCAAATTCCTCCGTCGGTCTCGATCAACGTGATGATGGACCGCTCGATTTCGATCCGCCAGGCGGTGGCCGACGTCGAGGAAACCCTCCTGATCGCAGTCTCCCTGGTCATCCTGGTGATCTTCCTGTTCCTGCGCTCGGCATCTGCCACCTTCATTCCGGCGCTTGCGGTTCCGATTTCCCTGTTCGGAACTTGCGCCGTGATGTATGCGCTGGATTACTCCATCAACAACATGACGCTGCTGGCGCTGACATTGTCGGTGGGCTTCGTGGTCGATGACGCCATCGTCATGCTGGAAAATATCGTGCGCCATATCGAACACGGCATGCGCCCTTACGAGGCGGCGCTCAAGGGCGCGCGCGAGATCGGCTTTACCATCATTTCGATCACCTTCTCGCTGATCGCGGTGTTCATCCCGGTGCTGCTGATGGGCGGCATCGTCGGGCGCGTGTTCCGTGAATTCGCGGTGACGGTTTCGGTCGCGATCATAGTTTCCGGTTTTGTGTCGCTGACGCTGACGCCGATGCTGTGCGCGCGCCTGCTCAAGGCGCACGACCCCGCCAAGAAGCCGAACATCGTGCTCCGCGTCTTCGAACGGATGTTCGATTCGTGGCTTCGTGTCTACGAATGGGCGCTCGACTGGGTGCTGGCGAAGAAAGCGCTGATGCTGCTGGTCACATTGGCGACCCTGATCGGCACTGTCTGTCTCTACATGATCGTACCCAAGGGCTTCTTTCCACAGGAGGACACCGGCTTCCTGATCGGCGTCACCGAGGCCGCCACCGACACGTCGTTCGAGGCGATGAAGGTACGGCAGCAGGCCCTGGTCGAGATCCTCAAGGCGGATCCCGCAATCGAATACATCAACAGTACCGTCGGTTCGGGCGGACCCAATCCGACCGCGAATTATGGCCGTCTCTTCATCGCGCTGAAGCCGCAGAACACCCGCGACAACCTCGCGAGTGTCATTGGACGTCTGCGCCAGAAGGCGCGGCAGGTTCCGGGCATGCAGGCGTTCTTCCAGGCCATCCAAAATCTCAATATCGGCGGCAGGATTTCAAAGAGCCAGTACCAATACGTCCTGCAGAGCGGCGATACCGACTCGCTTTACCGGTTTGCGCCTGAAATGCGCGACAAGATCGAGAAGATTCCGGGGCTGCTCGACGTCACCACCGATCTCTACATCAAGAATCCGCAGATGACCGTCGACATCGACCGCGAGAAAGCCGCGGTCTACGGCATCACCGTCGATCAGGTGCGTAACCAGCTTTACAACGCCTATGGTTCGCGTCAGGTCGGCACCATCTACATGCCGTCCAACGACTACCAGATCATCCTCGAGGCACAGCCGCAGTTTCGCGTCGATCCGTCCAATCTCTCCAAGCTTTATATGAAGACCGCGAACGGCCAGACCATTCCCCTCGATGCAGTGGCGAAAATGGTGCCGACGGTAGGCCCGCTGCAAATCAATCACCAGGGTCAGCAGCCGGCGGTGACGATCTCGTTCAACCTCGCGCCCGGATATTCGTTGGGCTATGCGGTGGATCAGATCACCACGCTGGAGGCGGCGTCCAACCTTCCCGCCACCATCGCCACCGGCTTCTCCGGCACGGCGCAGGTGTTCCAGGATTCATTGCGCGGGCAGGGCGTGCTGATCCTGGCGGCGGTGTTTGCCGCGTTCGTGATCCTCGGCATTCTCTACGAAAGCTTCATTCATCCGATCACCATCATCTCCGGGCTGCCGTCGGCAGGCATCGGCGCGATCCTCACGCTGATGCTGTTCAATATGGAACTCTCGGTGATCGCGATGATCGGAATCGTGATGCTGGTCGGCATCGTCAAGAAGAACGCCATCATGATGGTGGACTTCGCGCTCGAGCGTCGCCGCGTCGGTTTAAGCGCCGAGCACGCCATTCGCGAAGCCGCACTGCTGCGGTTCCGGCCGATCATGATGACGACATTCGCTGCGATCTTCGGCACGCTGCCGATTGCGATCGGCGCCGGTGCCGGCGCGGAGCTGCGTCAGCCGCTCGGCGTCGCCGTGGTCGGCGGTCTCTGCGTGTCGCAGCTGTTGACCCTGTTCATCACGCCGGTGATTTATATTTATCTCGACCGGATCGACCGCCGCCTGAAGCGCCGCCTCGATCCGCAACTCGACGAGGCCGAGGGCCTCGAGCGGCCGCATGTCGTGGCGGCCGAGTGAATAGTGAATAGGGTGGGCAAGGCGAAGGGCGCCCCCCAAGGTATTGCGACCCTGCATTGAATGAAGAATTGGTGGGAACGGCGCGAAGGGCGCTTTTGCCCACCCCTATGATTTCAACTCAGATCGAAAAACTGGTGCCGCAGCCGCAGGATGCGGTGGCATTGGGATTGACCACGCGAAACGACGCGCCGATCAGGTCGTCGACGAAATCGACCTCAGACCCCGCCAGAAACGGCACCGAGGCGGGATCGACCAGCACTACCGCGCTGTCGCGCGCGATCACCAGGTCATCTTCAGCCTGCGCACGCTCGACGTCGAACTTATACTGAAAGCCGGAGCAGCCGCCGCCCTCGACGCTGATTCGCAGCATGGCGCCATCACCCTCAGTCTTGAGGATTTCCCCGATGCGGCGGGCCGCCCGCTCGCTGATGGTGACGGCTGCAGTCATACAAGTCTCCCGATCGCCGGTGCCATACCCAAAGTATTTGGTATCCGGCGCTCTGCATAGTTAAGTGCGCCAGATGCCGGAATCAAACCTTTAGGGAATTAATACATCGTGTCGGTCGGAATGGCTGCTCCTCGTTCGGCCTATGCCTGCGACCCCGACCGCAGCCGCGGACGGCTGTTCGCGGAGCCGCCCAGCAAGACCCGCAGCCCGTTCCGGCGCGATTGCGACCGGGTGATCCATTCTACCGCCTTTCGCCGCCTGAAGCACAAGACCCAGGTTTTCGTGTTCCACGAAGGCGATCATTACCGCACTCGGCTGACCCACTCGCTCGAAGTGGCGCAGATCGCCCGCGCGCTGGCCCGGCAGCTCGGTCTCGATGAGGATCTCACAGAAACGCTGGCGCTGGCGCATGACCTCGGCCATCCTCCGTTCGGCCACGCTGGCGAGCGCGCCCTTGACGCTTGCCTGCACGCCCATGGCGGGTTCGATCACAATGCGCAAGCCTTGCGGGTTGTTACATCGCTGGAGCATCGTTATCCCGATTTCGACGGGCTCAATCTGACCTGGGAATCGCTGGAGGGCATCGTCAAGCACAATGGTCCGCTGACCGAGCGAAGCGGGGCGGCGGTCGGACGTTATCGCGACCACGGCATTCCTGCTGGCGTTTCCGAATACATCAGGACATACGATCTGGAATTATGGAGCTTTGCGTCGCTGGAGGCGCAGGTCGCAGCGATCGCCGACGACATTGCCTATGACGCCCACGACATCGACGATGGCCTGCGGGCCGGTCTGTTCAGGGTGGACGATCTGAAGGTCATGCCGCTCACAGCCGAGATGATCGCGGATATCGCAAAGCATTATCCCGATCTTGATGACATCAGGCGCGGCGCGGAACTGGTGCGAGAATTGATTTCGTACCTGATCGGGGCCGTCGTTTCAGAAGCGCGCAGGCGTCTGGAATTGGCTCAGCCGAAATCGGTCGACGATGTCCGCAACCATGGTGAGGTGCTGATCGCGTTTTCCGCGCCCGCCGCGCAAGCGGAAGCTGAGATCAAGTCCTTCCTGAAACTAAGGATGTACCGCCATCCGCGGGTGATGCGTGTCATGGGCGAGGCCGAACAGATCCTGTTCGATCTGTTCGCTCGCTATCAGAATATGCCTGGCGATCTGCCGCCCGAATGGCTGCCGCCCCATGGCCGGGACACTGAAACTGAAACCGAGCGCGCACGGCGGATCGGCAACTTCATTGCCGGGATGACGGACCGCTTCGCTCTGACTGAGCATCAAAGGCTTTTTGACTCGACCCCGGATTTGCGTTAGGCGGCGGACTAGTGTGCCGCGACATCAGGCACAATCTCCGGTCCCAGTCACGCCCATGGTCGATAAAGCCTCACCGCAGCACCTTTTCGCCAACGTGCTTGCGCGCGTGCATGCGGTTTGCAGCGCGCTGGCGGCGGAAGGCGGATGGCCCACGAGCGTGGACCTGTCGCGTGTCGTGGTCGAGCCGCCGCGCGATGCCGCGCACGGCGATATGGCGACCAACGCCGCGATGGTGCTGGCGAAGGAGGCTAAGTCAAAGCCGCGCGATCTCGCCGAACAGATCGCAGCAAGGCTGCGCGCGGACGATTTGATTGCCTCCGTCGATGTCGCCGGTCCCGGCTTCATCAATCTCACCCTGAAGGCATCGGCCTGGTCAGACGCGCTGCGTACCGTGCTGCGCGCGGGCGATTCTTACGGACGAAGCGCGATGGGTGCTGCCGAGAAGGTCAATGTCGAATACGTTTCCGCCAATCCGACGGGACCCATGCACGTCGGGCACTGCCGGGGCGCGGTGTTTGGCGATGCGCTGGCGAGCCTGCTTGTCTTCACGGGTTATGATGTCACCCGTGAATATTACATCAATGACGCCGGCGCCCAGGTCGATGTGCTCGCGCGCTCGGCTTACCTTCGATATCGCGAGGCGCTCGGCGAGAACATCGGCGAAATTCCGGAAGGGCTTTACCCCGGCGACTATCTGAAGCCGGTGGGGCAGGCGCTGGCCGTTGAGTATGGTGGTGCCCTGAGCCAGATGCCCGAGGAGCAGTGGCTTCCGATCGCGCGTGCCAAGGCGATCGCGATGATGATGGATGAGATCAGGGGCGATCTCGCCGCGCTCAATATCAAGCATGACGTCGTTTTCTCGGAGCGTTCGCTAATTGAGGGCGGTACCGATCAGGTCGCTGCGACCATCGAGTTTCTGCGCGCCAAGGGCGACGTCTATGAAGGCCGCCTGCCGCCCCCAAAGGGGGCGCTGGTCGAAGACTACGAGGATCGCGAGCAGACGCTGTTTCGCGCCACCGCCTATGGCGACGATGTCGATCGTCCCTTGAAGAAATCCGACGGCGGCTACACCTATTTCGCCTCGGACATTGCCTATCACAAGAGCAAGTTCGACCGCCGCTTTCACAACCTCGTCGACGTTTGGGGCGCCGATCACGGCGGCTATGTCAAACGCGTGGAAGCTGCAATCAAGGCCGTCACATCGGGCAAGGCCACGCTGGATGTGAAGATCGTGCAGCTCGTCAGGCTGCTGCGCAACGGCGAACCGGTGAAGATGTCGAAACGATCCGGCGATTTCGTCACCTTGCGCGAAGTGGTCGATGAGGTCGGCAAGGATGCCGTCCGCTTTATGATGCTTTACCGCAAGAATGATGCGGTGCTCGATTTCGATCTCGGCAAGGTGATCGAGCAGTCACGCGAGAACCCGGTGTTCTACGTGCAGTACGGCCACGCCCGCGGCCACTCGGTGTTCCGTAACGCGCGGGAGGTGGTTCCGGATTTGCCGGAGGAGGCCCGGGCACGGGCGGCGTTCCTCGTCGACGCGGCGGTGGAGCGGCTGAGCGACCCGGCGGAACTCGACCTGCTGCGGCGGCTGGCGCTCTATCCCCGGGTGATCGAGGCGGCGGCGGTGGCACATGAGCCGCACCGAATCGCATTTTACCTCTATGACCTTGCCAGCGAATTTCACGCACTATGGACGAGGGGGCGCGATTTGCCCTATTTACGCTTCATTATCAATAATGATGCAGAGATGACGATGGCGCGGCTGGCTTTGGTTCAGGGCGTCGTCTCGGTTCTGGGATCTGGGCTCGCCATTCTCGGCGTCCATGCTCCGGACGAGATGCGGTAGTAGGGACAAACGCCGCTCACATGGGGATCTGTGAGGGCATGCGGCAGAGCTGGTTCGTTTTTGAGGGCGAGTTGGCGGCTTTCCCGAAGGGGATGCATCATCACGATGGCTGATCGATATCAGGGCAGACCTTTTCCCGCTGGTGACGACTATGATCGTAGCGGCGACCAGCACGCGTCGGCAAGGGACGAGAGCGATCCGCTGGCTGAGCTGGCGCGGCTGATCGGTCAGACCGATCCGTTCGGCAGCATGGGACGGCCCAATCAGACCGTACAGCCGCGCACGAGAGCGCGCGATCAGTACCAACCCCCGGCGGCGGCAGATGACGACGGCCCACCCGCTGGCCCGCTGCCGTGGATGCAGCGCGTTGCCCGGCAGGAGAGCCCGCAGCAAGAACATTACCCGCAAGATTACCCGAGCGCAGTCCATCCGGTGCAACGTTATGCAGCCCAGCATGCCGCGCCCGAGCCGGATTATCAGCAGGCGCCGCCATTTGCTGATAACGATCAAGAGCCCGATCCGTCGCGTTATGACGATGCGCTGTACGGCCAGATTGATCCCGGCGTGCAGGAATCACGGCACGATCCGGCCTATGCGGATGATGCCTACGCCTATCAGGACGGCTATGGCGACGGTGCCGAAGATCACGTCCGGAAGCGTCGCGGCGGCATGATCACCGTGGTTATCGTTCTTGGGCTGGCGGTGGTGGGCACGGGCGCAGCGTTTGCCTATCGCACCTATGTCGGATCGCCCCGCAGCGGCGAGCCGCCGATCATCAAGGCCGACGCGGGTCCGACCAAGATCGTGCCGGCTCCAGCCGACGGGACCGCCAAGGTGCCGGACCGCATGGCGGCGGGCAATGGCGCCGAGAAAATCGTGCCGCGGGAAGAAGCGCCGGTCGACGTCGATGCCAAATCCGGCCCCCGCGTGGTGTTTCCGCCGCTGAGCCAGAATGGGAGTCCGCCGTCCGCGACGAGCCTGGCTCCGGGCAGTTCAATGCTGGCAAGCGCCGGGAATGGTACCCTGCCGAGCAACGAGCCGCGCAAGATCAGGACCTTTTCCGTCCGGGGCGACCAGCCAGATGGGGCCGCGATGCCGGTTACGTCGGCACCGGCAAAACCAGCAGCGCCGGCTGCGCGAACAGCCTCGACGCCGCCGCCTGCGCCGCGAAGCCCGCCATCGGCGGCCAACGCCAGCGCCAATGCGCCGATCTCGTTGGCGCCGCAGGGCGCGGCTCCGGCCACCAACCCCGTACAGACCGCGCCAGGTGGCGGTGGAGGGAGCGGCGGATACCTGGTTCAGGTCTCTTCGCAGAAAAACGAGGCCGACGCACAGGCCTCCTTTCGGGCCCTGCAGGGCAAGTTCCCCACAGTGCTAGGATCGCGCGCGCCGCTGATCAAGCGCGCCGACCTCGGCGAGAAGGGCGTCTACTACCGCGCCATGGTAGGTCCGTTCGGGTCCTCCGATGAAGCGTCGCATTTCTGCGGCAGCCTGAAAACCGCCGGCGGGCAGTGCGTCGTCCAAAGGAATTAATGGCCGTTTCCTTGACCCTTGGGCCGACCGCGGGCTAATCGGCCGCATGAACACGCGGGCATTTATTACGGGCGTATCCGGATTGGAACTCAGCGCGGAGGAGCGCGAATTCATCCGTTCGGAGCGGCCGTGGGGATTTATTCTGTTCAAGCGGAATATTGAGACGCCGTCTCAAGTAGTCCGTCTCGTTGTAGAATTACGTAAGGAGATTGGTGACCCGGAGGCGCCGGTTCTGATCGATCAGGAGGGAGGCCGGGTGCAGCGGCTCAGCCCGCCGCATTGGCCGGCCTATCCGGCAGGAGCTGTCTTTGGCGTCCTTTACGACATCGATCCCACGCTCGGTCTGACGGCGGCCCGGTTGAGTGCGCGCCTGATCGCAGCCGACCTCATCGAAACCGGCGTTACCGTCGACTGCCTGCCGCTGGCGGATGTTCCGGTTGCAGGGGCTGACGCGGTAATCGGCAATCGGGCGTATGGAACCGACCCGGGCAAGGTTGCGGCGATCGCTCGCGCCGTGACCGAGGGGCTGGAACAGGGCGGCATATTGCCCGTGCTCAAGCACATTCCCGGGCATGGGCGAGCGACCGCGGATACCCATTTTAGGCTTCCGGTGGTCGATACGCCGAGAGCGGAGCTGGAACGGACCGATTTTGCCGCCTTCCAACCACTGGCGGACCTGCCGATGGCGATGACCGCACATGTTGTGTTTAGCGCGTTTGACCCCGCCCATCCGGCGACAAGTTCTGCGACAATCATCGAGCAAGTGATTCGTGGCGTAATCGGGTTCCAAGGTTTGTTGATGAGTGATGACGTGTCCATGAACGCGCTGGCGGGATCGATCGCCGAGCGGACCCGGGCCATTTTTGCCGCCGGCTGCGAGCTGGCCCTGCATTGCAACGGCAAGCTCGACGAAATGCGGGAGGTCGCGCGGCAGACGCCGGAATTGTCGGGCAAGGCATTGCAGCGCGCCAGACGGGCGCTGGCGTCGCGCAGGGCGCCGCAAGCCTTCGATCGGCTGGCGGCGCGGGCTGAACTGGATGCGTTGATTAATCAGGCAGGAACGGCAGGCGCATGAGCGCGGAAATTCTTTCATTTGAGACCGGGCGGCCCACTGAGCTGGCGGACGACGAACCGTCGCTGGTCGTCGACGTCGAGGGTTATGAGGGCCCGCTCGATCTGCTGCTTGCGCTGGCCCGGCAGCAGAAGGTCGATCTCGCCAAGATTTCGATTCTGGCGCTGGCCGACCAATACTTGGTGTTCATCGAGGCGGCTCGGAAGATACGTCTTGAGCTTGCCGCCGACTATCTTGTGATGGCGGCATGGCTGGCGTTTCTGAAATCGCGGCTGCTGCTGCCTGAACCCGCGACGGCGGACGGACCGAGCGCCGAAGAAATGGCGACGGCGCTGGCCAACCGGCTGCGCCGGCTGGAGGCCATTCGCGAAGCGTCGAACCGGCTCATGAACCGCCCGCAATTGCAGCGCGACATTTTTCCGCGCGGCAATCCGGAAACAATCGCTGAAATCAAGCATCCCAGGTTTACCGCAACCCTGTTCGACCTGCTCACCGCCTACGCCGCGCAGCGCCAGCAGCGGGTGCTGGCAACGGTGCACCTGGCGAAACGCACGGTGTGGTCGTTGAGCGAGGCGAGGGCGTCGCTGGAGCGCCTGGTCGGAATTGCCGAGGACTGGAGCCGTCTCGACGAATTCCTGCTCAACTACGTCGTTGATCCCTCGCAAAAAGCTACCGTTTTTGCGTCCAGCTTTGCTGCGGCGCTGGAACTGGTCAGGGAAGGCGAGGTGGAGTTGCACCAGAAAGAGGCGTTTGCACCGCTATATTTTCGAAAGCGTCCGCCGCAACCAGTATCCGACGCGATGACCGCGCCGGATCTGCCGGCCGAGTAGTGAAAGAAGGAGACCGTGCGATGGCAAGCCTGGCGGAAAAACGCAAAGCCGATGCCGAGGAGCGCTCTGTAGATCCGGAAGCGCGGCCCGAGGAATTGCGGCTGTTGGAAGCGCTGTTGTTCGCCTCCACCGAGCCGCTCGATCAGGCCGCGCTCGCAAAGCGGATGCCTGAAGGCGTCGACATCAAGGTCGCGCTGGCGCAGTTGCAGGCGGATTACGCCTCGCGCGGCGTCAATCTCGTCCGCGTCGCCAACAAATGGACCTTCCGTACCGCGGGCGATCTGTCCTGGCTGATGACGCGGGAGAGCACCGAAACGCGGCGGCTGTCGCGCGCGGCGATCGAGATGCTGGCGATCATCGCCTATCACCAGCCTGTCACGCGTGCGGAGATCGAGGAAATCCGCGGCGTGATTACCTCCAAGGGGACGCTGGATGTCCTGCTGGAAACAGGCTGGATTCGCCCACGCGGTCGTCGCAAGACGCCGGGCCGTCCACTGACATTCGGAACCACGGAAGCCTTCCTGTCGCAATTCAGCCTGGAGGCACTAGGCGATCTGCCGGGCCTTGAGGAGCTGAAAGGAACGGGCCTGTTGGATTCGCGGCTGCCTTCCGGCTTCGGCGTTCCGACGCCATCGGATGACCCTACCTTGCGCGATGACGAGGATCCCCTGGAGATTGGCGATCTGGAACTGGCGCTGGCGCCTGCGGCGGAGCCGGAAACCGAGGACGGAAGCTAAATCCGCTTGAGCAGCGACAGCCCGCGACCAAACCGCGCGCGCGGACTATCGGTGGCAGCGCGCATGGTCCGCCAAAGCGTGAGCGGTCTGGCGGTAAGATCATGCGCTATTGATAATTTAGAACGCGATCGGATGCAAAACCGGCTTCCACTTCTTTGCTGATCGCGCTCGGCGTCGCGTTAACAGCGATTTGACGCGGCCTAAGTCCTTGTTTTTGACACCTCCTGAGCCTACTTTCGGAAGAGATTAGGCCGGGATGCCGGCCTCGCGTGTTTGGAGGGTTGCAGGATGGGTTCGCTTAGCATTTGGCACTGGATCGTCGTGATCGCAGTCGTCCTGCTGTTGTTCGGTCGCGGCAAGATTTCGGACCTGATGGGCGACGTCGCGCAGGGCATCAAG
>DASXJV010000245.1:0-7839 GCA_036497205.1 Bradyrhizobium sp.
CTCAAGGGCCTGAAGGACGGGCTAGGCGCCAAGGCGTCAATGATAACAGCTGAGGAAAGCTACGAGGCCTCGGAGCCGACGATCGATAACCACATCGTCAAGCTCAAAGCCACCGGCGCCGACGTCTTCATCAGTATCACCACCCCGAAATTCGCGGCGCAGGCGATCAAGAAACTCGCCGAAATCGAATGGAAGCCGATGCACATCGTGTCCAACGTCTCAACATCCGTCGGCAGCGTGATCAAGCCGGCGGGCTTTGAAAATGCGCAAGGCATTCTCTCGGCCGCCTATGCCAAGGACGGCGCCGACCCGCAGTGGGATAACGATCCCGGCATGAAGAAATTCTTTGCCTTCCTCGAGAAGTATTATCCCGAAGGCAACAAGCTCGATGCCTCCGTCGTGTACGGCTACGGCGCGGCCCAGACCATGGTGAAGGTGCTCGAGATGTGCGGCGACAATCTGACCCGCGAAAACGTCATGAAGCAGGCGGCGAGCCTGAAGGACTTTGCGCCCGA
Source organism: Bradyrhizobium sp. (assembly GCA_036497205.1). Taxonomy (GTDB): domain Bacteria; phylum Pseudomonadota; class Alphaproteobacteria; order Rhizobiales; family Xanthobacteraceae; genus Bradyrhizobium. Next base: position 516 of record DASXJV010000245.1, read on the forward strand.
CACCCTGCTGCCTGGGATCAAGATCAACACCAGCGCCACCGACTTCGCCCCGATCGAGCAACTTCAGATGATGCGGTTCAAGGGCGAGAAGTGGGACCTGTTCGGCGACATCATCAGCGGCGAACTCAGCAACTAAAGCGTCTCCACGCGAACTGGCTACCTGTTCGCGTGAAGAAAACGCGTCAAACAAAGAGACCTCGGAACGGCTCGATCATCAGCGCGGATGTTGGCAGCTGACGGACTGGCGGGCCGGCTGGTTGACCGCTGAAGAAGCAGTCCCTTACTAAAGAAGCAGCCCCTGCGACCCTGTCGCAGGGGCTTTTCCTTGATGGCCGCCCCTAAATGGTATTCAATTCGCTCCGCGTCATAAGAAAATTTTCAAGCAATAAAAGGTCATGACGTACGCACAACATCCAAAAAGGGAGATCCGGAATGCCTGTTGCCACCAGCAGACTCGCAATTGCCTCGGCTGCGTTCATAATGCTCGCGGCGTCGAGCAGCGGCGCGCTCGCTCAAAAAAAATACGACACCGGCGCCACCGATACCGAAATCAAGATCGGCAACATCATGCCCTATAGCGGCCCTGCGTCGGCCTATGGCGTGATCGGCAAGACCGAGGCCGCCTACTTCAAGAAGATCAACGACGCCGGCGGCATCAACGGCCGCAAGATAAATTTCATCAGCTATGACGATGGCTACAGCCCCCCGAAGACGGTCGAGCAGGCGCGCAAGCTGGTCGAGAGCGATGAGGTTCTATTCATCTTCAATTCGCTCGGCACGCCGCCGAATTCCGCCATCCATAAATACATGAATTCGAAGAAGGTGCCGCAGCTGTTCGTCGCCACCGGCGCCACCAAATGGAACGATCCCAAGGATTTTCCGTGGACCATGGGATGGCAGCCGAACTATCAGAGCGAGTCCCGCATTTACGCGAAGTACCTCCTGAAGGAGAAGCCCGGCGCCAAGATCGCCGTGCTGTATCAGAACGACGATTACGGCAAGGACTACCTGAAGGGCCTGAAAGATGGGCTGGGCGCCAAGGCCGCCTCGATGATCATCGCGGAGGAAAGCTTCGAAACAACCGAGCCCACGGTCGATAACCACATCGTCAAGCTCAAATCGACCGGCGCCGATGTCTTCGTGGATATCGCGACACCGAAGTTCGCGGCCCAGGCGATCAAGAAGGTTGCCGAGATCGAGTGGAAGCCGCTTCACATCCTCAACAACGTCTCGGCGTCGGTCGGCAGCGTGATCAAGCCGGCCGGCTTTGAGAATGCGCAAGGCATTATTTCGGCTGCGTACCTGAAGGACGTTTCCGATCCGCAGTGGGACAATGACCCCGGGATGAAGCAGTTCCTCGACTTCCTTGCCAAGGACTTCCCGGAGGGCGACAAGCTCGATGCCTCGGTCGTGGTCGGCTATGGCGTCGCCCAGACGCTCGTCGAGGTACTCAAGAAGTGCGGTGACAATCTCACCCGCGAAAACATTATGAAGCAGGCGGCAAGCCTGAAGGATTTCCGTACCGAGGTCCTGCTGCCCGGCATCACGATCAACACCAGCCCGACCGATTTCGCCCCGATCAGCCAGCTTCAGTTGCAGCGGTTCAAGGGCGAGAAGTGGGAACTATTCGGCGATGTCGTCTCCGGCGACGTCGGCGGCTAAGCCCTCGCCAGCGTTTTGATAGGCCCTTACGGGCGCACGCGAAAACCCCCGCAATACCTGGCGGGGGTTTTCTTTTGCCGCAATCGGATGGATAACCGGCGTCGCATGCTTCCACGTCAAATTCCGTGACACGATGACCGACAGACGCCCTCTCCTGCGCGCCATTTTCGACGCCGCCGTCGCCGCCGCGCACCCCGACATCGTGCTACCAGCGCATTTGCGCCCGGTGCCCAAAGGCCGGGTGATCTGCCTTGCCGCCGGCAAGGCCGCGGCGGCGATGGCTGCGGCGGCGGAGCGGCATTATCTCGATGCGCTCGAACTGGACCCGGCTCGCCTATCCGGGATCGCGACCACCCGCCACGGTCATGGCATGGCGACGCGGCGGATCAAGGTGATCGAGGCCGGCCATCCCGTGCCCGACGAGGCTGGACTGAAGGGCGCGGAGGAAAGTTTGCGGCTGGCGCAGGACGCCGATGCCGACGATCTCCTGCTGGTGCTGTTGTCGGGCGGCGGCTCCGCGAACTGGATCGCGCCGCTCGAAGGCGTGTCGTTTGCGCAGAAACAACAGGTAACACGAGCGCTACTGCGCTCGGGCGCACCGATCGGCGAGGTCAACACCGTTCGCAAGCATTTGTCGCGGATCAAGGGCGGCCGGCTCGCGCGCGCGGGGAAGCCGGCCGAAATCGTGACGCTGGCGATATCGGACGTTCCGCACGACGATCCATCCGCTATCGCGTCGGGACCGACGGTACCGGATCCGACCACGCTGGCCGACGCACGCGCGATCGTCGCGAAATATGGCCTCAAGGTCGACGATGCCATCCGCCGCGCGCTCGACGACGCCAACAACGAGAGCTGCAAGCCTGGCGATCCGGCTTTCGCACGCGCGCAATTTGAACTGATCGCGCGGCCGAAGGCATCGCTCGATGCCGCGATCAGGAAAGCAAGGGACGCCGGATACGAGACCGTCGATCTCGGCGCCGACCTCGAGGGCGAGGCCCGCAGCGTCGCTGCCGACCACGCACAGCTCGCGCTACAGGTGCGCGCGAAGGGAAAGCGCGTGGCGATCCTGTCGGGCGGCGAACTCACCGTGACCGTGCGCGGCAACGGGCGCGGCGGCCCCAACCAGGAATACGCGCTGGCGCTGGCCGGCCTGCTCAAGGATACGTCAGCTATTTCGGCGCTGGCCGCAGATACCGACGGCGCGGACGGCGGCGCGGGCAGCGCGAGCGATCCGGCAGGCGCGATGATCGATCAAAACACCTTTGCTAAGATGAAATCGCTTGGCCTCGACCCCAAAGCCTACCTCGACAACAACGACGCGACGGCCTTCTTCGCCGCGACCGGCGACCTGTTGCTGACCGGTCCGACACTCACCAACGTCAACGATATCAGGGTAATTCTGGTGGATTAGCAGACCCTTTGGTGAACAGCGCGTTTTCGCGCGCCTCGAACCATGAGGCCCGCGCGAACTCATCCTTCGAAACGGCGCTGACGCTCCTCCTCAGGACAAGGAGTGTGCCTCAAAATTCTCTTGCGATCGTGGCCAACATCGCAAGCAGCGCGGCGCGATTGGCGGGCCCCAGCAACGCGTTGAGACGCGCTTCGTGCTTGGCGGCAACGAGCTTCTTCGCCCGCGCCAGCACTGCGCGGCCCTTGTCGGTCACGACTAGGATGTGGGAGCGGCGATCGTTGGCCGAACGTATCCGCGCGCACAGATCGCGGCTCTCGAGACCATCGAGCATCGCCACGAAGTTCGGCCTGAGGATGCCGAGCGTATTGGCGATTTCGGTCTGGTTGCGTCCCGGATTCTTTTCGAGCAGCAGCAAGACCGAGAACTGCGCCGGGGTCAGTTGCAGGGGCGCGACGCAGCGCAGAAAATCGTCGAAGATTTTCAGTTGCGCGCGCTTTAGCGCGTAGCCCAGATGCTCGGACAATTCGCCCAGTTGCAGGGCCGCGCCTTCCGGGCCTCCGTTGCGAGGCTCCTTGCGCGTGGGGCGGGACGCCTTGGCGGAATCGGCGGCGTCGGTCTTGGAAACGGTCATCGCTCACTGCTCGCAATCCCGGTAGCCTACACCCGACCGGCCGGGCCTTGATGTTATATCGGATAATTGTTATACATCATATCAAATATCGGCAGCCCTTTTCAACTGCTGTATTCGGACGGCCGGGCTCCATTGGGGCGCGATCAGCCGACGTGCGAGGGGAGCGCCCGGTCTTGAACACCACGATCATGTTGTTCCTGGTCCAAGATGGCATTACCAACGGTGCGATCTATGCGTTGCTCGGCCTTGCGCTGGTGCTGGTGTTCGCCGTCACGCGCGTGATCCTGATCCCGCAGGGCGAGTTCGTTACCTACGGCGCGCTGACCTATGCGTCGCTGTCGGCAGGCCAGATGCCGGGCACGGCGCGGCTGGCGTTGGCGATGGGCGTGGTGGCGTTTGGCCTCGATATATTCGCCGGCCGCCGATCGCTACATCCCAGGCTTGTCGGGCGCGCGTTCGCGGTCAATATCCTCCTGCCTGCGGGCATTTTCGCCCTCGCCTCTTGGCTCGCCGGCCGTCACCCCCCGATCGCCATCAACATCGCGCTGTCGCTGCTGATCGTCGCGGCGATCGGACTGTTTCTCTATCGCATCGCGTTTCAACCAATAGCGCACACCTCGGTGCTGGTGCTCTTGATCGCCTCTGTGGGCTGCCATCTGGCGCTGCAGGGTTTTGGCCTGGTGTTTTTTGGCGCCGAGGGCCAGCGCGGCCCGACGATAGCGGATGCGGGCTTTACCGTCGGCCCGCTGCGCTTCACCGGCCAGAGCATCGCCGTCTACGCCATCACCGTCGCTTTCATTATCGGCCTCTGGCTCTTTTTCGGACTTACCCTTTACGGCAAGGCGCTGCGCGCCACCGCGGTCAACCGGTTGGGTTCGCGTCTTGTCGGCATCAGAACCACGCTGTCGGGGCAGATCGCATTCCTTCTGGCTTCCGTGATCGGGGCCATTTCTGGAATCCTGATCGTGCCGATCACGACGCTGTATTACGACACCGGATTCCTGATCGGCCTGAAGGGTTTCATCGCCGCGATCATCGGCGGCCTCGTGAGTTACCCCTTGACCGCGGTAGCGGCCCTGGTGGTCGGGTCCGTCGAAGCCTTTTCCTCGTTCTACGCCAGCAATTTCAAGGAGGTCATCGTCTTCACGCTGATTCTTCCGGTTCTCCTGCTGCGGTCGCTGGCGGCGCCCGCGGTCGAGGAAGAAAAGGATTGATCGCGATGCCGCAGCGGCTGCCCATTATCATGTTCGCATTGGTCATGGCGGCGATCCCGTTCATCCCGGGCATGCCGCCGTTCTGGATCGTGCTCTTGGATAATATCGGTCTCGCCGCGCTGGTGGCGATGGGCCTTGTGCTCCTGACCGGTGTCGGCGGTCTGACGTCCTTCGGCCAGGCGGCGTTTTGCGGATTTGGCGCCTATACCACGGCGGTGCTGACCACGGCCTATGGCGTGTCGCCATGGCTGACGCTGCCGCTTTCGCTTCTGGTCAGCGGCATCGCCGCAGTGGCGCTCGGCCTGATCACGGTGCGGCTGTCGGGACATTATCTGCCGCTTGGCACCATCGCCTGGGGCCTCGGCCTGTTCTATCTGTTCAGCAAGCTCGAATTCCTCGGCCGCAACGACGGCATCTCCGGAATCCCGCCGCTGTCGATCGGCTCGTTCAGGATGATCGACCCCGGAACGATCTACTTCGCGATCTGGATCGCGGTCCTGATCTGCGCGCTGCTCACCATGAACCTCTTGGACTCGCGTACCGGCCGCGCGATCCGCGCGCTGCGGCGCGGACATATCGCCGCCGAAGCATTTGGCGTGCAAACGCCCCGGGCCAAGCTTTTGGTTTTCATCTATGCGGCGGTACTGGCCGGCCTGTCCGGCTGGCTCTATGCGCATTTCCAGCGCGCCGCCAATCCCACGCCGTTTGGCGCCCAGGCCGGCATCGAATATCTGTTCGTCGCGGTCGTCGGCGGCGCCGGCTATGTCTGGGGCGGCGTGTTAGGGGCCGGCATCGTCGTCATCCTGAAAGAAATTCTTCAAAGCTATTTGCCGTATCTGTTTCACGGCGAGGGTCAGCTCGAGACCATCGTGTTCGGCATCCTGCTGGTGGTGCTGCTGCAACTGGCGCCGACCGGCGTCTGGCCCTGGCTGATGGCGCAATTGCCGTTCAAATCAAACCGCAAGCGGCCCGACACATCCCTGACATTGCCGGCGCGCACGAGAGCCACGGGTGTTCCCAGGGTACTGCTGCAGATCGAGAAGGCGCGAAAACAGTTCGGCGGCGTGATCGCCGTCAACGACGTCTCGTTCGACGTCCAGGCCCGCGAGATCGTAGCCCTGATCGGCCCCAACGGCGCCGGCAAGAGCACGACGTTCAACCTGATCACTGGCGTGCTCACTTCGTCGGGCGGCACGATCTCCGTTCTCGGCCAGAAGATCGATAACGCACCGCCGCAGGAAGTGGTCAAACTCGGCATTGCCCGAACTTTCCAGCATGTCAAACTGGTGCCGGACATGACTGTGCTGGAAAACGTCGCGATCGGCGCGCATTTGCGCGGCCATGCCGGCGCCCTCTCCAGCATGTTCCGCCTCGACCGATCAGACGAGGCGAAATTGCTGGCGGAAGCGGCGCGCCAGATCGAGCGCGTTGGCCTTGGCGACCAGATCGACACGCTCGCGGGGAGCCTGTCGCTCGGCCAGCAGCGCATCGTCGAGATCGCCCGCGCGCTGTGCGTCGATCCGATCCTGCTGCTGCTCGACGAGCCGGCCGCTGGATTGCGGCATATGGAGAAGCAACGCCTCGCAGGCCTGCTGCGTCAGTTGCGCGACGGCGGCATGTCGGTGCTGCTGGTGGAGCACGACATGGGATTTGTGATGGACCTCGCCGACCGCATCGTGGTGCTCGACTTCGGCACCAAGATCGCCGAAGGCACGCCGCAGGCGATCAAGACCAATCCCGAGGTGATCAAGGCCTATCTCGGAGCGGTCGCATGAGCGCGCTATTGTCGGTGTCCGATGCGCATGTCGCCTACGGCAAGGTCGAAGCCGTCCGTTCGGTTTCGTTCGATGTCGCCGACAACGAGATAGTCACCATCATCGGCGCCAACGGCGCCGGCAAGACCACCCTGTTGAACGCTATCATGGGGATCCTGCCGCTGAAGGGCCGCGTGACCTTCGCCGGCCGGGACATGGCGCGGCTCGAAATCGAGGACCGGGTCGCGGCGGGCTTGAGCCTGGTGCCGGAGCATCGCGAACTGTTCGGCACCATGAATGTCGAGGATAATCTGCAGCTCGGCGCATTCCGGATTGCCAAGGCTGTGGCGGAAAAATCGTTCGAGCGGGTCTACACGCTGTTTCCGCGGCTGAAGGAGCGGCGCAAGCAGCTGGCGGGAACGCTGTCGGGCGGCGAGCAGCAGATGCTGGCGATGGGCCGCGCCCTGATGGGCGCGCCGCGGCTGTTGATGCTGGACGAGCCGAGCCTCGGGCTGGCGCCGATCATCGTAGCCGATATTTTCCGCACCATCGGAGAGTTGCGCGCCAGCGGCGTATCGGTGCTGCTGGTCGAGCAGAACGCGCAGGCCGCGCTGCAGATCGCCGACCGCGCCTATGTGATGGAGCTCGG
>DASXJV010000246.1:0-3200 GCA_036497205.1 Bradyrhizobium sp.
CGCTTTCTCGCAGCAAGGCCCGCCGCAACCCGCCCCTTATACCTACGGGCCCGACGAACTCGTCTCCGCCGGGCACAAGTTCTTCGGCAATGTGTCTCGCGGCCTCGCCTCCGTGATCGAGCGCGCGGTCAGCCAATGGGGTTTGCCGAACGGATATATTCTGGGCGAGGAAGGCAGCGGCGCCTTCGTCGCCGGATTGAGATACGGCGAGGGCACGCTCTACACCAAAAATGCCGGCGATTTACACGTCTACTGGCAGGGACCGTCGGTCGGCTTCGACTGGGGCGGCGACGGCGCGCGGACCATGACTCTCGTTTACAATCTTCCTGCCACCAACGCGATCTACCAGCGCTTTGCCGGCATCAATGGCTCCGCCTATATCATCGGCGGCTTCGGGATGACCGCGCTGACTGCCAACAACGTTGTGCTGGTGCCGATTCGGTCCGGTATCGGGCTGCGCCTTGGCGCCAATATCGGCTATCTCAAATATACCCCGAGCGCGACCTGGAACCCGTTCTAATCTCATCCAGCGGGGTTGTTCCGAGGCTGGTGCGCGTCTGGTCACGGATTCACATTAACGCGGCATTAAGCTGGCGTTTACCCTGTCCCCCATGGCATTGTGATTAACAATTTTCTCGTGGAGAGTGAGCGTTCATGATCGAACCGATCATGTATCTGGCGATCGGTTTTCTGGTCTCGATGCTGTTCGGACTGATGATCGTGCCGCTGGTGCATAACCGCGCGGTGCGGCTGACGATCCGGCGGCTCGAGGCAGCGACGCCGCTGTCGATGGCCGAAATCCAGGCCGACAAGGACCAGCTGCGCGCGGAATTCGCGATGTCGGCGCGGCGGCTCGAGATGAGCGTCGATCAGCTCAAGAACAAGACCACCAGTCAGCTCGCCGAACTCGGCAAGAAATCCGATGCGATCAATCGCATGAAGCTTGAGCTCGGCGAAAAGAACGCCACGATCTTTTCGCTTGAAGCGCGCGAGAAGGCGATGAAGGAGCAGTTGCGGGCCACTGAAGAGGAATTCACCGCCAAGACTGAATCGCTGCGTGACGCTGAGCAGGCGCTCAAGGAGAAACAAAACAACCTCGCCAAACTCAACGCCGAATTGTCCGACCGTTCGATGATGGCGGACAGCCGCCAGGTCGAACTGGTGGCGATGCGCGCCCAGGTCGATGCGCTCAAGAGCCGCGTTGGCGACGCCGAAAAGGAATTTGCCGCTACGCAGGCGCGGCTTGAAAAGGAGCGCAGCGAATCCGAGAAGGCGACGCGCGAACTTTCCGAGGCGCGCAGCCGCGTCGAAAACTTGAGCCAGCGCGTCACCGATCTCGATCGCCAGCTGATCGTCCAGGTTAAGGAAGCCGAAATGCTCGGCAACCGCGTCAACGATCTGGAAGCGCGTCTCACTACCCAAGGCAAGCTGTTGGCCGAGCGCGACTTTGAAAACAACCAGTTGCGCCAGGCGAACGAGACCGCGGAACGCACGGCCAGGGAATTGCGCGGCGAAATCGCCGCATTGAGCGTCGGCAAATCGCCTGCGCTCGAAAAATTGCGGACCGAGAAGGCGGCGGTCGAGGAACAGCTTCGCATTGCCCGCGACGAACGCGCCAAGCTGCAGCGCGACATCAACGCGATCCAGCAGCAGGCCGAAAGCTCGTGGGCGACCGAGCGCATGGAAAATGCACTGTTGCGCGAACGCATCAACGATATCGCCGCCGAAGTCGCAAAACTCGCGATGCAGCTGGAAGGGCCGAATTCACCGATCGAGGCCATGCTGGCGACGGAACCGGCGATCCCGGCGCAGGCGGCGCGACCCGCCAATGGCGCAACCGCCAATGGCGGCGTTCCCGTCGAGGGCGGCGGCACGCTGGCCGAACGCATCCGGGCACTGCAGTACCACGCCTCCCGCGCCCGCCAGCCGGGGGCATGATCCGCAGTTGGAGCCCTCGCCCGCGCGGTTTCGATACGATAGCTTGACACGCGTGCCCCGCACTTCGTAAATCGCCGCTACTGACGACGTGTATCGCTTAATCGAACGCCGATTTGCCGGCCCTTAATGGCGCACGAAAATCCCGGACGCATAGCTCAGCGGGAGAGCGTTCCCTTCACACGGGAGAGGTCCAAGGTTCGATCCCTTGTGCGTCCACCAGAAGGGTGCAAGAAAACAAACACTTACAGCAGGTCGCCGCAAGGCGGCTTTTTTGTTGTCGACGCGAGGGAGCGGACGGGGGAGCGGTGTACGTATCGATTCGTCGGAACTGCAGCGCATCAAGAGACGCGCCGGTGATGAGGTGGCGTCAACCAAGACGATGATCGAGCGCGCCGAACAACGGTTTGATCTAAAGCCTGATTGGCTCGCAGCCGATACCGCCTATGGAACCGGCAAACTGCTTGCATGGCTGTTGGGCAAAAACATCACGCCGCATATTCCCGTGTGGGAAAGATATCCATCGCCTGATGGCATGTTTTCCCGTGGCGACTTCACTTACGATGCTGAGCGGGACGTCTATGTCTGTCCCAACGGCAAACCCCTGCGAACCTCGGGAACAGTCCATGATAGCCGCGTCAGGAACTACCTGTCACAACCTCAAGAGTGCCGCACTTGCACACTCAAGCAACGATGCACGCGCGCACCGTTCAAGAAGATTGCACGTGATATCAACGAGGATGCACGCAACCATGCCCGTTCACTAAAAGGCACGCCGGAATTCGAGCGATCGAGCAATGCGCGCAAAAAGTAGAGATGCGTTTTGCACACCTGAAGGTCCAGCATGGCTTTGAGCGGATGCGCCTTCGCGGCACCGGCGCCCGCGACGAGTTTCATCTCGCCGCCATTGTGCAGAACCTCAAGACGATGGCGCTGCGTCTACTCGGCCCAACAACAGATGGAGTGTGCGCATCGCTCGCGTAAGTGGCATGGCAATTCGGTTGCGCTGTTCGCAGGTCAGGCGGTGACGCCCCGCCAGGAGTAAGCCAAAAACGCCTCCCCAATAACAAAGCCAACTACGTGACGGCATTTTTCAACAGCATCGGTCAAACTGCGAAACACTTAGCATGAGCAGATGTCTTCCGCTCCTCCCTCAAGAACGGACGTTGGTTTAGCACCACGTCTTGTTTTCGTTTCGCCGATCCAATGTTATAGAATGTCCACATTTTAGGGTAGCCTCAACGTCAGCCAAAATACCCTGAGAT
>DASXJV010000247.1:0-8032 GCA_036497205.1 Bradyrhizobium sp.
GCCTCCCTGGGAAACATCGCAAAATACGGTTCGGCCTCCTTGAGGACGCGCGCGTAGGACGGCCGCGCCTTCAAGCGGCCGAAATACGCCGCGACGTTCGCGTGGCTTTCACCAAACGGCATCACCTCGTTGGCATAGAACAGCGCCGGCGCGGCCGCGCAATCGGCGAGACTGAACGTATCGCCGATCGCCCAGGTCCGAGTTGCCATCTCCTGATCGATCATTCGATAGGAAGTCCTTAAGCGCGCTCTGGCTTCCTCGACGCCATGCGGATCCTTCTTGCCGTCGGGGCGCAATCGATCGCCGACAATCTTCTGCATCGGCTCATGCACATACAGATCGTAGAAACGGTCGCGCAGCCGCGTCTGACATGCGCGGTCGAGGTCCGCGGGAATGAACCTCGTCCTGCCCGGATAATGCCGGTCGAGGTACTCGATGATGACCGTCGACTCCGGGACGGTCTGGTTCCGTGCATCGTCGGCGAGCACCGGAAACTTGCCGATCGGCCACAGCTTCAACAGCGCCGCGCGCTCGCTCTCGTTGGAGAGATCGACCATATTGGGCGCGAACGGCGTAGCGTTCTCATAAAGCGCGATCAGCACCTTGTGGCAGTACGACGCCAGAGGGTGAAAATGCAGGGAGAGAGACATACAGATGGCTCCAGCTCAGTTTTCATTCTGCTTGATAAAGGCGCCGTTCTCATAGGTGGCGCCGAAATAAACATCGATGCGTTTGATCTTGTCACCTTCGAAGCGGAAGAACTCGGTGTTCCGGAAGTTCTTTCCACCCTTGGCCACGCATTTGTAGGTCACAAAGGCCTCATCGCCTTCGACGAAGATTCTTTCGAGTTCATGCCGCTCGATCCAGTCGGCGTTGCGCCAGCAGCGTATAAAATAGGTGGCCTTGTCGATCTCGTCGTCATACGGACTTGTGAAGTGGAAATCGTCAGCGAGCGCGTCTTCAACAGCCTTGCGGTCGTGCGACAGGTAGGCGGCAAAGATGGCACGGATGATTTCCGCTCTGTTGCGATCGGGCATGGCACCTCCTCAAACCACTTGTATATTGCAACTAGTTGCAGCTTGGGATAACTGGTGCAATATTGCAAGCGGTTTTTTTCAGGGGCGCGGACGATGATGATTCTCGCTGTATTCTCCCCTCCCCCATGTGGGGTCGCGACGCGCGAAGTTCGGTCTGTGGGGGCGCCGCAAGTACAGCGCTTGTGGCCTATCCCCCTTCCCAACCCTACAGAGCGAGCTTCGCTCGTCTCGACCCCGCAAGGGGGGAGGGAGTACATCACATGACCGACGATCAGCGCTCCGGCTGCCCGATCAATCTCACGCTTGAAGTGGTCGGCGACAAATGGAGCCTGCTGGTGATCCGCGACATGATGTTCGGCAACCGCCGGCATTTTCGCGAACTGCTGACCAAATCCGAAGAAGGTATCTCCTCCAACATCCTCGCCGACCGGCTGAAGACGCTGCTTGACCAGGGCATCATCACGCGTGACGACGATCCCAGCCATAAGCAGAAGGGAATCTACTCGCTCACCGAGCAGGGCATAGAGCTGTTGCCGATCCTGGCGCAGATGTCGGGCTGGGGATTCAAATACCTCCCCGTCTCGGAAGAACTCGGCATCCGCGCCAAACTCTTGAGCGAAGGCGGCCCAAAAATGTGGGCCGAGTTCATGGACGAGTTGCGCGAGACGCATTTGGGCGCGAAGCGGCGGCGGAAGGCGGGACCATCGGTGGGTGAGCGGTTGCAAGCGGCGTATGAGAGGGCGGTGGCGAAGAAGGGAAAGAGGTGAAAGCGTCGAAAGGCGCACGTCGTTTCCTCCGCGTCGTGGCCGGGCTTGTTGTCTCGGCCATCCACGTCTTCGACGTGCGGTGAAGTAGGACGTGTATGGCCCGGCACAAGGCCGCTCGGGCATGATCACCGAGAGAGCAAAACACAACAACCTTGTATTCACACCGAATCCCACCTCCGCACCGCTTCCGACGTACCTTCCATCGTGGCTTCGAAAACCGGCGACGCCAGCACCGCGCGGATGTGCAGCGTCGCCGTGCCGGAATTGCGGAAGCCGTGTTTGCGCCCCGCAGGCACGATCAGCGATTGGCCAGCCGACACAATTGCGCGCCCCTCATCTATCCACATTTCGGCTTCGCCCTCGCGCACCGTCAGCACCTCTTCGACCGGATGCGAGTGAGTTGGCGCGCCGGCCCCGGGCGCGATCCATTGTTCGAACATGCATAATTGCGCGGCGCCGTTGCTGGACGAAACCAGCATGCGGGTCTCCACGCCCGGCCGCCAGGTTTCCCGAGCGTTGTTCTGATGATCGACGACCGTCATGAAATTGGGTCCTTTTGTTCTGCGGATACTTTCCGGTTAAGAAAGCAGACGCTTCCCTTCCGTGCTAGGGACTGCGCAAGATCATCCGGCTGAAACACCCAACGATGGAACACCTATGACCCCTTCCCCGCCAAAGGTCGCGCTGGTGACCGGCGCCGCGCGCGGCATCGGGCTTGCCGTCGCAAAGCGGTTTCTCGCCGAAGGCTGGCGCGTGGCGTTGCTCGATATCGAGGGCGAATTGTTATGGCAAAGCGTGGAAGCGCTGGCCAACGCCGGCGATACGCTGGGGCTGCATTGCGACGTCTCCGATGCCAGCGCGGTGACGGAAGCGATAGCAAAGGTCGGCACGCGGTTTGGCCGGCTCGACGCACTGGTCAACAACGCCGGGATCGCGGTGTTCGCGCCGCTGCTGGAAATTTCCGACGACGACTGGAGCCGGGTGCTGGCGGTCAATCTGACCGGGCCGTTCCTTTGCACCAAGGCGGCAGCGCCGCTGATGCGCGAACATGGCGGCGGCGCGATCGTTAACATCACCTCGATCTCGGCGATGCGCGCCTCGACGCTGCGCTCGGCCTACGGCACCAGCAAGGCCGGACTCGCGCATCTCACCAAGCAACTCGCCGTCGAACTGGCGTCGCTTGGCATTCGCGTCAACGGCGTCGCGCCCGGCCCGGTCGAGACCGCGATGGCAAAAGCCGTTCACACGCCGGAGATCCGCGCTGATTATCACGACGCGATTCCGCTCAACCGCTACGGCCTCGAAGCAGAATTGGCGGAGGCGGTGTTCTTCCTGTGCAGCGACCGCGCCAGCTACATCACGGGACAGATTCTCGCCGTCGATGGCGGCTTCGATGCCGCCGGTATTGGATTGCCGACGCTGCGCGGCGAGAGACGGAATGGGTAATGCTTCTTCCGCGCGGCTTCGCGCGGGGTAGACTAAGAAAAATTGACGACCTTAGCCGAAACCTTGTCTCACGCTTCACAATTACCTAAGTTGCTTGTCATCCGAGCGAAGGAATGTTCGGGAATGCGGACAGCTTGCCCCAGAATAATTTGGCTCGTAACGATACTATGCGCCATCGCCTCGCCGTCGGCGCATGCCGAGGTTCGCATCCTCGCCAGTCCGGGCGGACAGGTCGGCCCGTTTCTCGACCTGTTCGAGCGCGTGCGTGCTTCGGGCGAGCGCGTTGTGATCGACGGGCCTTGCCTGTCGGCCTGCACGCTGGTGCTGAGCATGGTACCGAGCGACCGCATCTGCGTGACGCGCCGCGCGATACTGGGATTTCATGCCGCGCGTTCGGTCGACCGGCGCGGCAAGCTGTATGCCGAGCCGGAAGCGTCCGAACTGGTGCTGGAGGCCTATCCCTCCGCGGTGCGCGGCTGGATTCTCCGCCGCGGCGGGCTAAGCTCCCGCCTGCTGTTGCTGCGTGGGCGTGAACTCGCCGCGATCTATCCGTCGTGTCGCTGACGGATCAAGCTTCTATTGGGCAATTGACCATCCAGGGAATCCCGAATTGGTCGACGCACATGCCGAAGCCCTTGGCCCAGAAAGTCTTGCTGAACGGCATATTCACCGTGCCGCCCTCGGCCAGGGCCTTGAACTTGCGTTCGCCGTCAGTTGGGTCCTCGACCGTCAGCGAGACCGAAAAACCCTGCGGCGGATGGAAGTGGCCGGGAGGCGCATCACCCGCCATCAGTACTTCGCCATCGATCGTGATCTTCGCGTGCATGATCTTCTGCTTCCATTCCGGTGGAACCGGCATCGACTCCGGCGCGCTCTCATGCGTCAGCATCGCCTCTATCTTGGCGCCGAGCGCCTTTTCGTAGAACTTGAACGCCGCTTCGCAATTGCCGTTGTAGAATAGATAGGGATTGACCTGCATCACTTGCTCCTTGGGGATTGATGTTTCGAACGATCGTTTACTTTTCGGTGAGCCTCTTCAAGTTGGCGAGACCAATTTCGAAATCCTTGCCGACCATGCGGTCCATGTTGATGAACACATGCATGATCTTTCCCATGAACGGCGACGGACCATGCATGAGCCACGTTACGTTGGTGGCATCACCCTGCGGCAGCATTGTGAACTCGGCGGTGTTGTGGCCCTCAAACGGTTTGAAGAAATCGAGCTTGATGACAATTTTCGCCGGCACCGAGGTGTCCAGGATTTCCATGCGGCCGGAGCCGACGTTCTTGTTGCCGTCCCACGCATAGACCGCACCCTTGCCGCTCTCAGCCCCGCTATAGCTGCGCTTCATCGCGGGATCCTTGTTCTCGTAAGGCGACCACGATCCCCATTGATGAAAGTCGTTGATCAGGGAGAAGATTTTTTCCGGCGTCGCCTTGACCGTGGTCGCGCGCTGGACGCTGAAAGTATCCGGCTTGGTCGCGGCGAGGATAAGTATGATCGCAATCGCGATCGCAATGACGATGGCGACGATGGCAATGATTTCGAACATGAAAGGCTCCGTGTCTGTGAATTATCAGTGACGCAAGTCAACGCCGGAAGGGTATTAATGCGCGCAGACTCCGATCGCGCAACCAGAGCCCGCCCCATACCATCAGCCCGAGATAGAACCCGAACAGCATGTGGCTGAACAGCGGGCTGCCGATCCGCACATGCGATGCCATCGCGCCGCCAAGATAGCCGGTCGGCAGGATCGCGCCGATGATCGAGGTGGGCGGGATCGCATAGAGAACGGTGCACACGATGGTGATAAACCCCAGGCTGCGCGCCAGCGTTTCGCTCGAACCATAGCCGATCCTGTCCATCGTTTCTGTGACGATCGGCCATGGCACCAGCTTGATGGCGCCGTCGAACAGCAGGAACAAAACGACGAGACCGCTGAGAACGCGGCCCAACCAGAGCGCGGGTTTCGAGACCGGCGTCTTGTCCGCGATCGTCGGCCTGGCTTCGTCGATGGTTTGACTAGCTTGCATGTTCATCGCGCGTCTCCTTGAGGAATTGGTGATGCACAATCCCAGGACGAACGAGGCAGGGGCAAATCGACAGCGGGAGCGAATTATTTTTTCGAAATCCTGGACCCGCGCGGCTGGCTGTCGCGCATCAGGCGGTCGAGATGCATCCGGATGTGGGCGGCTTCCACTGTGGTGTTGGCGAGTGCGATGGCGCGGTCGAACGCCACGCGGGCCTCGTCATTGCGGCCAAGCTGCATCAGGAAGGCCCCGCGCACGCCGAAAAAATGAAAATAATTCGAAAGGCGCGGCGCGAGCGGCTCGATCATCTCAAGCGCCGCCTCGGGCCCGCGCACCTTGGATACCGCAACGGCGCGGTTGAGCGTCACCACCGGCGACGGCTGCATGATCTCGAGCGCGCCGTAGAGCAGATCGATCTGCGTCCAGTCGGTGTCTTCGGGCTTTGCGGCACGGGCATGCAACGCCGCGATCGCCGCCTGAATCTGATAGGGCCCGCTGCGGCGATGTCGCATCGCCTTGTCGATCAACGCCAGCCCCTCGGCTATCATCGTCTGATTCCACAATGAGCGATCCTGATCGTCGAGCAGCACCAATGCGCCCTGAGAATCGAAGCGGGCCGCCGCGCGGGCATGCTGCAGCAACAGCAGCGCCGTCAGTCCCATGATCTCGGGCTCGCTCTGGAACAGCCGCAGCAATAGCCGCGCCAGCCGAATCGCCTCCTCGCACAGGGGTGCGCGGATGTCGGCGGTGTCTCCGCCAGCGGAATAGCCCTCGTTGAAAATCAGGTAGATCATCGCGGCGACCGCGGAGAGACGCGCGGTGCGCTCCACGGCGCCTGGCGTCTCGAACGGCACGTCCGCGTCCGCGACGCGCGCTTTCGCCCGCGTGATGCGCTGCTCCATCGCCGCTTCGCTGACCAGGAACGCGCGCGCGATCTGCTTCACGGTCAACCCGGAGACGATGCGCAGCGCCAGCGCGATCTGCTGCGTCGCCGGCAGGTCGGGATGGCAGCAGATGAACAGCAGCCGCAAAATGTCATCGCGGTATTGTGAGCCGTCGAGCCGCTCGGCCAGCGCGTCCTCGGCGTCGTCTAGATCGGAGATCGCCTCGTCTTCGGGCAGCGGCTCCTGCTTGCGGCTCCGCCTGATATCATCGATCGCGACATTCCGCCCGACCATGATCAGCCACGCCGCCGGTTCGCGGGGCGGGCCGTTCTGCGGCCAGCTTTTCAGCGCGCGCAGGCAGGCGTTCTGGAATGCTTCCTCGGCAGTGTCGAGATTGCGGAAATAGCGGAGCAGCGCGCCGACCGCCTGGGGACGCGCCGAGGTGAGCGCGGCATCGATCCAGGCGGTGTCGGTCACGTCGCAGTGCTCCCGGGCTGAAACAGGCCTACTGGGCGAATTTCATAAGCGCCGCCGGGATTGGCCGCGCCGAGATCGCGCGCCACATCGAGCGCCTCATCGAGATTCTTGCAGTCGACGACGTAGAAGCCGAGCAGCTGCTCCTTGGTCTCGGCATAGGGCCCGTCGATCACGATGGGCGGATCGTCCTTGCGCAGCGTGGTCGCCGATGTCGTCGGCAACAGCCGCGCCACCGGTCCGAGCCGGCCCTGTTTTGTCAGTTTGTCCTGCACGACGGCAAGCTTCTTCATGACCGTGGCGTCCTGTTCCCTGGTCCAGGAACCGACGGTGTCTTCGTCGTGATAGCAGAGGATGGCGTAGAGCATGCGGAAAAGTTCCTGTGATTGAAAGACGAATGAGTATGCCCGGAGCCGACGAGGAACGGAAATATTTTGCACCGACATCCCGGGCCGATAAGGTCGCCTTGCGATTCCGCAACTATGAGGCAAAAATCCGATGAACAAAGGCGCACTCGCCCTGCTGGTGCATGGCGGGACTGAAAACTGGTCTCCCGGACGGTGGAAGAGCCGCTTCGACGATGTCTGCAAGGACCGGCGTGTTTTGCTGTTGCCCGACGCGGCGTTCGATCCCGCCGAGGTTCATTACGCCGCCGTCTGGAAGCCGGCTCAAGGAGAGCTTGCGGCATTTCCAAATCTGCGCGTCATTTTCAATCTGGGCGCGGGCGTCGATGCACTGATGGCCGATTCCAGCCTGCCTAAAGTGCCGCTTGTTCGCGTTGCGGTCGCCGACCTCACAGATCGAATGACCGAATATGTCCTGCTTCATGTGCTGATGCACCACCGGCAGGAGCTTTACCTAAGAGCCTGCCAGCGCGAGAAGCGTTGGGAGCCGAGGTCTCAATGGCCGGCGAGCGCAATTTCGGTCGGCATCATGGGCCTCGGCACGCTTGGGACGAACGCGGCCGAAGTGCTCAGACGCATAGGCTTTCGCGTGTCGGGCTGGAGCCGCAGTCCGAGGCAAATCGACGGGATCGCGTGCTTTCACGGCAAAGCGCAACTCGAAGCGTTTCTGCGACGTACCGATGTCCTGGTCTGCCTGCTGCCTCTCACGCCAGACACGCGGCACATTTTGAACCGCGATTTGTTCGCAAGCCTCAACCGAAATAGCCCGATGGGTGCGCCGGTTCTGATCAATGCCGGGCGAGGCGGGCTGCAAGCGGAAGCCGACATTCTGGAATGCCTTGACGACGGCACGCTCGGCGCCGCTTCGCTGGATGTCTTCGCAGCGGAACCGCTTCCGGCGGACAGCCCGTTCTGGACGCATCCAAAGGTCGTCCTGACGCCGCACAACGCAGCCGATACCGATCCCGACGAAATATCGAAATACGTGG
>DASXJV010000248.1:0-6244 GCA_036497205.1 Bradyrhizobium sp.
GATGAAGTCAACGCCGACGCCGGCTGGGTCTTCAAGAAGGGCGCGATCGACTTCGCAGGCGGCACCGTGGTGCACATCAACGCCGGCATCGCCGGTCTCGTCGGCGCGCTCCTGATCGGCAAGCGGACCGGCTACGGCAAGGACCTGATGGCTCCGCATTCCCTGACCATGTCCATGATCGGCGCCTCGCTACTCTGGGTCGGCTGGTTCGGCTTCAACGCCGGATCGAATCTTGAAGCCAGCGGCGGCGCGGCGCTCGCCATGACCAACTCCTTCGTCGCAACCGCTGCGGCGGCGATGTCGTGGATGTTCGCGGAGTGGATCATCAAGGGCCATCCCTCGGTACTCGGCGCAATTTCGGGCGCGGTGGCGGGACTTGTGGCGGTCACACCCGCGGCCGGTTACTCTGGACCGATGGGTGCGATCGTGCTCGGTCTGGTGGTCGGCGTGGTCTGCCTGTTCTTCTGCACGGTGGTCAAGAACGCGCTCGGCTACGACGACTCGCTCGACGTGTTCGGCGTCCACTGCATCGGTGGAATCGTCGGCGCGCTCGGCACCGGCATCCTGGTGAATCCGGCGCTCGGCGGTACCGGCATCATGGACTACGTGACCGGCAAGATCGCCGATTACGACTTCACGGCGCAGATGATCTCGCAGATCTGGGGCGTCTGCACCACGCTGGTGTGGTCGGGTATCGGCTCGGCGATCCTCTACAAGGTCGTCGATGTCATCGTCGGCCTGCGGGCCTCCGTCGAGGTGGAGCGCGAAGGCCTGGACCTCACCGAACACACCGAGCGCGCCTACAATATGTGAGTTCTCCCGGGGCGCGACCTCACGAGGTCGCGCCCAGAACTACGGTTTGGGCACATACCCGGCAATGCCCCGACCGTTGAGGGGCTCCAGCGCAAGTTGGAGCCCCTTTCTTTTTGGGACGGGACGCCAAATCGCGGCGACGAAGGCAAGGCCCGGTTGGGGGCGAAGCAAAAAAGATTGCCAAAGCCGCCCCAGAGGCATCGAAATCAAGCGTGACAAGGCAGGGGAACGCCATCAAGTTCCTATCCCCAGAGGCTGCGACCCGCTTCGGACCGTTACCCGGCCATTGGTCCTAACCTTTGATCGTCATCGCGGCCTCCGAAATCATGCCTCCGGGATGATCCGGCGATAAATTGGCAAAATCGTCGCTGGCGTCGATGGTTAATCGCGTCTTAACCTCGCCGTATCTATGGTGGTTTGATCCGCTTCCGGCCGGTCTCAACGTGCGATCGGCTGCCCCAAAAGTGCTGGCGCTTCAAAGTATGGCAATGACCGCTTCATCCCGCGCGCCCCAGGGTGCCGGCAGTCAGGAAAACGAGCGCTCGCCATTCGCGCGGCTGACCGAACTACTGCTCCCGTATCAGCCGGGTAAGCCATTGATTACGCTATCGTTGGGCGAACCGCAGCACCCGGTGCCCGGCTTTGTCGGGCCGGTGCTGGCCAAACACATCGCCGAGTTCGGCCGCTATCCGATCGCCAAGGGCATCGAGCCGTTCCGGCGGGCGGCTGCGAACTGGCTTTCCACCCGGTTCGACCTGCCGCGCGAAATCGATCCCGAGACCGAGCTTCTGGTGCTCAACGGCAGCCGCGAGGGCCTGTTTTTCGCGGCAATTACGGCTGCCCGCTACGTCGGCGAGCGCAGGGGTAGACCCGCGATCCTGATGCCCAATCCGTTTTATCCGGCCTATGGCGCCGGTGCCCGCGCCGCCGGCTGCGAACCGGTTTATCTGCCGACCACGCCCACCAACGGATTCCTGCCGGACCTCGATGCGCTCGATGACGCCACGCTGGCGAGAACAGTTGCGATCTATATTGCCTCGCCGGCAAATCCGCAGGGTGCGGTGGCTACACGCGAATATTTCAGCCGCCTGAAGAAACTCGCCGATCGCTTCGGCTTCATGATTCTGAGCGACGAATGCTATTCGGAAATCTATACGAAAGAAGCGCCCGGCAGCGTGCTGGAATGTGCCGGGCCGGACTTTACAAATGTCGTTGCGTTTCAGTCGCTGTCGAAGCGTTCGAACCTGCCGGGCATGCGGGTCGGATTTGCGGCCGGCGACAGGAAATTTCTCAGCATGTTTCACGAGCTGCGCAATGTCGCCGCGCCCCAGGTGCCGGTGCCGCTGCAGCATGTCGCGATCGCGGCCTACAGCGACGAGGCGCATGTCGAGGAGAACAGGCGGCTCTACCGGATCAAGTTCGATCTCGCCGAGCAGATTCTCGGCAATCGCTATGGCTATTGCCGCCCCGCCGGCGGCTTCTGCGTCTGGCTAGATGTGTCGGCGCACGGCGGCGACGAAGCGGCGACCGTGAAACTCTACAAGGACGGCGGCGTGCGCGTGGTGCCGGGAAGTTACCTGGCGCGGCAGCAATCCGACGGCAGCAATCCCGGTGCGGGCTACATTCGTCTGGCGCTGGTGCAGGATGGTGAAACAACAGCCGAGGCCTTGCATCGGCTGGTTCAGATTCTCGATTAGGCCGGATTTATGATTGTGGAATCGGAGCGCGCCCTTGCCTTTACCTCTCGCAACGGGAGAGGGAGTGCACCTTCGTCGTCGCTAGTACTTCGCTCCACTCATTTAGCTTCTAGTCGCGGGGCCCCATGAGCATGCCAGCGATCGAACGAGTCCTTCCCTTGGTCGGGCAATTGCCGGCCTCGATCCGCGAGGCTTTGGCGCGGCGGCTGCGCGAGCTCGCCGGATTGAGCGTGATCGCGCTGTCTGGGGTAGCGGCGGCGGCGCTGATGACATGGTCGGTGCAGGATCCCAGCCTCAGCCACGCGACGTCGCGCGCGATCCGCAACATCGTGGGCTATCCCGGCGCGATCGGCGCCGATCTCCTGATGCAGATCCTCGGCCTCGGCGCGATCATGCTGATTCTGCCAGTGGCGGTGTGGGGCTGGCGCATGCTGAGCCATCGTACCTTCGACCGCGAAGCGCTCCGGATCGCGTGCTGGATACTCTGCATGGTGATATCGGCTGGCTTTGCAAGCTGCTGGCCGCATGGCGGGGCATGGCCACTGCCGACCGGGCTTGGTGGCGTCGTCGGCGACGCGCTGGTGCGCGCGCCCGCCGTCGTGTTCGGTCCGCCGGGTATTATCTATCGCCTCGTGCTCGGCATCATCCTGTTCGCCGCCATGGTCGCGACATTCCTGATTGCGAGCGGAATGGGTTCGCGCCCGCAGGAAGACGAATTGACACCGATCGAGGACGACGACGCACCCTTCGTGGAGGAAGAAGACGGCGGCTCGGTCTCGCTGGGATGGGCGGTTCATGCCGCCATGAGCGCGAAGGCGCGGCTGTGGCGGCTGGTAACCCTGGCTTACAGCTGGCTGGTCGCGAGCGCGCCCTCGCCGCGCACCTCCTCGTTCGAACGCCAAGAGCCGAATTTGGGCGGCCGCGTGGCTCCGTCCCTGGCCCCACAGGCCGATGAAGATTTCGACGACGAAGAAGACGACGAGGAAATTCCGGCCGCACGCGCCCCGCGCAAGAAGGCCGCAGCCCGCGCGCCGACGCGCCGGTCATCCGACAAATTCGAGCTGCCGCCGGTTTCCGTGCTTACCGCGCCGAAGGCTTCGGATCGCCAGCCGCTCAGCAAATCCGACCTCGATTCCAACTCGCGCGCGCTGGAAGGCGTGCTCGGCGATTTCGGCGTCCGCGGTGAAATCGTCAAGGCCCATCCCGGCCCGGTGGTGACGCTGTACGAACTCGAGCCCGCGCCCGGCATCAAATCGTCGCGCGTCATCGGGCTGGCCGACGACATCGCGCGTTCGATGAGCGCGCTCTCGGCGCGCGTCGCCGTCGTTCCCGGCCGCAACGCCATCGGCATCGAATTGCCGAACCCCCATCGCGAAAAGGTCTATTTGCGCGAATTGCTGGCGATCAAGGACGGCAACGAGTCGGTTGCAAAACTTCCGCTTTGTCTCGGCAAGAACATCGGCGGCGAATCCATCATCGTCGATCTCGCGCGCATGCCGCATCTGCTGATCGCCGGCACCACCGGTTCCGGCAAATCGGTCGCTATCAACACTATGATCCTGAGCCTGGTGTATCGCCTGCGCCCGGATCAATGCCGCCTGATCATGGTCGATCCCAAGATGCTCGAACTCTCCGTATATGACGGCATTCCGCACCTGCTGACGCCGGTCGTGACTGATCCGAAGAAGGCCGTGGTCGCGCTGAAGTGGGCGGTGCGCGAGATGGAAGAGCGCTACAAGAAAATGTCCAAGCTCGGCGTGCGCAACATCGACGGCTACAACGCGCGCCTGATGGAAGCGAAATCCAAGGGCGAGGAGCTGACGCGAACGGTGCATACCGGCTTCGACAAGGAAACCGGCAAGGCGATCTATGAAGCCGAGAAGCTCGATCTCGAGCCGCTGCCCTACATCGTCATCATCGTCGACGAAATGGCCGACCTGATGATGGTCGCCGGCAAGGATATCGAAGGCGCGGTGCAACGCCTGGCGCAAATGGCGCGCGCCGCCGGTCTGCATGTGATTCTCGCCACGCAACGGCCGTCGGTCGACGTCATCACCGGCACCATCAAGGCGAACTTCCCCACGCGCATCTCGTTTCAGGTCACCTCGAAAATCGACAGCCGCACCATCCTCGGCGAAATGGGCGCCGAGCAGCTGCTTGGACAGGGCGACATGCTCTATATGGCCGGCGGCGGACGCATCAGCCGCGTACATGGACCTTTCGTCTCCGACGAAGAGGTCGAGAAAGTCGTGCGCCATCTCAAAACCCAGGGCCAGCCGGAATACCTCGAAGCGGTCACGGCGGAAGAGCCCGTTGACGAAGACGGTGCGGTGTTCGATTCCACCGGCATGGGCGGCGATGGCGGGGGCGATTTGTTCGCGCAGGCCGTGGCGATCGTCAAACGCGACCGCAAGGCTTCCACGAGCTACATTCAGCGCCGGCTGCAGATCGGTTACAACCGCGCCGCGTCGCTGATGGAGCGAATGGAACTCGAGGGCATCGTCGGACAGGCCAATCACGCCGGAAAGCGCGAAATTCTGGTCGAAGAAGAAGAAAGCCGCTTTTGAGAAGCATCATCGGGCAAAAAGCTGCCGGAGTTGGCATTATATTTTCACGGAAAAGCGATACCTCCTTTGCCGAAACCACGGTAAAATGGCCCAAGGTCTGACAGGACGATGTGTTGACTAGAAATCCGAAACTTCGAATGGCCGAACGATTCGGGGTTGCCGGCATGCGCGCCTGCCTGGCGTTGCTGGTCGCGGCATCGATGGTCAGCGTCCTAACGCCGTCGTCCGCGCAGACTATCCCGATCCCAAAGCCTGCGCCAAAGGCCCGCAACATGCAGATGAGCGCGTCTGACCCGCAGAAGGGCCCGATGACGACCGGGGCAACCCCGGTGGCACCGCCCAACCCCGTGATTCCCGATCCGCACCGGAATCTCCCCGCCAATATATTTGCGACGTTCGATGCGAACCAAAAAGCGCAAGCCGCCAAGGTGAGTACTTATCTGTCGTCGCTGCAGACGCTGGTTGGAAATTTCGTCCAGGTCGGACCTGATGGCAGCAAGACGAAAGGCGATTTTTACATCCAGAAGCCCGGCAAGGTGCGTTTCGAATATGAGGCGCCGAGCCCGATCGCAATTATCGCCGACGGATCGTCTGTGGCGGTGCGCGATCGCAAGCTTGCGACCCAGGACATCTATCCGTTGTCGCAGACGCCACTGCGCTATCTGCTGTCGGACCGCATCGATCTCTTGAAGGACACCAACGTCGTCAGCGTGACCGCGGACGACACGTTCATCAGCGTCACCATCGAGGAAAAGCAGACACTGATCGGCACCAGCCGGCTAATGCTGATGGTCGGCGCCAAGGACGGCCAGCTCAAGCAGTGGACCGTGACCGACCCGCAAGGCTATGACACCACGGTCGCGGTCTACAATCTGGATTCCACCAAGAAAATCGATCCCAGCCTGTTCAAGATCGATTTCACCAACTATCCGACTTCGCCGGGCTAAAAATCATTCTTGATCGCGAGGCAGGGACGTGCGTCATCAGCCGCACGTCTTCTTGCATTGCCGGTCCCCATGCGCCTCACTCTGACAACTTGGAATATCAATTCGGTGCGCCTTCGCATCGATCTCGTCGCCAAATTCCTCAAGGCGGTGAGACCGGACGTGCTGTGCCTGCAGGAAACCAAATGCGTCGATGACGCATTTCCGCTGAAGCGTTTCAGGC
>DASXJV010000249.1:0-11158 GCA_036497205.1 Bradyrhizobium sp.
CACGGCGCCCTCCGAACCGGCGGGTGCACCTTCTCCTTTTCCCGAACTGGCGGTGGCGATCGAGCGCGAGCGGCGGCGAGGCCGCGGCGCGCAATCGAACGAGAGCGGCCGCTTCGAGGCTGAAGCGCGCGTCGCGTTCGATGACGGCTGGCAGAGCCTCGATGAACTGCCGCCGTTCAAGACCACGGTCGCGGTCGATACCGCGCGCAAGGTCATTAGCCGCAACGATTCTCCCGATATCGGCTTCGATCGTTCGATCAACCCTTACCGGGGCTGCGAGCATGGCTGCGTCTACTGCTTCGCGCGGCCCACCCACGCCTATCTCGGCCTGTCACCCGGGCTCGACTTCGAATCAAAACTGTTCGCGAAGCCCGACGCGCCGGCGCTTTTGGAAAAGGAACTGGCGGCGCAGGATTACGAACCGCGCATGATCGCGATCGGCACCAACACCGATCCCTATCAGCCGATCGAGCGAGAGCGAAAGATCATGCGCGGCATTCTCGAAGTGCTGGAGCGTGCCGCCCATCCCGTCGGCATCGTCACCAAGTCGGCGCTGGTGACGCGCGACATGGACATTCTGGCGCGGATGGCAAAACGCAATCTCGCCAAGGTCGCGATTTCGGTGACCACTCTCGATTCAAAACTTGCGCGCACCATGGAGCCGCGGGCCTCGACGCCTACGAGGCGGCTCGAGGCGCTGCGGCAATTGTCCGAAGCGGGAATTCCGACCACGGTGATGGTGGCGCCGGTGATCCCCGCGCTCAACGATTCGGAGATCGAGCGCATTCTTGATGCGGCGGCGCATGCCGGCGTCAAGGAGGCGAGCTATGTTCTGTTGCGGCTGCCGCTGGAGGTGCGCGACCTGTTCCGCGAATGGCTGATGGCCAATTATCCCGACCGCTATCGTCACATCTTTACGCTGATCCGCGACATGCGCGGCGGGCGCGACTACGATTCGCAGTGGGGAACGCGGATGAAGGGCACCGGACCGATGGCCTGGATGATCGGACGCCGGTTCGAGATCGCCTGCGAAAAGCTTGGGCTCAACAAGCGGCGCTCGAAATTGACCACCGAACATTTCGCGCGGCCCAAGCGCACCGGGCAGCAGCTGAGCTTGTTTTAGTCAACCCTTCCCCTCTCAAGGGAGGACGAGAAATGAATAGCGGGAATTGCGCGGAGTTCCCGGTTGCGCCGCGGGCTTCACTTGCGCACGATCCCCGGCATGATTCGCGACAAAACACAGGACGGCCCGGACAAGCTGGCGAAGGGCGTGATCGCGGTCGCGCCGCCGAGCTTTCGCCGTGAGCGTGCGCTGATCAAGCGCGGCGTCTGGCCGGTGGCCGGCTGCGACGAGGCCGGGCGCGGTCCGCTGGCAGGTCCGGTGGTGGCCGCGGCTGTGGTGCTCGATCCGAAGCGGATCCCCAAAGGCATCGACGACTCCAAGCGGCTGACGCCGGAGCGCCGCGAGGAACTGTTCGAGGAGATTTGCTTAACCGCGTCGTTTGCGGTGGCCTTTGCGTCTCCGGCGCGGATCGATCGCGATAACATCCTGCGCGCGTCGTTGTGGGCGCTGGCGCGCGCGGTCCACGCACTGCCGGAAATGCCGAAGCATGTGTTCGTCGATGGCCGCGACCGGCTCGATACGCCTTGCGACTGCGACGCCGTGATCGGTGGCGACGGGCTGGTTCTGTCGATCGCGGCGGCCTCGATCATCGCCAAGGTCTCGCGCGACCGCCTCATGTGTGCTCTCGCGCAGGACTGCCCGGGTTACGGTTTCGAGTCCCACAAAGGCTATGCCGT
Organism: Bradyrhizobium sp.; assembly: GCA_036497205.1. Lineage (GTDB taxonomy): Bacteria > Pseudomonadota > Alphaproteobacteria > Rhizobiales > Xanthobacteraceae > Bradyrhizobium. The sequence goes on from DASXJV010000249.1 coordinate 1,801, forward strand.
GCCGGAGCATCTCGAGGCGCTTGATCGGCTCGGACCCACGGTGCACCACCGCCGCTTTTTTGCGCCGGTCGTTGCGGCGCGGACAAAGCAGGCGGCGATCAGCGCGACCGGCACTATCGACGTGCAAGTCACCGAAACGGTCGAGATTTCTGCCGGAATTTGACGGAGTTGCCTCGGCGGCTCACGCCCTTTATCACACGTTCGAGATCGAATAGCGCCGGCTTGGGTATTTCTGACGTCTCATGCGTTTCACCTCCCTGATTATCGAACTGATCCGCGCCCGCCCGCGGCTGGTGGTCTGGCTTGCGGTGCTGTTTCAGGCGGCGCTGTGGCTGATCCTGCCGCTACTATTGTATCGAAGCCCTCCGGGCGATCTGACGACGGTACTCGCCTATGGCCGGGAATATCAGGTGGGAACCGATCTTGGCCCGCCGCTGGCGTTCTGGCTCGGTGATATCGCATTTCGCGCCGCGGGCGATCACATGTTCGGCGTTTATCTGCTGGCGCAGCTTTGCTCTGTCGCTACATTCTGGGCTTTGTATCTGCTGGCACGCGCGGTTGTCGGCGGACAACAAGCCGTGCTCGCTGTCTTGCTGACGATGACGGTTACGGCATTCGGTTCTTATGGCGTCGAGTTCGGCCCCCTGGTGCTGGCGCGCCCGCTCTGGGCGCTGCTGCTGTTGCATTCCTGGCAACTCATCGGCCAGGGCCGGCGCAACGCGTGGTTCGCATGGTCCATCGAAGTCGGCCTCTTGCTGCTGACGACCCCCGCCGCAATAGGCCTGTTGCTGCTGCTGGTCGGATTCGCGCTTGCGACCGTGCGCGGACGGCGCACGCTGATGTCGTTCGACCCGCTGTTCGCGCTATTGGTGATTTTCGTGTTGGCGCTGCCGTATCTGGTCTGGCTGATACGAGCCGACACCCTGGTGCTGCCGCGATGGCCGGCAATCGCGGATTTGAGCGGAAGGGCGCTGCATTGGACTGCATTGCTCGGGGGCTTGCTGCTCGCGATATCCGGCATCGTGCTGCTGGCGGTTGTCAACTCTGGTTGGTTCGGCCGTAATCCTGAAGATGCGCCGATCATCTATCGGCCCAAGGTCGATCCGTTGGCGCGCGATTTTGTCTATTTCTTCGCCATCGGCCCCGCGCTCGCGGGAAGCCTGATTTCCGCCCTGTTCGATCTCGATCGCGTCGCGGGCGGGGCGGGCATCGCGCTTTTGATGGCGGGACTGGCCGTGATCGTCGCGACCGGAGATCTGGTTCACCTGCGGCGTCAGCGAGTGCTGCGTTCGGTATGGGCGGCTGTCATTATCGCTCCCGCGCTCGCGGTAGCCGCGACGACGCTTTTTCTGCCCTGGACCGGCAGCGGCGAGGTGGCGACTTCGCTGCCCGCGACTACGATCGCGCATTTTTTTGGCGACAGTTTTGAGCGGCGTACCAATCATCCGCTGCGGGCGGTGACCGGCGATGCGCAGCTTGCGGCCTTGATCTCATTGGACGCCGGGCGTCCCCATCTGTTGCTCGACGCGGCGCCGGAACGGACGCCGTGGCTGACGCTGGCGAAATTCAACGAAACCGGCGGTCTCGTGGTCTGGCACGCATCCGACACGATCGGCACGCCGCCGGCCGATATCGCGGAGCGATTTCCCGGTCTGGTGCCGGAAGTGCCGCGGGCATTCGAATGGCTGGTGACCGGCCGGCAGCCGCTATTGCGGATTGGCTGGGCCATCGTGCGGCCGAAGACACCGTAACGCGCAGCTCGATCCTCATGGTGAGGAGCGCGTCTTCGCGCGTCTCGAACCATGAGGCCCGGTCCGCGACCATCCTTCGAGACGCCCGCAAGGGCGCGCTCCTCAGGATGGCACCTGCTCCAGCTCCTCACGATCAGGAAGTCATTGCCTGCTCCAACGCTTTTGCGATGGAACGCAAATCCTGCCACGCCATGCGCTTGTAGGACGGCGAGCGCAGCAGATACGCCGGATGGAAGGTGGCAAGCGCGCGGATCACCCGCGTGCCGGTGTCGTAATCGAACCACTTGCCGCGGGTTTTCATGATGCCCTCGCGCGTCGACAGCAAGGTCTGGGTCGAGGGATTGCCAAGCGTCACCAGCACATCCGGATTGACCAGTTCGATTTGCCGCTGGATGAACGGCAGGCAGATTTGGGTTTCCTGCGGCGTCGGGGTGCGGTTGCCAGGCGGCCGCCAGGGAATGACGTTGGCGATGTAGGCGCTGGAGCGGTCCAGCCCGATCGCCGACATCATCCGGTCCAGCAGCTTGCCCGAACGTCCGACGAACGGCAGCCCCTCGATGTCTTCCTCGCGGCCGGGGGCCTCGCCGACGAACATGATGCGCGCCTTCGGGTTGCCGTCGGCGAATACCAGGCGTGTGGCGGTCGACTTCAACGCGCAGCCGTCAAAATTCTCAAGCAGGGCGCGCAGCGCCTCGAGCGTAGGCGCGGTCCGCGCCGCTTCCCGCGCCGACAGGATCGCCGCCTCGGGCGCTAGCGTTGCCTCGTCACGCGCGGCCGGGATCGCGGCGGGAGTTGTCCTGACTGGGTTGCGCAACGCCGTTTCGCGGGCCCCGGGGTTGATATCGGGATCGGACAGCCGATTGACCGGCTCTTCCGTCAGCGCACAATCGACCCCCGCCTCCAGATAAAAGGAGAGCAGTTGCGGAACGGTAGGGGCGGGATCAGGCGTCATGGCACGATGTCACAGGCATCCTCCAATCTAAGCCGGATCGGACCGCAACGAAACGGCTCAAGCGGCATTTCCATGGTTGTCCTCCTGCGAAAAATCGGAAACAAACGATCTATAGACGACCTATAAAAGAGAAGCTTCTCAACCGGGTTGAGACCAGATCATGAGCACCGAAGAATTGCCGCCGCGCGAATCCATGGAATTCGACGTCGTGATCGTCGGCGCCGGGCCGTCCGGCCTGGCCGCCGCGATACGGCTGAAGCAGCTCAATGCCGATCTTACAGTGGTCGTGGTTGAGAAGGGGTCCGAAGTCGGCGCGCACATTTTGTCCGGCGCGGTGATCGATCCGGTGTCGCTCGACAAGTTGATTTCGGATTGGCGCGAGGACGCCGACTGCCCGCTGAAGACGCAGGTAAAGACCGACAAGTTCTACTGGATGACCGCAGGCACCGCGATCCCGCTGCCGAACATCATGATGCCTCCGCTGATGAACAATCACCATTGTTATATCGGCTCGCTCGGCAATGTGTGCCGCTGGCTTGCGCGGAAGGCTGAGGCGCTCGGTGTCGAGATTTACCCGGGCTTCGCCGCGACCGAAGTGCTTTACGATGAAAAAGGCGCGGTGCGCGGCATCGCGACCGGCGACATGGGCGTCGCCAAGGATGGCTCGCACAAATCGTCGTATACGCGCGGCATGGAGCTGCTCGGCAAGTACACGCTGTTCGCCGAAGGCGCGCGCGGCAGCCTGACCAAGCAGCTGATCGCGAAATTTGCCCTCGACGCCAACAGCGAACCGCCGAAATTCGGCATCGGCCTCAAGGAGGTCTGGCAGATCGACCCCTTGAAGCACCAAAAAGGTCTGATCCAGCATTCGTTCGGCTGGCCGTTGAACAATTCAACCGGCGGCGGCTCGTTCCTCTATCACTACGACGATAATCTGGTGGCGGTCGGCTTTGTCGTGCATCTGAACTACGACGATCCGTATCTGTCGCCGTTCGATGAATTCCAGCGCTTCAAGACCCATCCCTCGATCCGCACCTTGTTCGAAGGCGGCAAGCGGCTCGCCTACGGCGCGCGCGCCATCACCGAGGGCGGGTATCAGTCGGTGCCGCGCCTGACTTTTGCCGGCGGCGCGCTGATTGGCTGCGCGGCGGGCTTTGTGAATGTGCCACGCATCAAGGGCGTGCATAATGCTGTTGGCAGCGGCCTGCTCGCGGCCGAACACGTCATTGCCGCGCTCGGCGCCGGCCGCGCCAACGATGAGCTGGTCGAGTATGAGAATGCCTGGCGTGATTCGGCGGTCGGCAAGGATTTGTACCGGGTCCGCAACGTCAAACCGCTGTGGTCGAAGTTCGGCACCATCGTCGGCGTTGCGCTCGGCGGCATCGACATGTGGTGCAACACGCTCGGTTTCTCGCTGTTCGGAACGCAGTCGCATGCCAAGCCCGACAGCAAGACGCTCGATCCGGCGAAAGCGCATGCGCCGATAGCGCCGCCGAAGCCAGACGGCAAGCTCACCTTCGACAGGCTGTCGTCGGTGTTCCTTTCCAACACCAATCACGAAGAGGACCAGCCGGTTCACCTGAAGGTCGCCGACATGAACCTGCAGAAGGTATCGGAGCACGACGTCTATGCGGGCCCGTCAAACCGTTATTGCCCGGCCAGCGTCTATGAATGGGTCGAGGAGACGGCCGGGCCGCGCTTCGTCATCAACGCCCAGAATTGCGTCCATTGCAAAACCTGCGATGTGAAGGATCCGAACGGCAATATCACCTGGGTTCCGCCGGAGGGCGGCGGCGGACCCAATTATGAGGCGATGTAACCACGATTGCGTGAGCCGATGCCTGCGGACGCGGGCAGCGGCCACGATACGGCCACACTGAAAGCGTTTTCAGGCGAAGCGGGTAAAGTTTTCGGGTGGAGTAGGCTAGCTCGGCGACCACCCAGGCGTTTCCTGCCGATCGGTTCGCCGCCCGCATCCTTGCGGTTGAACGCCAAACGCGGCATTGTCATGGGGCTTGGTGCCGCCGGTTGGGTTCGCATTCGAGACGATCCGTAAATTCCTTCAGCTTAAGGCGAACCGTGATGTTTTCCATTCGTTTCAATCGCTGGACGATTGCCGCATTCGCCTTCACCGCGCTGGCAGTGCCTGGCTCGCTTTCGGCACAGACGCCCGATCATCCGGCCGACAATTCGGCGCAATTTCCCTCAACCCGCGATCTGAAATCGCTGACCACGTCAGGCAGCTATCTGGCCGCCCGCCATGCCAGCGTGGAGCGGGACTCCAACTCGGCGGCGAGGTTCTATCGCTCGGCGCTTCGCAGCGATCCGAAGAACAACGAATTACTGGATCGCGCGTTCATTTCATCGCTTGCGGATGGCGATATTGACGAGGCCGTGAAGCTCGCCGACCGTGTTTTGACGATCGACAAATCCAATCGCGTCGCCCGGCTGGTGGTCGGCGTGCGCGATTTGAAACTGAAGAAATATGCGGCCGCGCAGGTGAACATCAATCAGTCGATTCGCGGGCCGATCACGGATCTGGTCGCGACGCTGCTGTCGGGCTGGGCCAGTTACGGGGCGGGCGACACCAAAGCGGCGGTTGCCAACATCGACAAGCTGACGGGTCCGGAATGGTATCCGCTCTTCAAGGATCTCCACTCCGGCATGATCCTCGAACTGGCGGGCAAGGAAAAGGACGCCGGCGCGCGGCTTGAGCGGGCCTATAAGCTCGACGATTCCATGCTGCGTGTGGCCGACGACTATGCGCGCTGGCTGTCGCGCAACAAGGATGCGGCGGCGGCGACGGCGATTTACGAGGCTTTCGACAAGAAGCTGCCGCGGCACCCGCTGGTGCTGGAAGAGCTGCGCGAAACCAAGGCCGGCAAGAAGCTGTCGCCGCTGGTAGATTCGCCGCAGACCGGCGCCGGGGAGGCGCTTTACGGTATCGGCGCATCGCTGACGCGCCGCGGCGGCGAGGATCTCGCACTGGTCTATTTGCAGCTCTCGCTGTACCTCGCGCCCAATCATCCGTTGGCGCTGCTGTCGCTGGCCGATCTCTACGAATCGGTGAAGAAGCCGGCAATGGCGATCAAAGTATACGAGCGCATGCCGGCGAGTTCGCCGCTGAAGCGCAATGCGCAGATTCAGCTCGCGACCAATCTTGATGCTGCCGACCGCAGCGACGAGGCGATCAAGATTCTAAAAGGCGTCACGGCGGAGGACCCCAAGGACATCGAAGCCGTTATGGCGCTCGGCAATATCGAGCGGGGCCGCAAGAAGTTCGCCGACTGCGTCCAGACCTACTCGCAGGGCATCGATTCATTGCCAGGGACGAACGAAAAGAACAACTGGGTTTATTACTATTACCGCGGCATCTGCGAGGAGCGTTCCAAACAATGGAGCAAGGCCGAGGCGGATATGCGCAAGGCGCTCGATCTGCAGCCCGAGCAACCCCACGTGCTGAACTATCTCGGCTATTCATGGATCGATCAGGGCATCAATCTCGACGAGGGCATGAAGATGATCAAGCGCGCCGTCGATCAGCGTCCGGATGACGGCTATATCGTGGACTCGCTGGGCTGGGCCTATTACCGCATCGGCAACTACGAGGACGCGGTAAAAAATCTCGAGCGCGCGATCGATCTCAAGCCAGAAGACCCGACGATCAACGACCATCTAGGCGACGCCTATTGGCGCGTCGGCCGCACGCTGGAAGCCAGATTCCAGTGGGCCCATGCCCGTGACCTGAAACCCGAGCCGGAAGAGTTGCCCAAGATCGAAGCCAAGATCGAAAATGGGCTGCCCGATGACACCTCTTCTTCGGCGGCCTCCGCGGACAAGAAAAAAGAAGACGGCAGGGGCGGCTGATCGAAGGACTGATCGCCGATGCCGGGGCTAATTGAGGACGGGCGTGCCAAGGTCAACCTGACCCTTCGGGTGGTTGGACGGCGCGTCGACGGCTATCACGACCTCGAAAGCGTAGTTGCGTTCGCCGATTGCGCCGATCGCCTGAGCCTGACGCCCGGATCGAAACTTAATCTCAAGACCACCGGGCCGCTTGCGCGCGACTGTGGCGAGACCGCCGACAATCTCGTGTTCAGGGCCGCGCAATTACTCGGCGAACGCGTGCCGGATCTGCGGCTTGGCGATTTCACCCTCGACAAGATGCTGCCGGTCGCAGCCGGAATTGGCGGCGGTTCCGCCGATGCCGCGGCGGCACTGAGGTTGCTGGCGCAGGCCAACGGTCTTTCCGTCGACGACGCGCGCCTGATCGAGGTCGCGAAATTGACGGGCGCCGACGTGCCGGTTTGCCTCGCCTCGCGCGCCTGCGTGATGACCGGTGTCGGTGAAACGCTGCTGCCGTTGAGCCTGCCGAAGATGCCGTGCGTGATGGTCAATCCGCGCGTCCCAGTGGCGACCAAAGACGTGTTTGAGGCGCTAGGTCTGCGAAATGGCGAGTTGCTTGTGGGCGCTGCCGACGTGATCCAGGCAACCGCCTGGCCGGAAGACGGGGCTTCGGTCGAAGACTGGGTTGAAGTACTCGCCGCCAGTTCCAACGACCTCGAAGCCCCGGCAATGCGCATTCAGCCGGTCATCGGCGAGGTGCTCTCGGCCCTCAGCGCCACCAATGGGGCCTGGCTGGCGCGGATGTCGGGGTCGGGCGCGACCTGTTTTGCGATTTTTGAGAATACCGCCGAGGCGCAGCGCGCATCTCAGAAGATTCAGCTCGATCATCCCAACTGGTGGGTGCATGCGGGGCTGTTGAGCTGAGTCCGCTATCGACTTGCCGCTCTTCTCCCTCGCCCCGCGCTTGCGGGAGAGACGAGTGAAGCTCGCTCTTAGAGGGTTGGGGAGAGGGGCTCTTCTCCCGACAAATATCAAGCGTAATTTAATTTGAGCGCCGTGCCTCGCCCCTCACCGGATCGCAAGAGCGATCCGACCTCTCCCCGTGAAGGACGGCGAGAGGTGAAGGGTATCAGTGCGACCTCGCCAGACAGAACGCCACGACCTGCTCGAGCGCGGTCTTCATCGGGGATGCCGGAAACAGCGCCAGCGCATCGACCGCCATCGCACCGTAGTGCTGGGCGCGGTTGAGGGTGTCCTCGAGCGCGCGGTGTTTTGTCATCAGGCCGATGGCGTGGTCGAGATCGCCACCGCCGATCTCGCCGCGCTCCAGTGCGTTGACCCAGAAGGCGCGCTCGCTGTCGTTGCCGCGGCGGAACGCCAGCACCACCGGCAGCGTGATCTTGCCCTCGCGGAAATCGTCGCCGATGTTCTTGCCGAGTTTGGCGGCCTTGCCGCCGTAGTCGAGAACGTCATCCACCAGCTGGAACGCGATGCCCAAATTCATGCCGACCGAGCGGCACGCGGTCTGTTCGGCCTTCGGACGATTGGCAATGACGGGACCGACCTCGCAGGCCGCCGCGAATAGTTCGGCGGTCTTGCCGCGGATAACCGCAAGATATTCGTCTTCCGTGGTGGCGGTATTCTTGGCTGCTGCGAGCTGCATCACTTCGCCTTCGGCGATAGTTGCCGCGGCGGACGAGAGAATGTCGAGCGCACGCACCGAGCCGACCTCGACCATCATGCGAAACGCCTGGCCGAGCAGGAAATCGCCGACCAGAACGCTGGCCTCGTTGCCCCACAGCATGCGGGCCGACAGCTTGCCGCGCCGCAATTCGCTTTCGTCGACCACGTCGTCGTGCAGCAGTGTGGCGGTATGCATGAACTCGACCGAGGCCGCGAGCTTGATATGGCCATCGCCGGAATAGCCCGTGAGATTTGCCATCGCCAGCGTCAGCATCGGGCGCAGCCGTTTTCCCCCTGAGGAAATCAGGTGGTTGGCGACTTCGGGGATCATGGTGACTTCCGAGCCGGTCCGCGACAGTATCGTAGCGTTGACGCGCTCCATATCGGTGGCGACAAGCGCGACCAGCTCATCTATCGAAGCGCTCGAGGGGCTCTCGAAAGGTACAATAACCGCCACGCTGGTCTCCACATTTGCCCAATTTGGACTATCCTCAAGATATAACAATAGAAAGTGCAGGGTAGCGCGGCAAGAGCATGAAGCGGTTGAGACGCGTCGTCCAGCTGTCGCATCGGGCCGACAAAGGAGAACCGGAAGTTGCGGGAATTGGTTCGCACCAACGATATGGTACTGGTTTCGGCTGTCGGCGCGCTGCTCGACGGTGCGAATATCCATCATCTGGTGCTGGACCAAAACATGAGCATTATCGAAGGCTCTCTCGGGGTCTTGCCGCGCCGGATTCTTGTTCATGACGATGATAACCGCGAAGCGCGCCAGGTTCTCAGCGATGCAGGTCTTGCCCACGAACTCCGGGCTGATGACTGATCCCGGCGAATTCACCGAGGATGCATTTCTCGGCGGGCAATTATGCCTGCGGCAACCGAAGTCGGGTCATCGTGCCGGCCATGACGCCATGCTGCTGGCTGCGGCGACATCAGTACGTTCAGGCGATCGGGTGGTTGATTTCGGCGCCGGCGTTGGCGCTGCCGGCCTCGCGGTCGCCAAACGCGTGGCCGGAATCGAGCTCATTCTGGTCGAGATCGATGAGGCGCTCGCCGGCCTGGCGCGCGGCAACGCCGCCTCGAATGCAATCGCGGCCGATGCCGTCGTGCTCGACGTTACATCCAC
>DASXJV010000250.1:0-14445 GCA_036497205.1 Bradyrhizobium sp.
TTCAGATGCCGGAGCAGCGCCGGCACGCCGTGGGCCTTCATCGCCGGCAGCAGCGGATCGAGGTGCCGGGCCGCCAGCACCGCGACCTCCTCCAATGCACCGGCAGAAAGCATCGTGTCGAAACGCGCGTCGATTCTTGCATAAAGCTGATCGCGATCGGCTGCGAGAAACAGCGCGCTGAATGTTCCCTGTGGCAATAGCGGCGGCAATCCGTCGCGATGCCAGTCGGTCAGCGAACGCCCGGTGGCCTCGACCACCTCGAGGGCGCGCGCGATGCGGGTGCGATCGCGCGATTTCAGGCGCTCGGCGGATGCCGGATCGCGTCGCGCCAACGCGGCATGCAGCGCCTCGACGCCGTCGCGATCCAGCCGCGCGCGCACGCCCTCGCGGATATCAGCAGGAATCGGCGGCACCGCCGACAACCCGCGCGTCAATGCCTTGAAATAGAGGCCGGAGCCGCCCACGAAAACCGGCAAGCGGTTTTGCGCGCGCACTTCTGCAAGCGCCACCGCGGCATCGGCCACCCAGCTCCCTGCGGAGAAATTGACCGCGGCGTCGACGTGGCCATAGAGCCGGTGCGGAACCCGCGCCTCCTCATCAACCGTCGGCCGCGCCGTGATGATGCGAAGATCGCGATACACCTGCATGGAATCAGCATTGATGATCACAGCATCGTTCATTTGCGCAAGCTGAAGCGCCAGCGCCGACTTGCCGCTGGCGGTGGGCCCTGCGATAAGCACGGCCTTGCTGTTCTCTCGCGAATTCACCTGCATGTCTCTCGTCGCCACGCTCATCTGCAATCCCGCCGACCCCGCGCTCGACTCGACTGTGGTCGACGGCGCGCGCGCCATCCTTCCCTCGCCCAACCAGGCGCAATGGCTGTTCGACGAAGTGGCGGTCGACATAGCCTTCGCCGGCAGCGACGACATCCGGACAATCGAAAAACGCCTGCGCGGGGCGCGCGGCGATTTGCCGATCGACATTGTGGTGCAGCCTCAGGCCTTCAGGCGCAAGAAGCTTTTTCTGGCCGACATGGATTCCACCATGATCGGCCAGGAATGCGTCGACGAACTGGCTGACTATGCCGGCGTGAAAGCGCATGTCGCTGCCATCACCGAACGTGCGATGCGCGGCGAAATCGAGTTCGAGCCGGCGCTGCGCGAGCGCGTCGCGCTCCTGAAGGGCCTGCCTGTCAGCGTGGTCGATGAAGTCTTAAAAAAGCGCATCACGCCGACGCCGGGCGGCCGCGAGCTGGTCGCGACCATGCTCGCCCACGGAGCCTACACCTGCCTGATCTCGGGCGGCTTCACGCTGTTTACCAACCCGGTCGCAGCCATGCTCGGGTTTCAGGAAAACCGCGCCAATGAGTTGGTGGTCCGTGACGGCAAACTGACCGGCGAAGTCAAAGAGCCGATCCTGGGCCGCGCGGCCAAGCTGGCGACGCTGATCGAGCTGCGCGAATCCTTCGATCTCGACGACATCGACACGCTGGCGGTCGGCGACGGCGCCAACGATCTCGATATGATTCAGGCCGCTGGCCTCGGCGTCGCCTATCACGCCAAGCCAGCTGTGGCTGCGGCAGCGGCGGCGCGGATCGATCACGGCGACCTCACCGCGCTGCTGTATGCGCAGGGGTATCGGCGGGATGAGTTTGTGGAGGGATAGGCTGGGTATATTCAGCCGTCATGCCCGGACTTGATCGGGCATCCAATCAATCTTCAAAAGGGTCTCACGAAGAGGATGGGTTGCCGGGTCAAGCAAGCCCGGCAACGACGAATAAGCGTCTACTGCACGCTCAGCGCCACAAACCGCAATTCGCCGTCGGCGTTCGCCACCAGCAGCAGGACCGATTTCTTGCCATCCTTCTTCAACTGATCGACGCGCTTTTTGACGTCGGCGGCGTTGCTTACCGCCTCCTGCGCCACCTCGACGATGACCTCGCCGGAGCTGAGGCGTTTCTCGGCGGCATCCGACGTGCCGTCGACATTGGTGATGATGACACCCTTGACGCTGTCCTTGATCTTGTAGCGGGTGCGCAGGTCCTTGCTCAGTGTGGCGAGATCGAGACCGAGCGCCTTTTGCGTCACCGGCTTCTCCATGGGCTCGGCTTGCGTCTTGGCTGCCGCCTGCACCGCCTTGTCGCCGTCCTCGAGACGGCCGAGCGTGACCTTCCTGGTTTCCTCCGCACCCTTGCGGATGATGACGACGTCGACCTCCTTGCCGACAGCGGTGTCGGCGACGACGCGCGACAGATCCTTCGGCTCCTTGATGTCCTTGCCGTCGAACTTGACCACGACGTCGCCGGGCTCGATCCCTGCCGGTTTCGCCGGGCCCTTGTCCTCGACACCGGCGATCAATGCGCCGCGCGCCGGCTTGATGTTGAGGCTTTCCGCGATCTCGTCGGTGACCTGCTGGATGCGGACACCGAGCCAGCCGCGACGCAGCTCACCGAACTGCCGCAACGAATCGACCACACCAGCGACAGTTTTCGAAGGTACCGCAAAGCCGATGCCGATCGAGCCGCCCGATGGCGAGATGATCAGTGTGTTGACGCCGATCACTTCGCCATCGAGGTTGAACAGCGGTCCGCCGGAATTGCCGCGGTTGATGGCGGCGTCGGTCTGGATGTAACTGTCATAGGGACCTGAGTTGATGTCGCGGTTGCGCGCCGAGACGATGCCGGCCGTGACCGTGCCGCCGAGGCTGAACGGATTGCCGATCGCGATCACCCATTCGCCCAGACGCAGCTTGTCGGAATCGCCGAACTTCACCGCGACCAGCGGTTTCACCGGCTTGAATTTCAACACCGCAAGATCGGTCTTCTTGTCGACGCCGACCAGCTCGGCTTTGATCTTGGTGCCGTCGTTCATGATGACGTTGATCTCGTCGGCATCGGCGATGACGTGATTATTGGTCACCACGATGCCAGAAGTGTCGACGATGAAGCCGGAGCCGAGGGAATTGGTCTTGCGCGGCTGCAGGTCACCACTCTTGGAGTTGCCTCCGGGACCACCACCGCCACGGCGATTCTTGAAAAAATCGTCGAAGAATTCCTCGAACGGCGAGCCCGGCGGCAATTGTGGCATCGCGCCCCTGCCGTCACCGCTACCGCCCTTGGCTTCGACAGTCTGCGAGGTCGAGATGTTGACCACCGCATCGATCACCTTCTCGGCAATGTCGGCAATGCCGTCAGGGCCTCGCGCCGAGGCCGGCGCTGCCATGAGGACGCTTGTGGCGCCAAGGCAGATCGCGGCCAGCAAGGGGCGCAGGCGATAAATCAAGGCTGGGATCGCACCGGTCATGTCGATCTCTCTCCATTAAAAAAGGGTCGGAATTTGAAGCCCACAGTGCGCCCGAACGGGGCTGCGGCGCAAGCATTTGGGCTCACCACTTCGTTACCATAAGCGCACTTACATTACGGCGAAAAGCGAACGCCGCCACTCACGATGGCGTTGATCCCGCAGCATTTTTTTGCGACCGCGTTCGCGCAGCAAGAGCGCGCGCCCTCAGATGTGCAATTGCACATCGGGGAATGACGGCACTCTAAAGCCTTTTCCGTTTCGATTGAATCGAAACGGGGCTCTAGATTCTTGATTTGACGCGTTTTCTTAACGCGAACCGGTCTCCACTTCGCTTGAAAACGCTCTAGCGCCGGACCACCCATATCAGGATCAGACCGGCGACCGCCGATCCGATGCCGACCATCCGCAGAATGTTGTCCGGCGTCGCCAGCGCGCTCTTCATGGCCCGGCGCATCCAGGCCGGACTTGCCGCGAACAGTAGGCCTTCAAGCACAAACAGAATACCCAAGCCGATGAGGAAGTCGGCGAACGCTATGGACCTCATCGGACTGAAACCTCCGGCTTGATGTTCTTTTTCATTTAGGAAGCGCGAAGCGACGTTACGCTTCGGCCGCTGTCTTGTTTGCGCTCCCGCCTTACGGCTTTGGCGCAGCCGCAGTCGCCGCCGGTGGCGTGGGCGCCACGGGCGGCTTGCCGGAGGAGTTGCCGAAGAACTTGAAGAAGTCGGAATCCGGCCGCAGCAGGAAGCGGGTATCGTTGCTCTTCAGCCCGTTCTCATAGGCCGCCATTGAGCGGTAGAAGGCGAAGAAATCCGGATCCTTGCCATAGGCTTCGGCGAACAGCCGGTTGCGTTCGCCGTCGCCTGCGCCGCGCACCTGTTCGGCGGTCGAATTGGCTTCGGCGACGATCACGGTGGCTTCGCGATCCGCGTTGGACCTGATCTCCTGCGCCTTCTGGCCGCCCTGCGCGCGGAATTCGGCGGCTTCGCGTTGCCGCTCGGTCTGCATTCGCTGGTAGACGGCCTGGCTGTTCTGCTCGGGCAGATCGGCCCGGCGAATCCGCACATCGACCACCTGGATGCCATAGCCGTCGGCTTCCTTGTCGAGCTGGTCGCGAATCCGCGCCATCAGGGATTCGCGCTGGTCCCGCACGACCGTGATAAAGGTCACTTCGCCGAGCACGCGGCGCAGCGACGCGTTCAGAAGCGTCGTCAACTGGATGTTGGCGGCCTGGATCGAGCCGACGCTCTGATAAAACCGCAGCGCATTCTTGATGCGATAACGTGCGAAAGCGTCGACCACCAGGCGCTTCTGGTCCGACGCGATCACTTCCTGCGACGGATTTTCGAGATCGAGGATGCGCTTATCGATACTTATCACGGTATCGATGAACGGCGCCTTGAAATTCAATCCCGGCTCGGTAACGACCTTAACCGGCTCACCGAGCCGTACCACCAGCACCTGTTCGGTCTGTGCCACGGTGAAAACCGAGCTGTAGCCGACGATAACGACGACAAACAGCACGAACAGCGCGGCAATACCTGTAATTGGGGACCTCATCTTGTGCCTCCACTCGGCTGTTGCGGCTGGCCCGTAGTCGTGGCCGCCGGACGTCGCGGTGTCAGCTCACTCAAGGGCAGATACGGCACGATGCTCTGCGAGGACGAACCGCCGCCGTCATACACCAGCTTCTCGGAACTCCCGAGGATACGCTCCATCGTCTCCAGATAGATGCGCTGCCGGGTGACGTCGGGCGCCTTCTTGTATTCGTCGTAGACTTTCAGGAAGCGCGCGCTCTGGCCCTTGGCCTCGGCGACCGCCTGCTGCTTATAGCCTTCGGCGATCTGTATGATTTGCGCGGCGCGTCCGCGCGCGTCCGGAACGACGCGGTTGGCATAGGTCTGGGCTTCATTCTGCAATCGCTCGAGATCGGCGCGTGCTGCCTGCACGTCGCGGAATGCGTCGATCACCTGCGCCGGCGGATCGACCTTCTGCATCTGTACCTGCTGCACCAGGATGCCCGCGCCGTAGCTGTCGAGCGTCTTCTGCATCAGGTCCTGTACGCCGGCCTCGTTGGTGGTGCGGGCGCCGGTGAGGATCGGCTGGATGTTGGAGCGGCCGACGATTTCGCGCATGGCGCTTTCGGCGACCGCCTTCACGGTGCCTTCGGGGTTCTGGATGTTGAACAGATAATTGCCGACTCCGTCGGGCTTGATCCGCCACAACACGGTGAAATCCACATCGACGATATTCTCGTCGCCGGTCAGCATCAGGCTCTCTTCCGGCACATCGCGCATCGTCCTGCCGCGCCGCGCCGGATCATCGATCAGGGTCATGCCGATGCTGATGGTGGAAACGCGCAGCGCCTTCGGCAGCAGCACGGTCTCGATCGGATACGGCAGATGATAGTTCAGGCCCGGCTGCACCGTGCGCACATGCTTGCCGAAGCGCAGCACGACGCCCAGCTCTTCGGACTGGACGCGGAAAAATCCGGACAATCCCCAGATCGCCAATGCGCCGATCAGGATCAGCGCGATGCCCATGCCGCTGAAATACCCGCCCGGCAATAGCTGCTGAAGCCGGTCCTGACCGCGGCGCAGAAGGTCTTCGAGATCGGGCGGCCTTGGCCCCGCCGATTGCGGGCCGGAGCCCCACGGCCCCTTCGGACCCGAGCCCCACGGGCCTCCGCCTTGATTCTTCCACGGCATCGACAGTCTCCTTCGCGGGCCCAAAGCCAAGACCGCCCGGCCTCGCCATAATCTGCACGGCTTTATAGGGGACCGCCCCGGCCCTTACAACGCAAGCTTCTTGCTCGAAGCAGCTATGCCTGAACCGATAATTGTCAATGCAAACATGGCCTAATGGAGTTAATGCGGCTTTCGTCGGCGATATGTCACATAGGAAAACTCCGTGCTGTCGTCCGAACCGGCCGGATTCCGCACGCGCGCGACCTCTTCCCAGTCGGCCGCGTCAACTGCGGCAAAATACGTATCGCCATCGGGCCGGCCGTGGACTTCGGTAATTTCCAGACGGTCGGCAATATCGATCCACTGCGCGTAGATTTCCGCACCGCCGATCACGGCGATTTCAGTGGCGAAACGCCGCAGGGCATCGCCCAAGGCGACCGCGCGGGCGTCAGCGAACGAAGTCGTCACTACCGCCCCCGCGGCCCGAAAACTTGCATCGCGTGTGACCACGACATTGGTGCGTCCGGGGAGCGGCCTGCGCAGCGAAATAAAGGTCTTGCGGCCCATCACGACCGGCTTGCCCATCGTCATCGTCTTGAGCCGTTGCTGATCGCTCTTCAGCCGCCATGGAATAGCACCGCGAGAGCCGATCACGCCATTGTCGGCGACCGCGACGATAAGGACGACCTCCATCAGCGCGCTCCTTGTGCAAGCGCCGATAGCGCCGGACCGCCGATCCGGCAAACCGTCCACTCGTCCATCAAGACCGCGCCGAGCGATTTGTAGAATTCAATCGACGGCGTGTTCCAGTCCAGCACCGACCATTGCAATTGCGACCAGCCGTTGGCCACGCATTGCTTCGCGAGATGCACCAGGAGGGTCTTGCCGATGCCCTTGCCGCGCTGCGCGGGGCGGACGAACAGGTCTTCCAGATAGATACCGGACCGGCCGCTGAAGGTCGAAAAATTGATGAACCAGACCGCGAAGCCGGCCGGCTCGTCATTCCACTCCGCGATCTCGCAGAACAGCCGCGGATTGCCGCCGAACAGCGCCACGTCGATGTCAGCTTCGGTTGCTTGCACCTCGTGGAGCAATTTCTCGTACTCGGCGAGCTCGCGAACAAAGGACAGAACAAGTCCCGCTTCACCGGGACGCGCGCGGCGGATGATGAGGGACATTCAATCGCTCACACCGCGACCTCGGCCTTGATGTGCGGGTGCGGGTCGTATCCTTCGAGCACGAAATCTTCGTAGCGGAACGCGAAAATATCCTTCACGGCCAGATTGAGCTTCATCACCGGCAGCGGCCGGGTCGGGCGCGTCAGTTGCAGCCGGGCCTGTTCGAGGTGGTTGGAATAAAGGTGAACGTCGCCCAAACTGTGAACGAAGTCGCCGGGCTTCAGGCCAGTCACCTGCGCCACCATCATCGTCAGCAGCGCATAGGACGCGA
This sequence comes from Bradyrhizobium sp., assembly GCA_036497205.1. GTDB lineage: Bacteria > Pseudomonadota > Alphaproteobacteria > Rhizobiales > Xanthobacteraceae > Bradyrhizobium. The sequence goes on from DASXJV010000250.1 coordinate 7,438, forward strand.
TGTTGAAGGGCACACCGAGAAAGACGTCCCCCGAACGCTGATAGAGCTGACACGACAATTTGCCACCTGCGACGTAGAACTGAAACAGGCAATGACACGGCGGCAGCGCCATCTTGTCGACGTCGGCCGGATTCCACGCGCTCACGATCAGGCGCCGCGAATCCGGATTGCGCCGAATCATATCTATGACGCTGGAGATCTGGTCGATGCTGCGCCCGTCCGGCGCCGGCCAGGATCGCCACTGCGATCCGTAGACCGGGCCGAGATTGCCATTGGCGTCGGCCCATTCGTTCCAGATCGAAACGCCATGGTCCTTGAGATATTTGACGTTGGTATCGCCGGCGAGAAACCACAGCAGCTCGTGCACGATCGATTTCAGCGGCAGCTTCTTTGTCGTCAGCATCGGGAAGCCGGCGGCCAGATTGAAGCGCATCTGATGGCCAAATACCGACAGCGTGCCGGTGCCGGTGCGGTCATGCTTCTCCGCGCCGTCGCTGAGAATCCGTTCGAGCAGATCGTGGTACTGGTTCATGGCGTTACGATATAGCGCATTACGTTATAAGCCTTGGAGAAGGCGAATTTAGCGGCCGGACCGGCCAATCGACAGCGGCGATTCGGCCGGACACATCGATTATACCCTTTTATACCCGGAAAGTGAGCATCCGGCCCACAGACGACAAGGGTACAAGGGCGCGCGTTCTGCCCTTGCCCTCAGCCGGTTTTGCTTAGCGATATCAGTCGGCTGCGGGCTTCAGAACCGGCGTCCACTTCGCGATTTCGCTTTTCACCAGGGCTCGCAGCGCTTCCGGTGTGCGTTCCGCCGCCGGTGGGATCACGCTGCCGAGATCGAGCAGGCGCTTGCGGACGACTTCATCGTCCAGTGCTCTGGCCGCCGCCGCGTTGAGCTTGGCGATGACGGGCGCCGGGGTTCCCTTCGGCGCAAAAAGTCGGTTTGATGTCGAGGATCGAATTCAGGAGCTGGCACGACACATGCGAAACCGAGCCGACACCGGCATGCGCCGCATTGACCTTGTCGACATTGGCCTTCACGTAAGTGACGAATTCCTTGAAATCCTTGGGCGGAAAATCCTTGCGCGCCAGGATCAGGATCGGTGTCCCGGCCAAAACGGCGACCGGCTCGAAATCCTTCTCCGGATGGTAGGCAAGGTTGGGGTAAAGCGGCACGGACGCCGCATGGGTGCCCATATGCCCCGTGATCAGCACATATCCGTCATTGGCAGCACGCGCGGCGCGAGTTGTAGCCGTGGTGCCGCCGGCGCCGACCACGCGCTGAGGCTGACAATCGCTGGCAGACCACCGCTCGCGAGCATGCGGCCGTAAAAATTCGTCAAAGTTCTCCGGAACCAGCCGTTGACTAAATGCCGGCGTAAACCGGCCAGCGTTGACATCTCACACGCCACCTCCCGAAGTCGATGCGACTTCGGGATGCGGCGCACCGACGCAGTCAGGTCTCCGATTCTACGAACACCTCGTCGCGCTTCTTGCGCAGCGAGGGCAGCAACGCCAACACAAGCAGGAATGCGGCAATCGCCATCAGTACCGCCGAGAGCGGACGGGTAACGAACACCGTCCAATCGCCGCGCGAAATCAGCAGCGCCCGGCGCAGGTTTTCTTCCATCAGCGGTCCGAGCACCATCCCGAGCAGCAACGGCGCCGGCTCGAAATCATGCTTGATCAGCCAATAGCCGAGCAGTCCGAACGCGCCGGCGAGTATGACGTCGACGGGAGCATTGTTGATGGAGTAGATGCCGATCGCGCAAAAGATCACGATCGAGGGAAACATCAGACGATACGGTACCCGCAGCAGCCGCACCCAGATGCCTACCAGCGGCAGGTTGATGATGATCAACATCAGATTGCCGATCCACATCGAGGCGATCATGCCCCATACCAGCTCCGGCTGCTTCTGCATCACCTGCGGCCCCGGCACGATGCCATGAATGGTCATCGCGCCGACCATCAGCGCCATCACCGCGTTGGGCGGAATGCCGAGCGTCAATAGCGGGATGAACGAGGTCTGCGCCGCCGCGTTATTGGCGCTTTCGGGCGCCGCTACGCCTTCGATCGCGCCGCGGCCGAACCGTGAGGGATCCTTGGCGATCTTCTTCTCGAACGTATAGGCCGCAAACGAGGCGATCACCGCGCCGCCGCCCGGCAGGATGCCGAGAATCGATCCCAGGATCGTGCCGCGCGCGATGGCTGGCGCCGAATCAATCAGATCTTTCTTGGTCGGCATCAGCCCGGTGATCTTCTGCTGCACGAGATGCCGGTCCATCTCGGCGCCGGCGTCGAGATTGCGGATAATTTCCGCAAATCCGAACACGCCCATTGCCACCGTGGCAAAGCCCAGGCCATCGGCGAGTTCAGGGATGTTGAAGGCCATGCGCGACGCGCCGGTCTCGATGTCGGAACCGACCATCGACAGCAGCAAGCCGAACACGATCATCGCGATTGCCTTGAGCACCGAACCCTTCGCCAACACCACCGCGAAGATCAGGCCAAGCACCATCAGCGAGAAGTATTCGGCCGGTCCGAACGCCAGCGCGAGCTTGGTCAGCGGCGCACCCAGCACCGCAATCAGCACGGTGGCGACGCAGCCTGCGAAAAACGATCCGATCGCGGCGATCGCGAGCGCCGGGCCGGCGCGGCCTTGTTTGGCCATCTGAAAGCCGTCGAGCGTGGTCACCACCGATGTCGCTTCGCCCGGAATATTGACGAGGATCGACGTGGTCGAACCGCCATATTGCGCGCCGTAGTAAATGCCCGCGAGCATGATCAAGGCGCCGACCGGCGGCAGGCCAAACGTGATGGGCAGCAGCATGGCTACGGTGGCGATGGTGCCGATGCCCGGCAGCACGCCGACCAGCGTGCCGACGAGCGCGCCGACCAGGCACAGCAGAAGATTGATCGGCGTAAACGCAACACCGAAACCGAGGGCAAGATTGGAGAAAAGTTCGGCCATTGCGCCCTCACTGAACCAGAAAACGCGGGAAAAGCTGCAGTGGCAACCCGAGTGCATACGGGAAAAGCAGACTGCAGCCGATGGTCAGGCAAATTCCGACGATGATGGTTTCCTTCCACCGCGTCTCCGGCGTGCCCAGCGCAGAAATCATGAAGCTTGCGAATGCCGAGATCACCAGACCGAGCGGCCGGATCGTGATTGCGAAGGAAAGAATGGCGAGCGAGACGAACAGCGGACCCCGCCAAGCGTAGGTCGCCAAATGAGGGCCTTCGGTCAACAGACCGACGACCATCACCGCGATGCCCAACCCAAGCAACAGAACCGCAAACATGCGGGGCGCGGTTCCGGCGCCAAACGAGAAACCATGCATGCCCTGGAGATCGCTCGATGCCCACAGGGCGAATAGCGCGATTGCAATCAGCGCTATTCCGCCGACGAAATCCTGCGGCCCACGGACCCATTTCGGCATAATGAATTTGCCCGGCCCATGGCTCGGCGTATCACTCATCGATCTCACTCCCTGCGCAGGGCTTTCTCGCCCATTATGTTTGGATAGCGTTGGTGCTGCCCCCAGCACTGCCTACCGATTTTCGTCAGATAACGCCAGCAAAACCCAAGCAGCCCCCGGCCAGCAACAGCCAAAGCGGATTAAGCCGTGTCGCAAAGGCCACTACGGCTGATACGGCGGTGACCAGGGCGGCCACCCAGGTCCGATCGGAGGTCAGCGCCAGGATCAGGCCGCTGGCGCCCATCAACCCGATTGAAAGCGGAACCAGCGCCGCCTGAATAATCGCAGGCCAGCGCGATTGGCTCGATCGCGTAAGCAGTCGGCTCACATAATAGGCAAGGATAGCCGTCGGACCGCACATCGCAAGGCTTGCGACCAACGCTCCCGCAACGCCCGCGACGGAATAGCCGATCAGGGTTACGATCAGCACATTCGGCCCCGGCGACATCTGCGATATCGCGAACACATCGGCGAATTGCTTGTCGGTCATCCAGTGCCGAACGTCGACCGCAATCCGGTGCATTTCCGGAATGGCGGCATTGGCGCCACCCACTGCAAACAGCGACATCAAGCCGAACGTCCAGGCCAGCGTCAAAATCGGGTCGGTGTCTGAATTCATGCCGCGGCCCGCCGGCGGATAGCAAAGGTGATGGCGATGCTGAGCGGGATTGCCACCAGCAACACCGCCGGCAACGGCAGCCGCATCAGACCGATTGCGGTAAACACCGCGGCCAGGATAACCAGTCCGACCAGATCGCGTCTTTTGATCAGCGGCATCATCATCCGGAAAGCGGCCGATATCAGCAGCCCCACCGCCGCGCAGGACACGCCGGCCAAGATGCGCCGCAAGGCGTCGATTTCGCCGAAATGCGCATAGAGTGCCGCCAGGATGGTCACGACGACAATGGGGGGACCGAGCAACCCGGCAAAGGCCGCGATGCCGCCAGCAATGCCGCGAAAGCGCGATCCGAACACCACGGACAGGTTGACGACGTTCGGGCCGGGCAAGAAATGGCACAGCGCGTAGGTTTCATTGAATTCGTCCGCAGTCATCCAGCGGTGCTGGTCGACGATGCCGCGCCGCGCCCAGACCAGCACGCCGCCGAAGCCGGCGAGCGACATTTTGGCGAACGCGACGAACAGCGCGATCAGGCCGGGCGGGGTTGATGTCGGGATAATGGGCGCCGCAATGGCAGCCGGTGGCGGATCCGGAGGCATCATTGAGACATAGAACGGCGGCTGCGCAACGCCAACCCGATTCTGCGTGTTCGTCCCCCCCGTTCAACGCCGCTGCGCTACGTGTTCCGTGCCCAAATGCCCTGCGAAAGCTCTGTTTTTCTCGACTATTGGACCCTATATTGAGGGTGCCGGTTCGCCGGCTATGGAAATAAATTGCCGCCGCAATAAACCATTCGGACCCGGGGGCAGCACCCGGCGCCTCCACCCAAGCCCGCCGCAATTGCGCGGGTTTCGGCGGGGGCGAAACAGGATCGACGAGGGCGTAAAGGGCGTGTTTTTTCTCGGTATGGTTCCGCCGTTATCGGGCTATGCAATAGTTGCAAACGACAACTATGCTCCGGTTGCTCAGGCCGCGTAAGCGGTTTGAAAAACCAAGTCTAAAGTCCTAGTGGGTTAAGCTCCACTAGGCGGGGTTCGGAGGCACCTGGCAACAGAAGCCTCCACTTCATTCTGATTAGGCCTGATGAAAAGCTGACCTCGGCGCGTCGCCGGAGTAGCATGGCTATTGGGCGAATCGGGCGACTGGATTGGCGGGCCCGCGCCGCCGGCACCATTTGAACGCGACAGGACCGAAGATGGCAACCGATCATATCCGATACGACGTGCTGGCGCGCGATGCGCTGCGCGGGGTGTTGCGGCGCGTGCTGACCGACGCCGCCGAGCACGGGCTGCCGGGGGATCATCACTTCTTCATCACGTTTCTGTCCAAGGCCGAAGGCGTCAAGCTGTCGCCGCGGCTGCTGGCGCAATACCCGGAGGAAATGACCGTCATCCTCCAGCACCAGTTCTGGGATCTAGTGGTGACCGAGGAGCGTTTCGAGGTCGGTCTGTCGTTCGGTGGAATTCCGGAGCGTCTGGTGGTGCCGTTCAATGCCATCAAGAGCTTCTTCGATCCCTCGGTGCAGTTCGGTCTCCAATTCGAGACCTCCGACGGCGCGGCCTCTGCTGCTCCTGCTGAAAGCAGCCCGACCACCAGCCTTCCGGCGGTCGCTGCTCCATCCACCCCGCCGGTTGACGCTCCTTTGGCTGGAAATCAGGATGACGCGGCGCGGCCAAGCGAGGGCGCCGAAGTCGTCCGGCTGGATCGCTTCCGCAAGAAGTAGTTCGCGGGATCCTGTCAATTGAACATCCCGCCCGGAACCGGTGTGAGCCGGTTTCGACGGAGATGATTTGCGCAATGGGAAAACGCCATGGCCCGGTCGACAACATCCTCGCGTTCCCGCCTCTCGCGCACCGAAACCGACAGCTTTGGTCCGATCGAGGTTCCCGCCGATCGCTACTGGGGCGCCCAGACCGAGCGCTCCCGGCAGAATTTCCGGATCGGTCAGGATCGCATGCCGATCGACATCGTTCGTGCGCTGGGCATCGTGAAACTGGCAGCCGCCGAAACCAATCGCGAGCTCGGGCTGATCGACCAGCGTCGCGCCCGCGCCATCATCCGCGCCGCGCGCGAGGTGATCGAGGGCCAGTTAGACGATCATTTTCCGCTGGTGGTATGGCAGACCGGCTCCGGCACCCAGACCAACATGAACCTCAACGAGGTGATCGCCAACCGCGCCAATGAATTGCTGGGCGGGAAACTCGGCGCCAAGCAGCCGGTGCATCCCAACGATCACGTCAACATGAGTCAGTCGTCGAACGATGCGTTCCCGACCGCCATGCACATTGCCGCAGCGTCGTGCATCCTCGGCGATCTCATTCCGGCGCTGGAGCTGCTGCTCGGCGCGCTGCGCACCAAGGAAAAGGCGTTCGCAAAGATCGTCAAGATCGGCCGCACCCATACCCAGGACGCGACGCCTTTGACGCTCGGCCAGGAATTTTCCGGCTATGCCGCGCAGGTCGAGAGTGGCATCAGACGGCTGCGCGTGGCGGTGAATGACCTCTACCCTCTGGCCCAGGGTGGCACCGCGGTCGGAACCGGGCTCAACTCCAAACCGAAATTCGCCAGGACGTTCGCCAGGCACGTCGCCGGAATAACAAAGCTGCCCTTCACCAGCGCCGCCAATAAATTCGAGGCCCTGGCTTCCAATGACGCGTACGTGTTCGTGCACGGCGCCATCAATTCGATTGCGACCGGCCTGTTCAAGATCGCCAACGATATCCGCCTGCTCGGCTCAGGCCCGCGCTCAGGCATCGGCGAATTGATCCTGCCGGAAAACGAACCGGGTTCCTCGATCATGCCGGGCAAGGTCAACCCGACCCAGTCCGAGGCAATGACGATGGTTTGCTGCCAGGTGTTCGGCAATCACACCACCATCACCGTCGCCGGCAGCCAGGG
>DASXJV010000251.1:0-10290 GCA_036497205.1 Bradyrhizobium sp.
AAAGTCCCGGTGACGCTGAAGATGCGGCTCGGCTGGGACGACCGCACCCGCAATGCGCCGGAGCTGGCGCGCCGCGCGGAAGCCGCCGGCATCAAACTGGTCACCGTGCATGGCCGCACCCGCTGCCAGTTCTACAAGGGCGGGGCGGATTGGGACGCGATCCGCGCGGTGCGCGACGCCATCTCCATTCCGCTCGTCGTCAACGGCGACATCACGACTTACGAGAAGGCGCTTGCGGCGCTTCAGGCCTCCGGCGCCGATGCCGTGATGATCGGCCGCGGTGCACATGGGCAGCCCTGGTTGCCCGGCCAGATCGGTCGTCGCCTGAAGGGCGGCGCGGCAGAAGCCACGCCGTCGATCGAGACGCAGCTCCATTATGTCCGCACGCTCTATGAGGGCGTCTGCGCGCTCTACGGCCTGCGCATCGGGCTCAGGCACGCGCGCAAGCATCTCGGCTGGGCACTCGATGTCGCCGCCGATGCGAGTGGCGCGCCGGTCGAAACGCTGAAAGCCTGGCGCCGGAAGATCCTGACCTCCGAAGATCCGCGTCTCGTCCACCAGTCACTGCAAGATGCCTTCGACGACTTTGCATGGAGCGCTGCTGCATGAGCTCAGCCGCTGAACATCGTCGGCCGGTTTTGTCCGACAGCGATGCGATCCTGGATGCCTTGCCCAATCCCGTGCTCCTGATCGGGCCGGACGGCAAGATCGTCGGCGCCAATATTGCGACCGAAGCCTTCTTCGATATCTCGACGCAGTTCCTGAAGCGGCAGTCGCTGAAGGAGCTGGTGCCGTTCGGCAGCCCCTTGCTGGCGCTGATCGATCAGGTGCGCTCGTCGAACGCGCCGGTCAACGAATACAAGGTCGATCTCGGCACGCCGCGCATGGGTGGCGACCGCCAGGTCGATCTGCATGTCGCGCCGCTCACCGAGCGGCCCGGCCACATCGTGGTGATGCTTCAGGAGCGCTCCATCGCCGACAAAATGGACCGCCAGCTCACCCACCGCAGCGCCGCGCGTTCGGTGATCGCGCTCGCGGCCATGCTGGCGCATGAGATCAAGAATCCGCTCTCCGGCATCCGCGGCGCGGCGCAGCTGCTCGAGCAGCAGGCGTCCTCCGAAGACCGTATGCTGACCCGCCTCATCTGCGATGAGGCCGACCGCATCGTCACGCTGGTCGACCGCATGGAGGTGTTCGGCGACGAACGGCCCGTGGTGCGCGGCCCCGTCAACATCCATTCGGTGCTCGATCACGTCAAGCGGCTTGCGCAATCGGGCTTTGCCCGCAATATCCGCTTCGTCGAAGACTACGATCCGTCGCTGCCGCCGGTGCTTGCCAATCAGGACCAGTTGATTCAGGTGTTTTTGAATCTGGTAAAGAACGCCGCCGAGGCCGTGGTGGATCTCGGCAGCGACGCGGAAATTCAACTCACCACCGCGTTCCGTCCGGGCGTTCGTCTTTCAGTACCCGGAAAGAAATCGCGGGTGTCGTTGCCGCTCGAATTCTGCGTCAGGGACAATGGCTCCGGCGTGCCCGAGGACCTGCTTCCGAACCTGTTCGATCCATTCGTCACGACAAAACAGACCGGCAGCGGACTGGGTCTCGCGCTGGTGGCCAAGATCGTCGGCGATCACGGGGGCATCATCGAATGTGAGTCTCAGCCACGGAAAACCACCTTCCGCGTGCTGCTGCCCATGTTCAACGCCGCAAAACACTTCGATCAAAGCAATCGCGATGACGTTTCCGGGACGCCGTTGCATGCCTCACAGGACACAAGATGAGGAACAATAATGCCCGCAGGTAGTATACTTGTCGCCGACGATGACACGGCTATCCGTACGGTTCTGAATCAGGCTCTCTCGCGCGCCGGATATGAGGTGCGACTGACGGGGAACGCGGCGACGTTGTGGCGCTGGGTGAGCCAGGGCGAGGGGGATCTCGTCATTACCGACGTGGTGATGCCCGACGAGAACGCGTTCGATCTGTTGCCGCGGATCAAGAAGATGCGGCCGAATCTCCCCGTGATCGTGATGAGCGCCCAGAACACCTTCATGACTGCAATCCGCGCGTCCGAACGCGGCGCATATGAGTATCTGCCAAAGCCGTTCGACCTGAAGGAACTGATCGCCATTGTCGGCCGCGCGCTGGCGGAGCCGAAGGAGCGGGTCGCGAACCACGCCGACGAATCCGAGTTCGACTCTATACCGCTGATCGGCCGGTCGCCTGCTATGCAGGAGATCTACCGGGTGCTGGCGCGCCTCATGCAGACCGACCTCACGGTGATGATTTCAGGCGAATCTGGCACCGGCAAGGAGTTGGTCGCACGCGCGTTGCACGACTACGGCAAGCGGCGCAACGGCCCCTTCGTCGCCGTCAACATGGCCGCGATTCCGCGCGATCTCATCGAGTCCGAACTGTTCGGCCATGAACGCGGCGCGTTCACCGGCGCCAACACCCGCGCCTCCGGCCGGTTTGAGCAGGCCGAAGGCGGGACACTGTTTCTCGATGAAATCGGCGACATGCCGATGGAAGCGCAGACCCGTCTCTTACGGGTACTTCAGCAAGGCGAATACACAACCGTCGGCGGCCGCACGCCGATCAAGACCGACGTACGCATCGTCGCTGCGAGCAACAAGGATCTGCGCATCCTGATTCAACAGGGCCTGTTCCGTGAGGATCTGTTCTTCCGCCTCAACGTCGTTCCGTTGCGTCTGCCGCCGCTGCGCGAGCGGATCGAGGATCTGCCCGATTTGATCCGGCATTTTTTTGCGCTTGCCGAGAAGGACGGGTTGCCGCCGAAGAAGCTCGACGCGCTGGCGCTTGAGCGCCTCAAGCAGCATCGCTGGCCCGGCAATGTGCGCGAACTTGAAAACCTCGCGCGGCGGCTCGCGGCATTGTACCCGCAGGACGTGATCACCGGCTCCGTTATCGATGGCGAATTGGCGCCTCCGGCCGTGACGTCGGGCAACAACGTCAACTACGGCGTGGACAATCTCGGCGGTGCCGTCGAGGCCTATTTGTCATCGCATTTTTCAGGTTTTCCCAACGGTGTGCCGCCGCCGGGCCTCTATCACCGGATCCTCAAGGAAATCGAAGTGCCGCTGCTCACGGCAGCACTGGCGGCGACACGGGGCAATCAAATCCGCGCGGCCGATCTGCTCGGCCTCAACCGCAACACGCTGCGCAAGAAGATACGGGACCTGGACATTCAGGTTTACAGGAGTGGTAATTAGCGAAGGTACGGGCCCGAAATGCGACCGTTCGCCTACAGGTAGGGTCCAAAAACCCGCGCGGTGATCCCCCTTGGGAACAGGTAATCTGAGCGTACGGTGGTCCCTTTTCGGACATCGGTACGCACTCTGCTAAAAAAAGCCTTGTGGATAATGTCGATTGGGGTGACTGGATACGCGATGTTTCGAACACCTCTCATTCATTCAAATTACATCTGAGAGTCTGCAACCGAACAGACGGCTAGGGCCTGTAGGCGTATCTTGATGGTATGCAACTGGGGGATGCGGTCAGGGCCGTGTTGGAAGTGCTGATCACCAAGCGAAGCCCGACCAAGTGGCAATGGCGGGTTTGTGACTGTCAGGGGACCACGATTATGGATGGGTTTGAAAGCACCCTACCAGCGGCCAAGTACAGGGGAAATCGAGCGCTATTTCTCCTGTTGTCTACCGGCTGGCGTCACTTCCCCGGGAGCGGTGACGGTGTTGCAGGGCGCTCCCGCAAATGAACATTTTTCCATGGAATGGCAGGCGCCAATTCCCAACCGGCGCACGTTTTTTCGTCGCATGCCATATTTCGTCGCATGCCATATAACGAGTCAGTGGGGTCGCTAACGCGGCCCGCTGTGGGATGATCATATTGGTCTCGACGCAGCCCTCCTCAAGCGTTTCTAGGACGTAGCGGAAGATTGCGTGTGCACTGCCCAAAGGTAGCCGACCGCACCGGCGATCGTTCAAAATGGCGAAATTGAAAATTGTTCCAGTCGCGCGGCCATGTTTCACGCGGCGAAAACGGTTGCGGGGTTTTGGGATGTCGGAACATCCGCTGATTTATCCCGTTTTGCAGGAATGGGCGCGGGTTTCACAACGCTAAGGAGCGGTTCATGAGGTACGTATTGGCAATGGTGGGAGCGGCGAGCATATGCGCCGCAGTGCCCGCAAGCGCCGAAGAAGTCGGCGTTGGTGTCGGAGTTCGGCCGGGGGTCGGAGCCGGAGTGACGGTAGGCTCGGATCAACGCGACCGAGATCGCGAACGAACAACCGTGATCAAGGAGCACGAACCCCGCGACACAACCGTCATCAAGGAGCGCGAGAGGGAACCTGATCGAAAGGTGATCATCGACCGCGATCGCAATTAACAAGCGATCAAACTCTTAATGCCACTGGAATTAGGGACGACGATCCCGCTCGATGATCTCCATCGGGCGGGTTTTCGCTTGGTCAGCCAACTCCTAAATTGTGTAAAGTCACCTGTTAAAGCATTGATCCCACAAATTTGTCTCATTCTGGCAACATTGTGATATGAATGCATCAGTCCGTCGCCGCCATTGTCCCGGTGAGGCGGAGGCCTTTACTGACCCTTTGCCGGAATGACCAGCGCAGACACCTCGGCCGCATCGTTCGACCCGTCGTTCGCCGAATCCAAGGGGTGGTCCCTGTGGAGATGGCTGGCGCCGTTTGCGGTCGGCCTGGCTTTGCTATCGGCTTTGCTGACATTTGTGGTGCTCACTGGCCTGACGTCGATCGAACCGACGCGCAAGGTCGTCGTTTCCTTCCTGCTGATCAACGGCGCAACCATCCTGGTGCTGGTCGGCATCATCATCCGCGAAGTCTGGCAGGTGGTGCAGGCCCGGCGCCGCGGCCGGGCGGCGGCGAGGCTGCACATCCAGATCGTTAGCCTGTTCTCCGCCATCGCGGTGTTGCCGGCCGTGCTGGTGGCGATCATCGCCAATGTAACCATCGATCGCGGATTCGACCGGCTGTTTTCAGGCCCGACGCGCGAGGTAATTCAGAATTCGGTGATCATTGCCCGCGCCTATATGCAGGAACACGCGCAACTTATTCGCGGCGACATTCTGGGAATGGCTAACGATATCTCCCACGCGCGCCCGTTGTTCGACCAAGATCGCAGAACGTTTCGAGAACTCCTGACGGCAGGTGCCGCCGCGCGCAATTTGCCGGGCGCCATGCTGATCGACAAGGACCGCAACATTCTGGAGACGGCGCAAACCGGCATTAAACTGGCCTTCTCGCCGCCGGCGCCGGAATTCCTGAGCAATGTCGACGAATCCGAGCCTGAGATCGCGGTGTTGCCCGAAGAAAACTACGTCGCGGCCGTGATCCGGCTACGTGCGTTCAATGACACCTTCCTCTACGTGGCGCGTCAGCTCGATCCTCGCGTGGTCGCCCAACTCAGGCAAACCGAGGCCAGCGCCGCTGAATACGCCGACCTTGAATCGCGCCGGCTCGGTATTCAGGTGAACGTCGCGCTGATGTTTGCGGTGATCGCACTCACCATCCTGATGGCCTCGGTTCTGATTGGGTTGAACTTCGCCAACTGGCTGGTAGCCCCGATACGGCGGCTGATGAGCGCCGCCAATATGGTTTCGACGGGCGATTTGCACGTCCAGGTTCCTGTCCACGGCTCGGAGGGCGATCTTGCGCAGCTCGGCGAGACATTCAACAAAATGACACAGGAGTTGCGCACCCAGCGCGACGAGCTGGTCAACGCCAGCGACCTTATCGACAGCCGCCGCCGGTTCATCGAAGCGGTACTGTCATCGGCAAGCGCCGGGATCATCGGCGTCGATGCCTCTGGGAGTGTCGGTATCCTGAATCGCTCCGCCGAAAAACTGATCGGTCACGCCGAATCGGAGACACTGGATCATCCGCTATCGGATGTGCTGCCCGAACTCGATGACATGATGAAAACCGCGCGCGAGGGCACGCAGCGGCTGGTACAGGGTCAGATCACGATCACCCGCGACGGCCAGGAGCGTATTCTTTCGGTTCGCGTCAGCGCGGAGCAGACCAGCCACTCGCGCGACAGTTACATCATCACGCTGGACGACATAACCGAGCTCGTTTCCGCGCAGCGGACCTCGGCTTGGGCCGACGTTGCGCGCCGCATCGCCCACGAAATCAAGAATCCGCTGACGCCTATCCAGCTTTCGGCCGAGCGCATTCGCCGTAAGTTTGGCAAAGTCATCACCGAGGACAAGGCGGTGTTCGAGCAATGCACCGACACTATCGTGCGGCAGGTCGATGACATTAGGCGGATGGTCGATGAATTCTCCCGCTTCGCGCGGATGCCTAAGCCCGTGATAGAAGGCGAGGATGTCGCCGACACCGTGCGTCAGGCTGTGTTCCTGATGCGGGTCGGTCACCCCGACATCGATATCCAAGCCGAGATCAAGGAAGAGCCGATGCGGGCGCAGTTCGACCGGCGGCTGATTTCCCAAGCGCTGACCAACATCATCAAGAACGCGACGGAAGCCATCGAAGCCGTCCCGGCGCAGGATCTGGGCAAGGGTCGTATCGACGTCATCGCCGCGCGCGAGGACGGTGACATCGTGATCGATGTCATCGATAACGGTGTCGGCCTGCCGAAAGTAAGCCGGGCGCGTCTGCTCGAACCCTACGTCACGACGCGCGAAAAGGGCACCGGCCTTGGCCTGGCGATTGTCGGCCGGGTTCTGGAAGACCACGGCGGCCGGATTGAACTCAACGATGCCGCGGATATCCGGCCGGGCGCGCGGGGGGCCTGGATGCGGTTGCGGTTCGCCGTATCGGGTCATGCATCGAAGATCGAAATGAAAGAGCCCGCTCCTGAAACAAAACAACCGGCATCCGAAACCGCGGAGCCGGCAGACGCGACTAAAAATGAAACAAAAATCGAAGCCGCAACAGGCAGCTGACCAGACAGGCGTGACCCATGGCAAATGACATCCTGATTGTCGATGATGAAGCAGATATTCGTGATCTGGTTGCGGGCATTCTTGACGACGAGGGCTTCACCACGCGCACCGCGCGCGACAGCGACTCGGCGCTGGCGGAAATCGCCAATCGCCGCCCGCACCTGGTGTTTCTCGACATCTGGCTGCAGGGCAGCAAGCTTGATGGGCTGCAGTTGCTGGAGCAGGTGAAGCGGGATCACACCGACCTGCCGGTCGTGATGATCTCCGGGCACGGCAATATCGAAACCGCGGTCGCGGCGATCAAGCGCGGCGCCTACGATTTTATCGAAAAACCCTTCAAGTCCGACCGGCTGATTTTGGTGGCGACGCGGGCGCTGGAGACGTCGCGCCTCAAGCGCGAAGTGAAGGAACTCAAGCAACTCGCACCGGCGGCGAGTGTTCTGACCGGACGCTCCGCCTGCATGAATCAATTGCGCCAGACCATCGAGCGGGCCGCCAAGGCCAATAGCCGGATCCTGATCGTTGGTCCCTCCGGCTCGGGTAAGGAGTTGGCCGCGCGCATGCTGCATAACGCGTCAAGTCGTGCCGAAGGACCGTTCGTCGTCATTAACGCCGCGGCGATCACGCCGGAGCGCATGGAAGTCGAACTGTTCGGTATCGAACAGTCCAATGGCGAGCATCAGCGCAAGGCCGGCGCGCTTGAAGAGGCCCACAGCGGCACGCTGTTTATCGACGAAATCGGCGACATGCCGCGCGAAACCCAGAACAAAATCCTGCGGGTGCTGGTCGATCAGACGTTTCAGCGCTCAGGCGGCACCAGCAAGGTCCACGTCGACGTTCGCATCATTTCGTCAACCGCTCGCAATCTGGAAGAGGAGATCGCGGAGGGCCGGTTCCGCGAGGATCTCTATCATCGGCTGTCCGTGGTTCCGATTCGCGTGCCGCCACTGTCGGAGCGCCGGGAAGATATTCCCGAACTGATCGACTATTTCATGGATCAGATTTCGCTCGCTACCGGCCTGCCGAAGCGCCAGATCGGCCAGGATGCGATGGCGGTATTGCAGTCACACGTCTGGCCTGGAAATGTTAGGCAGCTTCGCAACAACGTCGAGCGTGTCATGATCCTCGCGGGCGGCGGTCCGGAGGTCATCATAACCGCCGATATGTTGCCGCAGGACGTGGGTTCCATGGTGCCCGCGATGCCGACCAGTAATAATGGCGAGCATATCATGGGCTTGCCGCTCCGCGAGGCGCGGGAGGTGTTCGAGCGCGACTACCTGATCGCCCAGATCAGCCGCTTCTCCGGCAATATCTCTCGCACAGCGGAATTCGTCGGTATGGAACGCTCGGCCCTGCATCGCAAGCTCAAGGCACTCGGGGTCGGCTGAATGTCCGCTTGCGGACGCTGTCCATGCATTTGCTTGAGAAAATTCGCCTGTTTCCGGGGTTTTGCGGAGAATTACACCGGTGTTCGGGGCAGCTGGCGCGCGAACTGGCTTGCCTAAAAACCGCGCCTGCCTTCTAATCATGCCGCCGCGCGCCCGGAGGGGGATCTCAGGGGAAAGCCGGCAATCGGGGGATGCTTCGTTAGAGAGCTGCGTCCGGTTCAATAAAAAGAAGCAAACAAGAATGCGGGAAAAACAATGGCGGCAGACCGCGCACAAAATCTACAGGACACCTTCCTAAATCACGTTCGCAAAACCAAAACGCCACTGACGATCTTTCTGGTCAATGGAGTGAAGCTGCAGGGGATTGTCACCTGGTTCGACAATTTCTGCCTGCTCCTGCGGCGCGACGGTCATTCGCAGCTTGTCTACAAGCACGCGATATCGACCATCATGCCGGGCGCTCCGATCCAGTTGTTCGAAGGCGGCGAGGATGCTCCGGCTTGAGAGTGATCTGATTGGAACCCCGACATCTGGAAGGGGGTGCTGACCGTCCGCGGTCGGCAGAGGGCAGAGAGACCGGGCGGGTGATCGTCATCGGCCCTTATTTGCGTATGCGCCGCGGTGATCCCGAGGCGCAAACGGATGATCATGCCATACGCGGTTCCAAGGCGCGGCTCGAGGAGGCCGTGGGTCTGGCGCGCGCCATCGACCTGACCGTCGCGGACGCGCTGATCGCCCCGGTCAGCCAGATCCGGCCCGCGACCTATCTCGGCAAGGGCAAGGTCGAGGAGATCGTCGGTCTCATTACCGGGCACGAGATCGAACTGGTGGTGATGGATTGCGCATTGTCGCCGATCCAGCAGCGCAACCTTGAAAAAGCGTGGAACACCAAGGTTCTCGACCGCACCGGGCTGATCCTCGAAATCTTCGGCCGCCGTGCCAAGACCAAGGAAGGCGCGCTGCAGGTCGAACTCGCGCACCTGAATTATCAGCGTTCGCGTCTCGTGCGATCATGGACCCATCTCGAGCGCCAGCGCGGCGGCTTCGGGTTCATGGGAGGCCCCGGTGAAACCCAGATCGAGGCCGACCGTCGCCTGATCGGCGAGCGCATCACCCGCCTTGAGAATGAAATCAAGAAGGTTCAGGCGACGCGGCGGCTGCATCGCGCCGGGCGGCAGCGCGTGCCGTATCGCGTGGTGGCGCTGGTCGGCTACACCAATGCCGGCAAATCGACGTTGTTCAACCGGCTCACGCGCGCGGACGTGCAGGCCGCCGACATGCTGTTTGCAACCCTGGATCCGACCCTGCGCGCGCTCACTCTGCCGCATGGCGGCAAGGCGATGCTGTCGGACACCGTCGGCTTCATCTCCAACCTGCCGACGCAACTGGTCGCCGCCTTCCGCGCCACGCTGGAAGAAGTGCTGCAAGCCGACGTCATCCTGCACGTCCGCGACATCTCGCACGAGGACGCCGACGCGCAGCAGCGCGACGTCGATGCCGTGCTGCGTCAGCTCGGTATCGATCCCGATGCGGGGCAGCGCATTCTCGAAGTCTGGAACAAGATCGACCGCTTCGATGCCGAGGAGCGCGAGAACCTCCGCAACATCGCTGCGCGCCGGCCGCCGGAGCGGCCGTGTTTTCTGGTGTCGGCCGAAACCGGCGAGGGGCTCGATGCGCTGCTTGGCGCGATCGAGAACCGGCTGGCCGCCAAGCGCACGACGCTCGATCTCTCTATCGACGCTTCCGACGGCGCCGGCATCAGCTGGCTGCACCGCAATTCTGAAGTGTTGAACAAGGAACTGCACGACGGCCGCTTCGCGATGACCGTGCGGGTCGACGAAACCAAGCGCGATATCGTCGTCAGCCGCTTCGACGCGGTGCCGCACGCGGTTTGACCAGACTCCCACGAAGGCAATCAGGCCATCGCCTCGATCGTCTCAAGCAGATAATCGGTGACGCGTTTTTTGGTCAATTCGC
>DASXJV010000252.1:0-1680 GCA_036497205.1 Bradyrhizobium sp.
GCGCTCCGCCGCTGACACTATTCCGCGTCGTCGCCGGCAATGCGCGCGCCTGGGAGAAATTCCGGGCCGGAAGCCTGCTGGACCGGGGTCCGCTTGCCCTGCGGGAACGCGAAATCGTCATCGACAGGACCTGTGCGCTGACGCGATGCGAGTATGAATGGGGCGTGCATGTCGCGACATTTGCAAGCGCGGCGCATCTGACCGATGAGCAGGTTCGCGCGACGGTGCTTGATGGCGCCGGCTCGGCGTGCTGGTCGGAAAACGAACAGGCCCTGATCGCGGCCGTCGATGCGCTGCATGTCAGGGCCACCTTGAGCGACGAAGAGTTCAAGGCGCTGGCGGCGCATTACGACGATGCGAAGATTTTCGAAATCATCCTGCTCTGCGGCTTCTACCGAACCGTATCGTATCTTGCAAACGGGCTCGATCTGCCGCTGGAGCCAAATGCGGCGAAGTTTCCGCAGGCGGCACCGCAGAGGTGAAAACGCTTACGCCACGCCCGCGCGCAGGATGTCGTGCAGGTGCACGATGCCGACCGGCTTGTTCGCATCGGTCACGATCAGCGCGGTGATCTTCGACGAGTTGAGAATTTCCAGCGCTTCGCTGGCGAGCAAATCTCGGCCGATCGTCTTCGGATTTTTGGTCATCACGTCATCGACAAATGCGGTCATCAGATCCGGCCGCATGTGGCGGCGCAAATCGCCATCGGTGACGATGCCGACGATCGCGCCGCGCGCATCGGTGATGCCGACGCAGCCAAAGCCTTTCGATGACATCTCGACCAGCGCGTCGGACATTCTGGTTCCGAGCGGCTTGAGCGGCACGGCGTCGCCGGCATGCATCAGGTCGCGGGTATATTTCAGCATGGCGCCTAGCTTGCCGCCCGGATGCAGCACGCTGAAATCGACCGAGGTAAAGCCGCGGCCCTCCAGGAGCGCGATCGCCAGCGCGTCCCCCAAAGCCAGCATCATCAGTGAGGACGTGGTGGGCGCAAGATTGTGCGGACAGGCCTCGCGGGCCTTGGGCAGCGTCAGCGCAATATCGGCTGCCTTGCTCAGGGTGGACTCGCATTCCGCCGTCATCGCGATCAGCGCGATGCGGAAGCGCTTGGCATAGGTGATGAGGTTCTTCATCTCCGGCTGCTCGCCGGACCACGACAGCGCCATGATGACATCGTCGGCGGTGATCATGCCGAGATCGCCGTGGCTGGCTTCGGCGGCGTGGACGAAAAACGCAGGCGTGCCGGTGGAGGCGAAGGTCGCCGCGACCTTGCGGCCGATGTGCCCGGATTTGCCAAGCCCGGTGACGATCAACCGCCCCTTGGCGTTGCGAATGAGATCGGCCGCGCCGGCAAAGGCTGTGCCGAGATCGGATTGCAGTGCCGCTGATATCGCGGTGATGCCGCTGCCCTCGGCGTCGATCGTGCGCAAAGCCGACGCAACGGCGTTCGCGTGATCGGTCCCGGATGATTTTGCCATCAGCGGCTTGGAATTGGCCATGTCTGGTTCCGAAGGAGGTGGGGGCATCGTGTTTGATCCCGCGCCCCTCCTTAGCACGGGCCATTTCGCGATGCGACGCGGGGGTCCGGCTCTGAACGGCTCATTAACCATAATTGTTTCAACTCTATTAACGACGTTTTCCGGGCGTTCGGGGTGCGGCCGGAACACGTTTGGTAAGTAC
>DASXJV010000253.1:0-9373 GCA_036497205.1 Bradyrhizobium sp.
GCATCGTTCTTTGCATCCGGCAGCTTGCCAACATCGACGGCAAAAACCGTGATCTGGTAATGATGCGGCTTGTCGCCGGCCGGCGGACACGGGCCGCCATAACCATAGGCGCCGAAATCGTTTCGGCTCTGGATCGCGCCCTTCGGCATCAGCTTCTTCTTCACGTCCCCGGCGCCCTTCGGTAACGACGTCGTGCCAGCGGGAATATTGAACACCATCCAATGCCACCAGCCGCTGCCGGTCGGCGCATCCGGATCATAGATGCTGACGGCGAAGCTCCTGGTGCCGGCCGGCGCTCCGCTCCAGCTAAGCGCCGGAGAGAGGTTGCCGCCGTTGCAGCCGAGACCCTTCAACACCTGTTCGTTGGAAATGGTGGCGCCCTCCTTGAGATCGGCGCTGGTCAAAATCATGCTTTGCGCGTCGGCTGCACTGGCGCTGAGCAGGCTTAGGCCAAGCGCCGCAATCCGGATCGCCAGTTTTGCCATGGCAAATCCCTCCCTCCAGCCGGGATTTTTTGCTCTCGTTCCGCTACTACCAGCCATAGCAATTTTCGGGATGGCGCGGAAGCTCGGGACCAGATAGGCGAAAGACCAAGGCAAAAGCCATCACGCATGCTTGCGGAGGATACCATGAACGAAGCGACCCGCATCCCACCGGCGGCCGCTGAACTCGGCGCCAGCGGCGAAGAGTTCCAGAACCTTCACGAGTTCGTACGGAAAGCGCGGGCCAACCTCAATCAGAATGCCTGGGACTACATTGTCGGCGCCGCCGAGACCGAAACCACCATGCGCCGCAACCGCATGGCGCTCGACGAGATCGCATTCCGGCCGCGCGTGCTGCGCAACGTCGCCAAGGTCGACGCGTCAGTCGAGGTGTTCGGCCGCAAGTTGCGATTGCCTGTCATGCTCGCGCCGGTCGGCGCGCTCGAGATCTTCGACCCCGGCGCCGCGGCGAGTGTCGCGCGCGGGGCTGACGAGTTCGGCGCCGCCCATATGCTGAGCTCGGTGTCCGAGCCCGGCCTGGAGAAAGTCGCCGAGGCCGCGCCCGGCGGCTTACGCATTTATCAGCTCTATGTCCGCGGCGGCGATGCCTTCGTCGAGGACCAGGTCAATCGCGCGGTCGCCAGCGGATATACCGCGTTCTGCCTGACCGTCGACACCGCGCATTATAGCCGGCGCGAACGCGATATCGCCAAGCGTTACGTCCGCGCCAGCCGGGTCCGCGCCACCGGCGGCGACTTCCAGATGGGGCTGGAATGGCGCACCGTGAAGCTGATCAAGGACAAGTACAAGATACCGCTGGTGATCAAGGGCATCGCCACTGCCGAGGATGCGGCCATCGCGCTCGATCACGGCGTCGAGTGGATCTACGTGTCCAATCACGGCGGACGGCAGCTCGACCACGGCCGCGGCGCCATGCACGTGTTGCCCGAAATTGCCGCCGCCATCGCAGGCCGCGCGAAGATCATGGTCGACGGCTCGTTCTGCCGCGGCACCGATATCGTCAAGGCGATCGCTTCGGGCGCCGATCTCGTCGGCATCGGCCGCCTGCAATGCTGGGCGCTCGCGGCTGCCGGTGAAGCCGGGATCGTGCGGATGCTGGAGCTGCTCGAAGACGAAGTGACCAG
Organism: Bradyrhizobium sp.; assembly: GCA_036497205.1. Classification (GTDB taxonomy): domain Bacteria; phylum Pseudomonadota; class Alphaproteobacteria; order Rhizobiales; family Xanthobacteraceae; genus Bradyrhizobium. Next base: position 1,628 of record DASXJV010000253.1, read on the forward strand.
GTGCCTGGGCCTGCTCGGCGTCACATCTTTCGCCGAACTCGACAAATCGTATTTGCATGCGGCGACGCCGACTAACCTGCCCCATGTCTTCAGCGCGTTCCCACTGCTGGAGATCGAGCCCTATCGGTATTGAGGGCGAGGATTTTCGCATTAGCAACCGAAGCCTGATGGCGGTGCATGCACTGATTCTAAACCCGCAAGTTGCGTCAAAACGGACACCGCTAGGCCGTTGCTCCCCCGCTGCGTTTTTCGTACACGCTGCAGATGACCAGCCCCCTCCTCCGTCCCGGCGCCGCCGATGCGCTCTTGTTCGATCTCGGCCGCGTTGTGCTCGATATCGACTTCAACAAGACACTTGTCTGCTGGGCCGGTCACGCCGGCTGCGAGCCTGCGCATCTGCTCGGGCGATTTTCGCGCGACGCAATCTATCAACGCCACGAGACGGGAGAGATCGGCGATGCCGAATTCTTTGCCGGCCTTCGCGCTTCGCTGGGCATTGGGCTATCCGATGATCAGTTTCTCGAGGGATGGAACGCGGTCTTCGCCGGCGAAATGCCTGGCATCGCCCCGTTGCTGAAGCGTGCCGCGGATCGCATGCCGCTCTACGCCTTCTCAAACACCAATGGCGCCCACGTGGAACATTTCTCGCAAGCCTATGCCGGCGTGCTCGGCCATTTTCGCGAAATCTTCCTGTCCTCGTCGATCGGGCTTCGGAAACCGGACGCGGCAGCCTATGATCATGTGGTGAAAGCGATCGGCGTGCCGGCTCCACGGATCGTGTTCTTCGACGATCTCGCCGAGAACATCGTAGGCGCGCGGGCACGGGGCTTGACCGCCGTTCACGTGACGTCGCCCAGGGACGTGGCCGATGCGCTGGCCGCACTCGGGATTTAGGAGTTTTCGCCGTGGCATTGATGTCGGTAGCCGATGCCTTGTCTGCCGTGCTCGCGGGCGCCGAGCCGTTACCAGAGGAAATGGTCGCGCTCGATGCGGCCTACCACCGCGTGCTCGCGCGCGACATCGCGGCTTTGCGCACCCAGCCGCCGCAGGCGATGTCGGCGATGGACGGCTACGCGGTACGATCCGCCGACGCCTCGCACGTCGCGGCGCGGTTCAAAGTGATCGGCGAGGTCGCCGCTGGCCGGCCGTTCCAAAGGATAATCGGTAAGGGCGAAGCGGTCAGGATCTTCACCGGCGGCCTGATCCCTGAAGGCGCCGACGCCGTGATCATCCAGGAAGATACCGTGGTTGAGAGTGGCGGCATCACGATCACGGAAGCCGCGATTCCCGGACGCCATATCCGGCCCGCCGGCGTCGATTTTCGCGAAGGCGATATCCTGCTGGCACGCGGAACACGCCTCACCGACCGCGACCTCTCACTGGCGGCTGGCATGAACTATCCCGATCTTGCCGTGCGCCGCCGGCCGAAGGTCGCAATCCTCGCCACCGGCGACGAACTTGTCATGCCGGGCTCGACCCCCGGCCCCGGACAGATCGTCTATTCCAACGGCTACGCCCTGCGCGCGCTGGCCCGTCACGAAGGCGCCGAGACCATCGATCTCGGTATTGCCGCCGACACCGTCGAGGCGACCACGCTAGGCATCCGCCGCGCCCGCGACAGCGGCGCCGATATCCTCATCACCACCGGCGGCGTCTCGGTCGGCGACCACGATCTTGTCAAGCAGTCGCTGGAGGCCGAAGGCGTCACCATGGCGTTCTGGCGGATCGCGATGCGGCCGGGCAAGCCGATGATGCACGGACGGCTCGGCGCGATGCGGGTGATCGGCCTGCCCGGCAATCCGGTGTCGTCCTATGTCTGCGGGTTCCTGTTTCTGGTGCCGCTGATTCGCAAGCTATCGGGACGTGCTGACATCCATCACGCCAGCGAGACGGCGCTGCTCGGGCGCGATATCCCCGCCAATGACCTCCGCCAAGATTATCTGCGCGCCCGCCTTGAGGTGCGCGCGGATGGCCGCCTGATCGCCACGCCGGTCGACCATCAGGACAGTTCGCTGTTGGGAAATCTCGCTACGGCAGGGGCGCTTGTGATCCGTGCACCGTTCGCGCCCAAGGCCACCGCCGGGTCGGCTTGCGACATCCTGCGGCTCCCGGTCTGACGCCTTAGAGAGCCGGTTCCGACAAAAGCTGGCTTCGTTGACGAGAAATTAAGTGGTTGCGGAACACATATGGAACATATAGTGTCCGTTCATGCTTTGTTTCGAGGATTGATGTCTGCAAATGGGAGTCTCTGACTCCGGAGCCTTCGAGTCCGGAGCCTTGGAATTCGAATCTTGGAATTCGAGTCTTGGAATTCGAGTCTTCGGAAATCGAACGACACCATCAAGCTTAGGGAACGCAAATTGGGGATTGGTCCAGATGCTCACGCGCAAACAATATGAACTGCTGCGATTTATCAGCGAACGCCTGAAAGAATCCGGCGTTCCGCCCTCCTTCGACGAGATGAAGGACGCGCTGGATTTGCGGTCGAAGTCGGGTATCCACCGCCTGATCACCGCGCTGGAAGAGCGCGGCTTCATTCGCCGCCTGCCTAATCGCGCCCGCGCCATCGAGGTGATCAAGCTTCCCGAGCTTTCGTCCAGCGGCAGTGGCAACGGCCGCCGCGGCTTCACGCCCAGTGTGATTGAAGGCACGCTCGGCAAGGTCCGCTCTGGCGGCGGCGGCTCCGAGGATGATGGCAGCCGTCCGGTTGCGGTGCCGGTCATGGGCCGCATCGCCGCCGGCACGCCGATCGAGGCGCTGCAGACCCGCAGTCACACCATCAGCGTGCCGCCGGACATGCTCGGCTCAGGAGAACATTACGCGCTCGAGGTGCGCGGCGATTCGATGGTGGATGCCGGAATCCTCGACGGCGACATGGCGCTGATCCAGCGCAACGAGACCGCCGAGACCGGAGATATCGTGGTGGCGCTGATCGACGAGGAGGAAGCGACGCTGAAGCGCTTCCGCCGCCGCGGCGCCTCGATTGCGCTGGAGCCGGCCAACACATCCTATGAAGTCCGCATCCTGCCGCCGAACCGGGTCAAGATTCAGGGCAAGCTGATCGGGCTTTACCGGAGGTATTGAGCGGGCAATATTCCGAAATGCACCCCGTCGGACCAAGTCCGGGCGGTGGAAGCGGTTTTCTCGGACAACCGTCTTCGTTCGTCTCCCGGATCATGCTACAATGGCGATGACCGCGTCCGTCCTTGGCCTGCAGGTCGGCTTTTGCCGACGTCGATCGCGTTTATCGCGCACGATTGAGGCAGATCGGTCGAGCATCCTCAAACGCATTTGTGATTTGGCTCGTCGGCTGGAGCCGCACAATTGCCTACAACGAGGTAGAGACTCGGAACTTATCGTCCGCTGTGAACTTTAGTATCCACTCTGATAGGGGCCTGCGCCTCAGAGAGAGGCGTGGGTTGGCTATCTCGAACGAGGAGCAATCCAATGTGTGACTATAGTCTGCACGCTGTAGCAACGCGCCCCGCCGAGGTTGGTGAGACGCTGATCACCACGACATTCCGCGGGACTGCGACCCGCGGTTTCGCATCAGAAAGCGAACCGGCCGTAGCGGTCTGCATGCTACCCGGGACCGAGCTGGCGTTCGCCGAAGACGTCAGATACGACAACAGATGGATTTGGGCGAGGGCAATCAATTTCCGCGTGGGGAAATTCGGCGTAATGGACCCGGACGTTCCGCATCGTCACCATGACGCGATTGAATTTCCAGATGGAAGCAATGTGCTCGTGACGCAACTCTCCGAGGGGCAGCGAGTAACCGTGCTGCAATTGCCCGTGGTTCATCAGGGTACGGAGCACGTGCAATCCGCTGCCGAGACGCCCGCGGCAACGCCGGTCTCCGTCGATTGAAATGGTCGTGTCCATATCCCGCCGGTTCCGGCCGGCGGGATTTTGCCGCGAACCATCGATGGATGTTGCCCGCCTCGATCCGCGCGTGACGCGCACCAGTGATCACCGGGACGATGTAAGGGCCAAGGAGCTGACTAATCTGAGGCTGGCGCTGGCGATGTTCGCTTTGCAGCTCGACGCCTTCGAAATGCGAACAGGTGAACTGCTCAATGCCGGCGTTAAGCCCGGTCGGCGCGTAATATCGGTTGCAGCCTTGGAAGGAGCAGCCTTGGAAGGAAAAGTCATCGGTGGTTAATAAGATCACGTGGCACAAGGCCGGACGAGTGACCGAACCGGGCCGATACATGTTCACGTTCGGGTGGCTTACGGTCACGGCAGAAGATGTTGCTGTCTGGGAGCAGTTCCCGAATGCGGCGTTTACGCTGATCAAAACGGCGACGGAAACGGATGCCGGGGAAGAATTTCGGCTAGGCGCATTCGACCTAGGCGAAAATCTCTCTTTCAGCGAGAAGTGAAGCGCTTTTTTATTGGGAAGCGCGCGGTCATTCCGGGATGCCACTTGGCGCAGGGTAGACGTCCATATTCGCGATGGTGGTTATGGAATTCTGGGCTAGCTTCCTCCGCTCCCGCCCCGGAATGACGGGGCATGAATTGTATCTGCATCATTTCAGAATGAAACAGCTCTAGTTCGAAGCAGCCTCAGTCCTCCGCCTGCAGGTCGGCTTCCGGCGGCGTCGCGTCGACGGCTCGGGGGACTGCGGGGGGCGGCGCGAGGGTTAGTTCGGCCTCCGTGTCGCCCGCGACGGCCGGCGACCATGGCCGATCGACGCCTTTTGGCCTGACGGCGTCAACCGCAAATCCGCCACGGGTTCGCCGCAGGGCCATTGCGCCCTGCCTCCGCAAACGTTCCTGATCGATCACCGGCGATGGACACGCCGGCGGTGCCGATCTCGCCGTCACAACCACCGCCGCGCGCTCACAATCGTCGCCCAGCGCGTCGGACCGCAGCGCTAGCGCGACGAACGCCCCGGGGGCCATCTGCACCACACAACCCGCTTCGTCGCATGAGACGCCCTCCGCAAGCGAAGAATCAGTGGGCTGCCTGGAGTCGGCGTCGGCGGCCAACCATTCCTTCATCAGGAATGCATCCTTGGCGGTCCGCATCAAATGCAGGCGCCCGTCCCTGCCGCGGACGCCGACATTGTGACCGTCAGCCGAAATCAGGATATCCGGTTGCGGCACTGCCAGCGCCCAGACCACAGCAAGCGCCAGCACTGCCGCACCGGACCAGCGTAGCGGCGTGCGTAACAGCCCCAACAAGATGATCCCTGCGCTCGCCGCGATCAGCGGGCCGATCCCGAAGGCCGCCATGCGGCCGATAGCGCCCGGAAGTGCTGCGACCCATTGCGTGACCACGATCATCCAATCGATGCCTAAGCCCATGATTCGCCAGAACAGGCCGTCGAAGCCGAACGGCATCGCGACCAGGCCGAGCAGGCCCGCGGGCATCACAACCGCCGACACCACAGGCATCGCCGCCAGATTGGCGAGGACGCCATAGGGCGTTACGCGATGGAAATGAAAGGCGGCATAGGGTGTCGTCGCCAACCCGGCCACCAGTGACGCCAGCGCCAGCGTCGCGATCTCCCGCCCGCCCCATAGCGCCATCCGTGCGGTAGCCGAGTTGTCGGGCGAGGCAAACAGGCGGGGCATGCCGATCTGCACCAGCGCCACTAGTCCGAGTGTGGCCGCGAAAGACATCTGGAAGCTTGGATGCACCAGCGCTTCAGGTGCGATCACCAGCACGATCATCGCCGACACTGCGAGCGTACGGAACGTCACGGCGCGGCGGTCGACCATGATGGCGATCAACACCACGGCGGTCATGAAGAACGAGCGCTGGGTAGCGACCTCGGCACCCGACAGCAACAGATAGAAGGCAGCGGCGGCAAGCGCAGCGGCGGCCGACCATTTCTTGATCGGAAAGCTGACGGTCAGCCCGGGGATCAGCGCCAGCAGCGCGCGCACCGCAAAGAACACCACGCCGGCGACGACCGCCATGTGATATCCTGATATCGAGAGCACGTGTCCCAGCCCGGAGATGAACATCGCATCATTGACCGGCGCGGAGATCGCATCGCGGCGGCCGGTCAGCAAGGCGGTCGCGATGGCGCGCCGGTCGCCATCAAGCGTCGTACGTATTCGCGCGTCGATCGCATCGCGCAGTCCCTGCATGACCGCGGCATAACGCAGCGACAGGCCACCGCTCATCGGCGGCTCCAGCGTCTTGATCGCGCCAGTGACAAAACCGGAGGCGCCGATGCCAGCGAAATACATGTCGCGGCCAAAATCGTAGCTGCCCGGCCGCAATGGAGCGAGCGGCGGCTGCAGCCGCGCCTTCACTTCGACAAAGCTGCCGACCGCCGGCACGGTGCCCTTGCGCACCGACAGGCGAACGCGCTCGAGTTTTGCCAGCGCGCGCGGGCTGTCCATCTGGGCGACGCGCAACACGAACCGGTCGGTGCGCTCGCGTATATCGCGGGTCTCGACAAACCCCGAAAGCGACACCGAATACGCAGGCCGTGCCAGCACGCCGTGCGCGACCCGCGCGGTCTTCCATGTCGCCACGGCGAAACCCGCGGCGATAGCGGCGATCATCACCGCGAGCGGAAATATCTTCTGCCGCCGCAGCAGAAACGCCGCCAGGCAAAACGCTGCCGCCGAGACAGCGGCAACCGAGGCAACCGGCTCATGATCCGCCGTGAAATAGAACGCGATTCCCGTGCCGAATGCGACCGGCACCCAGGGCAGTAACCGGCCGGCGCCGGCCTCGGCGCGAATCCACGTCCGCAGTTTCTCGATGAACGACGACCATGCACTGAGACCTGACGGAGCGATACCGCCTGCCCGCGCCGCCTCGCGCGGCGGCCAAGTGCCAGCGTAGCCTTGCGTCCGGCCGGGATACCCGCCCCGCTCTGCCATCCCGGTAGCCCCTCGCACTCCCGTACAGATCGCAATGCTACCCTAGCGTGTCACAGGGCAGCTAGCGGAACGGATGCAGAATAGTTGGGAAAGTGCCGCACGACCCATCGCGGATCGTAGCGCGCGACGTCGTTCACACGCCGTGGCGTTAGGTCAGCCTTTGCCTCCCCACGTTAACTTTTACTAACGGCACTACGATAAGATTCCCGAATCAATCGAGGAAATCGGCAATGCCGCGCAGGATAATTCTGTCCGTTTTCGCAATCGCCGTCAGTGGAATGACCGCGGGCGCCGCCGATCTCCCACCACAGAGCCGATTGGGAGCGATTTTTGCGGAGCCTCCCGAGGTTCGCCCCTACACGTATCGGTCACGCGAATATTCGGCACCAATTATCGCTTACAATCTGCTCCCAGGTGTCGCGTGGGCTCGCGGCGGCTACTATTATGGCTCGCGGTATTCCTACTTCTACGCCGGTCCATATTACGGCGGCCCGTACGATACCGACGGCCTCCGCCTGCCCTATGCCTGCGGCCTTTATGGCTATTGCTGAAATTGGCTGCCCGGTAAAATCCGCCGGCCTGAACCGGCGGGCTAACGGATGCAGAATGCCTGTTACTAAGTCAGCCCTTAGCTCCGACTTCCTTCGCAAACGTATCGCGCAAGCCGATCGTCCTGTTGAACACCGGATGATCCGGCGTTGAATCCGGGTCGCGCACGAAATAGCCCTGCCGCTCGAACTGAACGGCGTCGTTCGAATTGCTCTCCGCAATCGCGGGCTCGATCCGCGCGCCGGAGAGAACTTCCAGCGATTGCGGATTGAGATCGGCGGCGAAATTGGCGGCATCCGGAACGGGCTTTGAGAACAGCTGGTTGTAAATGCGAATTTCCGCAGG
>DASXJV010000254.1:0-6832 GCA_036497205.1 Bradyrhizobium sp.
GGTTTGAAAACGGTCGAGGCGGGCGCGCAAGGCGAGCACAAGATCGCGCGCGGGTATCTGCCGCAAACCACCTATTCCGCGCACTACATCGCCGACCCCGGTTTGCGCCGCGCGATATCAGACTATCTCAGGCATGAACGCGCCTATGTGGCCGAGGCGGCGCGCGAACTCAGCGATGCCGGACCATTTCGCAAAACTGCCGACGAGCCGTCTTGACCGTTGCAGACGCGGCATTGAAGATTAAAGCGTTTTCAAGCGAAGTGGAGACCGGTTCGCGTTAAGAAAACGCGTCAAATCAGGAATCTAGAGCCTCGTTTCGATTCAATCGAAACGGAAAAAAGGCTCTAAAGCCGCATTCAGGAGCCGCCATGCCCGCCTATGACCCCAACAACGCCTTCGCGAAAATCCTGCGCGGCGAATTTCCCTGCTACAAGGTCTATGAGGACGACCACACCCTCGCCTTTCTCGACATCATGCCGCGGTCGCCAGGGCATACGCTGGTGATTCCGAAGGCGCCGGCACGCAACATCATCGATATTTCGCCAGAGGATTTCGCCCATGTCGCGCGCGCCGCCCACAAGATCGCCTCCGCCGCCATGAAGGCCTTCAAGGCCGACGGCATCACCGTGCAGCAATTCAACGAGCCCGCCGGCGGTCAGGTGGTGTTTCATCTGCATATGCACGTGATGCCGCGGCACGACGGCATCGCGCTGCTGCCGCCGGCGAGCCACAAGGAAGACGGAAAAGTGCTGGAAGAGAATGCGGCGAAGCTGGTGGCGGCCTTGAAGTACGCCTAATCACTCCGTCTCGCCGTGATTGCGAGGAGCAAACCGACGAAGCAATCCAGCCTTCGACCGATGCAATGGATTGCTTCGCTTCGCTCGCAGTGACGAAAGGAGCACTTCACCCCGCCTCGAAATCTCCGGCCTTCTGCTGCGCCAACGGGCTGAATTCGCAACGGTCGGGCTTGAGGTCGATGAGCGGCGTCTCGTCCAGACAATCCAGCCCGCGCACCAGCACTGTGTTGCCCTCGATACCGACCAGCTTGACGATCGAGGTGCCCAGCGGGTTCGGCCGCTGCGGCGAGCGCAGCGAGAATGTGCCGCGCGTCGATCTGTTGTCCTTCGGACTTTGCAGCACCAGATCGCGGCGCGACTGATGCAGCCAATAGATCACTTCGAGGTTCGAATAAAAATCGACGCCCTTCAGCGCCGGCACCCAGGGCTCGAAGATCTCAAGCCGGCAGACCGGTCCGTCATGACGCCCCTGCCGCGGAGTATCGAGACGCGAGGTCCAGGGCGTGCGGATGCGGCCGATGAAAACCAAGCCGCCATCACGCGGCGCTGGCATCTCGACAGCCAATTCCCCTTCGCGGAGTTCATTGTTTCGAACCATGTCTGCCTCTGGCTGGACCAATGAGGTAGTTACCCGAGCCACCATTTGCCAGCAAGCATCACGAGTTCGCCGCAGACCACGCCAGCCAAAGTCGAGCGCCGCGTCACGATAAAGGCCGCAAATCCGGCACCCACGGCGCCATAGCGCAGCCAGTCCGGCACGCTTGCAAGCGCGCCCGGCGGAAATACCAGAATTTGTGCGATAACGCCGGCGAGGATCGCCGTCGCCACCGCCCTCACCCAAACCAGCAGTTCGGAACCCTCATCGACGCCGCCGCCGAGCCAAAGCCCAAGCATCCGCCAGACCTCATTGGGCAGGAAGCCCGCGATCAGCAGCACCAGCAGCGCGTTCCAGTCGCCGATGAAATCGCTCATTCGCGCGCTCGAGTCTGATTCAACTGAGTTGAATCAGACTCGAGCGTCCTTTCGTTTTGAGCATGATCTTCTCGGAAAACCGAGTTCCACTTTTCCGGATCATGCTCTCGCCACCAGTGAACACCATAGGCGATGGTGCCGGCCGACACGCCGCTGATCAGGATATCGACGCCGGTGTGCAGCATGGACGCGAGTGGAAACAGCGCCAGTCCCAGCCCCAGCGCCAGGATATCGGCAAGCTCCCGGCAGTTGCGTGCAGTCGAGAGCAGAAACGCCAGCGGCGTCAGCAGCAGGATCGCGGCGGCGAACAGTTGCGGCAAATTGGCTGCAAGGCTGTAGCCGATCGTGGTCGCAACCAGGCAGACGGAGACGAGACCGATGCCGAGCCCATGGGTGAAGGCGATACGCCGCTCGCGCGGCACCTGCGGCAGCAGGCGAAAGCATTCGACCCACAAGGTGACCGCGATGAAATGGGTCGCCAGCACCAGATGACGCCGCTTCGTCTGCGACGTTCGTATCATGGGCAATACCGAGACCACCATCGGAAACAGCCGGATGGCGCTGACCGTCACGGCGATTGCCGCCTGCACCACCGTCGCGCCTGAGCCGAGCGTCGAGATCAGGATGATTTGCGCAGGGCCGGCCCAAACCAGGGCCGTGCTCGCGAGCACCCATCCCAGGCTGAAATGCGTGTCGTGCGCAAGCGCGCCGATGCCGAGATAGGTCGCAAACAGTACGAGGGTGAGAACCGTGGAAGTGACCGACCGCATTCCCCAGGCGAACGCGCGCAGGGAGCTTTGCCATCTGGGCGAATCGAGAGGAGGAAGCGGCACGGGTAACCGGACATTGTGAGTCGTATCGCGCATAACGCTGGGCAAACCAACCCGCGTCAAGCGAACGGCGTTTCAGAGCAGTCATGCAGACGCTTGGTCAGCTCCTCACGTTCATGTTTCGCAGCACGAAACAGGCGCCGCCCGCGCGCCGGATACGGTTGCAAAGATCGTCGGCGGCGGGACGCGTGTCGGCGCCGATCCGCACCTGATAGAATGCGCGGGTGCCGCGGCTGCGCATCACCGAGCTCAGCAGGCTTGGGTCCTGATCGCCGATCACGGCACTTAACCGTTTCATCGCGCGCGCATACATTGCCAGCGCCTTGTTGCGATCAAAACCCGCGGCGAGCTGCACGCCCCATAGTTTGGCGGCGGCGAGCGTCACGTGCTGTTCGAGCTGGGTGACAAAGGGATTGGGCGCGCGCCGCAGCAACGCCATCAACTCGCGGCAACCGGAGTTCGGCGCGCGATCAGGTGGCTTGCTATTCTTGCCGGCTGTGGCCCAGCCATCGACTGTGGTGCCGGTAATGGCGACCACGTAATTACGCGTCTCCTGTGGCATCGAGCCTGACCCGGCGAGCCATTCCTGCACGCGCCGCGGTCCGGCGTTGTAGGCAGCCGCAGCAAGCCCGAGATTGCCAAATTGATTGCGCAACTCGCTCAAAAACTCCGCGGATTTCGGCAGCGCCTGCACCGGATCGAATGGATCAAGCAGCCGGCGCTCGTTGGCGGTTCCCGGCATGAATTGCGCGATGCCCTGCGCGCGCTGGCCGTTGCGCGTAACCGGTCCCACGGCATCGGATTGAAAGCGGCTTTCCTGCCAGATCACGCGCGCGAAAAACTCGAGCGGCAGAGCGTTCGCTTTTGCTGCCGACTCGATCATCAGGCACATCGCCTCGCGGGTGTCGGTTTCGCGCGCAGTTTCGGCAGGCTCTTGCCCCCCGCCCTTGACCTCATCCTTAGGTATGGCGAGTTCTTCGACGCTCGGCCTCGCGACCTCGCCGCCGGTGGTCGCAGGCGCCGCATCCTCCGCGATCGCCCGGATCGCCGGCAACAACAGCGTGACGAGCACAGCCCAAACCGCCGCTTGCAGAGCAATACCTGTTCGCATTGTGGTTCTGTTTTCCGGAAGACGTGCTTGACACAGGGAACCGACCGTCTAGCTATTCAAGAATGATGACGCGCGCGTGGGAGCGCAAGACATGAGCGTACCGTCCGACGACCAGCTTGGCTTCGCGCCCGACGACGACGCGCCGATCCCCTATATGGCGCGCACCCGCGAATATTATCAGGCGATCGGCTACACCACGTCCTATCGTTGGGCGCACTATGTCGATGCGCCGTTCCAACCTTTGCGAAAGCCTCTCAGTCAATCGCGCGTCACCATCGTCACGACTGCCGCGCCGTTCGATCCGGCGAAGGGCGATCAGGGTCCGGGCGCCAAATACAATGGCGGAGCGAAATTCTATTCTGTCTATGACGGCGATACCTCGAAGTCGCATGACATGCGGATTTCTCATATCGCCTATGATCGCCTGCACACCTCCGCCGACGACAGCGGAACCTGGTTTCCACTGCCGCAATTTCAGCGGCTCGCAAGACGGGGCTGGATCGGCGAAGTCGCACCGCGCTTTTTCGGCGCGCCGACCAATCGCAGCCATCGCGTCACCATCGAGACCGACGCGCCTGATATCCTCGCGCGCTGCCGGGCCGATAACGTAGAGGCAGCGGTGCTGGTGCCGAACTGCCCGGTATGCCACCAGACCATCAGCCTGGTCGCCCGGCATCTGGAGGCCAACGGTATTTCCACGGTCGTGATGGGTTGCGCCAAGGACATCGTCGAGCACACCGCGGTGCCGCGCTTTCTGTTCAGCGATTTTCCGCTGGGCAACTCGGCCGGAAAACCTCACGAACCCGACTCGCAAGGCTTCACGCTGGAGCTTGCGCTGCGCGTGCTTGAAACTGCGCCCGGTCCGCAAACCACCGTGCAATCGCCCCTGCGCTGGAGCGCGGACGCCTCCTGGAAGCGCGACTATAACAATGTCGCAGCTCTAAGCGCAGACGAACTGGCGCGGCGGCGGCGCGAATTCGATGAGCAAAAGGAAATCGCTCGCGGCATCCGCGAGAGCGCGGCGTAAGGTTTCTCGTGCCGCATATTGCAGCGCAAGTTTGAAGCAATTGCCTCGGCCCTGAAGCGTCAGGACAATCAGAGCGTTTTCAAGCGATGTGGAGACCGGTTCGCGTCAAGAAAACGCGTCAAATCAGGAATCTGGAGCCCCGTTTCGATTCAATCGAAACGGAAAACGTTCTAGTCAGTTAGGTTGCATTGTGAGCGACTGAAAGAAAAGAAAAGGTTCTAGTCAGTTAGGTTGCGTTGTGAGCGACTGAAAGAAAAAAAGCCGGCGTGGTGAGACGTCGGCTCTTCCATTTTTAACGGTGGCTCCCTCACGCCTTGACCAGCGGACCTCGTGAGGCCGGCCCCTTCGATCCACCGCTGGGACCACTAGGTTTCGGCTTGCGCGGCACGGTGCGCCTGCGCGCGCCGGGCAGTTTCTCCGGCTTCGGCGTGACAGGCCCTTCGACATATTCGAAGCCGATCTTTTCCTGGTCCGCCCCCGCGCTCGCCTCGTCTTGCACCAGCACGACGCGGACGTGGCCGCCGCCCTTGAGCTTGCCGAACAGCACTTCATCCGCCAATGGCTTCTTGATGTGCTCCTGAATTACGCGCGCCATCGGCCGCGCGCCCATCTGCTCGTCGTAGCCATGCTGAACCAGCCATGCCTTGGCCGGCTCAGAAAGTTCGATGGTGACGTCGCGGTCGGCGAGCTGCGCCTCAAGTTGCAGCACGAACTTCTCCACCACCATGCCGATCACATCGACATTGAGATGCGCGAACGAAACGATGGCATCCAGCCGATTGCGGAATTCGGGCGCGAATTGGCGACTGATCGCTTCGTGATCATCGCCTTCCCGCTTGTTGCGCGTGAAGCCAAACGCCTGACGGGCGAGATCGGCGGCCCCCGCATTGGTGGTCATGATCAGAATGACGTTGCGGAAATTGACCTGCTTGCCGTTGTGGTCGGTCAGCCGGCCATGATCCATGATCTGCAAGAGCACGTTGTACAGGTCGGGATGCGCCTTCTCGATTTCGTCGAGCAACACCACGCAGTGCGGATGCTGATCCACGCCGTCGGTAAGCAGGCCGCCCTGGTCGAAGCCGACATAGCCCGGAGGCGCGCCGATCAGGCGCGACACGGTGTGCCGCTCCATATATTCCGACATGTCGAACCGGATCAGTTCGACGCCAAGCGACGCCGCGAGCTGCTTTGCCACCTCGGTCTTGCCGACGCCAGTCGGACCGGAGAACAGATACGAGCCGATCGGCTTCTCAGGTTCGCGCAACCCGGCCCGCGCCAGCTTGATCGACGCCGCCAGTGCGTCGATCGCCTTGTCCTGGCCGAACACCACGCGTTTCAGCGTCTGTTCGAGATGTTTTAAAACCTCAGCATCGTCCTTCGACACGCTCTTTGGCGGTATCCGCGCCATGGTCGCGATCGTCGTCTCGATTTCCTTGATGCCGATAGTCTTCTTGCGCTTGTTCTCCGCCACCAGCATCTGCGCCGCGCCGGATTCATCGATCACGTCAATCGCCTTGTCCGGCAGCTTGCGGTCGTGGATGTAGCGCGACGACAGCTGCACCGCGGCCTCGATCGCCTCGTTGGTGTACTTGAGCTTGTGATAGGCCTCGAAGTACGGCTTCAGGCCCTTCATGATTTCGATCGCGTCCGGGATCGACGGCTCGTTGACGTCGATCTTCTGGAAGCGGCGAACCAGCGCGCGGTCCTTCTCGAAGTACTGGCGGTATTCCTTGTACGTGGTCGAGCCAATGCAGCGCAGCGTGCCTCCGGCGAGTGCCGGCTTGAGCAGATTGGAGGCATCCATCGCGCCGCCGGAGGTCGCCCCGGCGCCGATCACGGTATGGATCTCGTCGATGAACATGATCGCGCCCGGATAGGCCTCGATCTCCTTGATGACCTGCTTGAGCCGCTCCTCGAAGTCGCCGCGGTAACGGGTGCCCGCCAACAGCGTGCCCATGTCCAGCGCGAACACCGTGGCGTTCTTGAGCACATCGGGCACTTCGCCGTGCACGATGCGGCGGGCGAGCCCTTCGGCGATCGCGGTCTTGCCAACGCCGGCATCGCCGACGAACAGCGGATGGTTCTTCTGCCGGCG
>DASXJV010000255.1:0-6253 GCA_036497205.1 Bradyrhizobium sp.
AGTCTATGGCTTGCAGATTTGGCTTCATCATTGCGCTTTCGCTGGCGTTGCTTGGTGCAACGCCAGCGAAAGCGCAGGCCGGCGGCGATCCGGCCGGTATCTGGCTGACGCAAGCCGGCGACGCGAAAGTGCGGGTCAGCAAATGCAGCGGAGGAATTTGCGGAGTCGTGATCTGGCTGAAAGATCCCATTAATCCCGCCACCGGGAAACCTCAAGTCGACGACAAGAATCCCAATCCGGACTTGGCAAAACGTCCGATGATCGGGCTTCCGCTGTTCAGCGGCATGCACCCCTCAGGTCCGAACAAATGGTCCGGCCAGATCTACAACGCCGATGATGGCAACAGCTATGCCAGCAACATTTCGGTATCGGCTCCGGGCATTTTGAGGGTCGAAGGCTGCGTTGGCGCGCTCTGCGGCGGCGAAAACTGGACGCGATCGGCGCGCTGAGCGCGTAAACTTTCCTCATCCCTGCGTAACGGCTTCGGCGTCTTCGCCACGTCTCGAAGGATGTGGCTATGCGTTCTCTCATGATTCGAGACAGCGCACCGGACAGCGCAAGCGCGCTGCCGGGAGAGCGCTTCCTCACCATGAGGAGTAAGGGCTTCAAGCCGGCGTCCGGCGACCGCGTTGAAGGCGTGCGGGATCGGCAGCGCGCGCTGGCACCACCAGCACCGAGAGGATGAGACCGCGCATCGAGGGAATTTCCTCGAACCGGCACGAAAGCCCAGTGAGATCGGGCTGCGTGCCGGATGGCGCCACCGGCACCGCGAACTCGCCACGTTTCATGGCGGTTTCGGCCCAGCCCAGGCCACCGCCGGAAAACATCGCATAGGACAAATTCGGCGACGGCCCGAATCGGGCCACGCGGACATCCAAGCCTTGCGCGCGGACTGCGGCGACCGGCACCAGCGCCACCCGCATCACGAGGTTGAGATCGTCCCTGACCCAGGTCGCGGTCGCCGCTAGCGCATCGCGGGCGCGCCCGAAATCCTCGGGAGACACCGCAAAACTTGCGCCATCGCCGCCGAACACGAACGGAAACTCGCGGCCATCCACCGCATTGGTGATCGCCGCGATCACAGCGGCGCCGGCCATGTTGACCGCCTTGTAACGCGCTTCCGCGATCGCCCTGGTCGATTCCACGATATCGGCGACGCCGATGGTCCAGTCATCCGGCAACGGCGAATACAGCGCCGGGTCCATCAGGCTGCCGAAGCCGCGGAACACCGGAATGCTGCTGTAGAACGTATCGCTTCCCTGGCGGCCGGGTTGAAATTCGGGTTCGGCCACTGCTGCGAATGGGCGCGCCGCCGGCGCCGACTGACTAATATAGGGCCGTTTC
Organism: Bradyrhizobium sp.; assembly: GCA_036497205.1. Taxonomy (GTDB): domain Bacteria; phylum Pseudomonadota; class Alphaproteobacteria; order Rhizobiales; family Xanthobacteraceae; genus Bradyrhizobium. The sequence continues at coordinate 1,345 of DASXJV010000255.1, forward strand.
AATTTCGTCACTCGAAACGGCTCAAGCGATGGCAAGTTGATCGGCGCGATGGAACCAATCAACCTCGCCGCAAACCATAGGGCTAAATCGATCCGGAATGATTGGATCCGGATCAGTTCAGGCGCGGCCAGCCCGAATACCGCGACGCAATTGCGCTCATACAGTTCCGCGCTTGTCTCCGCTCTGCAGGGCGCAAGCGGCGATCAAAAAATGACAGCGTTCAGACCGGTGACGGCGCCACCACGGCTTCATAAATGTCTTCCTCCTGCGCCGTATGCATGCGCACCAGAGTCTCGATCGCCTCGATCACCCGCTGGGCGTCGCGAACGAGATAACGGTCGACCTTCTCCGACGGCAGGTCCTCGACCACGCGGGCGAGCAGGCGAGCGAGATGCAGGATCTCGCGGTGCGCCCGGCTCATGGCGGAAAGGCTGTGGCCCTCCTGCAGAATCCTGGCGAGCCGCGGATAGACGCTGCCTTCGTCGTCACGCTCGTGCGCGACCACCTGCTCTTGAATCACCTTATTCGCCTCCGCGATCAGTGCGGCGCCGTTCTCGGGGGTGGCATCGTCGAGCGCGTCGACGATCGATCGTAGCCGGTCGAGATTGCCGATCAGCGCCACGTGGTCGCGATGCAGCTCGCGTCCAGCCGCGGCCGTCATGCTCCTGCCGGCGTGGCCACGGGCCGGGGTCAAGGCGCGCAGGGCATTGAGGATCACCGCAACGTCAATCACCTCCTGAACGATGGCCGCCGGTACTGGCATCAGCCAGCCGAAGGTCGCAGCCAGCATTGCCAGGGCTGAGAGCCCCATACCCGCAACGATGCTTTCGATGGCGACCCGCCGCGCCCGTTGCGCGATCACGATTGCCTCGCCGACCCGATCGAGGCGGTCGGCAAGGATCACCACGTCGGCCGCCTCGGACGAGGCGCTGGCACCGCGGGCGCCAAGCGCGATCCCTACATCGGCGGAAGCCAGCGCCGGGGCGTCGTTGATGCCGTCACCGACCATGATGGTCGGATGAAGCCGCTGCTCGGAACGCACGGCATCGACCTTGTCGGAGGGAACGCGGTCGGCCAGCACCGCATCGAGGTCGAGCGCGGCGGCGATCGCCTGCGCGGCGGCGGCGCGGTCGCCCGTAACCATGACCATGCGCGCCACGCCTGCCTCGCGCAGCAGCCGGATGGCCCGCGGCGTGTCGGAACGAAGCTCGTCGGCGAGCAACAATGCGCCGATCGGCCGTCCCTCAACCGCGACGAAAACGATCAGCGCCGATCGCCACGATGCGCGCCGGATGGCTCGCGACGCCCATTCGCTGACGCGCGCGCCGGCAAAGATCATGTCGCGCGAACCCGCAGCTACATGCCATCCCTCAATCACACCGTGCAGCCCCGAGCCCATGGATTCCCGTACCTGCTCGGGTACTTTAAGGCTCAGGCCGCGCTCGGCGCCCGCCTCAACGATAGCGCTGGCGAGAACATGATGCGAGGCCTGCTCGAGCGAAGCGCCGAGCATCAACACTTTGTCGGCCGTCTCGCCCGGCGCAACTTCGACGGAAAGCAGCCGCGCACCGCCGACCGTCAACGTCCCGGTCTTGTCGAACAGCACAGTATGCGCGCGCGCCAGCGCCTCCAGCGGCCCGCCGCCCTTGATCAGGATGCCGCGCCGGGCCGCCTGGGCGACGCCGGCGATGAAGGCGACCGGCGCCGCCAGTATCAGCGGACACGGCGTGGCCGCTACCAACACGGCCAGACTGCGGATCAGATCGCCCGAGATCAGCCAGGCGACAAAGGCAAGCGCGAGCGTGACCGGGAGGAATATCAGCGCATAGCGATCGGCCAGCCGCACGAACGGCGCCTTGGCAGTCTGCGCTGCCGTCACCAGGCGCACGATACCAGCGTAGGTGCTTTCGCCGGCAGCTGCAGACACCGTCAGGTCAAAGGTCTCGCCGGCGTTCAACGAACCGCTGAGGATAGCTGCTCCACACGCCTTGGCGACCGGTATAGGTTCGCCTGTCAATGCCGACTCGTCGATCGTCGCAGCGTCAGATGTGACGATGCCGTCGACCGGAACGACTTCGCCCGCCCGTACCAAAAGCTGGTCGCCAACAGCGACGGCGGATATCGGCACTTCGTCGATGCGGTCGCCGACGCGGCGATGCGCCTCACGCGGCGCGCGATCGACCAGCGAGCGCAAATCATGCTCCGCGCGGGCAACAGCGATATCCTCGAGTACATTGCCACCGGAATACATCAGCGCGACAACGGCGCCGGCGAGCGGCTGACCGAGCGCCAGCGCGGCGCTCATCGACACCAGCGCGATCGCATCGACTCCGAACCGGCCGGCCAGCAAGTCCCGTACGATCGAGACCGCTAGTCCCGCGACCACCGGTGCGGTCGCCAGCGTCCAGAAGAGATCAGCGAGGTCCAATCGATCAGCGGCGTAGGCGAAAATACCCGCCGATAATCCCGCAACGGCGATCGCGACGAGTGCCCACCGCAGGACGCGTTCAAATGACATCACTTATTCCGTGCCCATTCCGCTTTTCGAGAAGCTTTTCGCCGAATATGCGCCAGCCAGGCTTGAGGGAAATCAATCGCGCCGGCCGAATTGCCAAGCGGGACAACGTCAATTCACGCCGTGTTGCCGGCGTCGATCGTCAACAGGCGCATGAGCAGCTGCATCGACGCATACCGCGGGCCAGGCCCATGACTAGGTGTTGGCTGAAAATTCCATCGAGAACTATCGGGAATTCATCCAACTTTACCCCCACGACCCGACGCAATTTCATGGATCTGCGGTTCAATCTCAGGCTCGATCCAGCGGCAAGTTTGCGCGATGGTAAGCGTCATATCATGCGAACGGAGACCGATGTTGGCGCAAGCTGGTGGAAATGTCGGGGCAGAAGAAGGAGTGACGCCGACGCGCAGTCCACCACGAAGCTTTACGACATTCCCTGCAGGACGAGGCGATTGAGGCGGACGGCGAAGGCTGCGGGGTCCTCGGGCAATTCGCCGTCGAGGATTTGAGCTTGCTCGAGCAACAAGAGCGACAGGTCATCAGATATCGCCGAGCCTGCTTCAGCCTTGGCGATCGCTGCAACCAACGGATGCCGCAGATTGATCTCAAGAATTGGTTTGGTCCGCACGCCGCCGTTTTGCCGAGACAAAAGGCGCTCCAGCTCCAGGTCAGGCCCATGGCTGGCCGCGACGAGACAAGACGCGCTCGTGGTCAGTCGCGTCGAGGCTCTCACATCGCTCACGCAATCGCCGAGGCTGGACTTGATGGTTGCGATGGTCGTGGCGTCGGCGGCGGCGGCCGGAGGCTCATCCTTCGCATGCTCATCGAGCAGCGGAATCAGCTCAAAATTCAGATCGCCCTGGCTGAGCGACTTCAGCGGCTTGCCCTCGAAATCAAGCGGCGCGGAGGTCCAGAACGCGTCGACCGGATCGGTCAGCAGCAAGACCTCGATGCCGCGCGCAGCCGCCGCTTCCAGCCTGGGATTTGATTTCAGCCGCTCGATGCTGTCGCCGACCAGGAAGTAAATCTCGGTCTGATTGGGTTTCAGATCCGCGATATATTGCTTCAGCGACCGTTTCTCGCCCGCTGTCGTGGTGAACCGCGATAGCGCCAGCAATTTCTCGCGACGCTCATAATCCTCATAGATACCTTCCTTGATCACAGGACCAAAGGCGTCCCAGATTTTCGCAAAGTTTTCCGGCTCTTTTTCGCCGAGCTGCTCCAGTTCGCTGACGACGCGGCCGGTCACGGCTTTGCGAATCTGCGCCAGTTGCGGATTGTTCTGCAGCATCTCGCGCGAGATGTTCAGCGGCAGGTCCTCGCTGTCGACCACGCCGCGGATGAAGCGCAGGTGAGCCGGCAGCAGATCGGCATCGTCGGTGATGAACACTCTGCGTACGTAGAGCTTTACCTTGCCCTTGCGCGCCGGCTCGAACAGGTCGAACGGTTTAGTCGACGGAGCGAACAGCAGCACGGCATAGGAATAGCGCCCTTCAGCGCGGTAATGCAGCGTCATCGCCGGCTCGTCGAAGGCGCCTGCAATCGACTTGTAGGCCTGCGCGTAGTCTTCCGGCTTCAATTCCGATTTTGGCCGCTGCCACAGCGCACTCGCCGAATTGATCTGCCGCGGCTCGCCCTCTTCCGGCACAAGTTCGATCGGAAACTGGATGTTGTCGGAATAGGCGCCGACGATCCGCTCGATCTCGTAAGTTTCGAGATATTTTTTGGCTTCGGGTTTGAGGTGGAGCACGATCTCGGTGCCGCGCGCGATACGCTTTGTGTCGTCCTCACTGGCCCGCGCGATCTCGAATCCGGAGTCGCCCGAGGAGGACCAGGTCCAGACCTCATCGGAACCTGCCCGGCGGCTAAAGACGACGATGCGCTCCGCCACCATGAAGGCAGAATAGAAGCCAACGCCGAACTGGCCAATCAGGCCGGCGCCGTCCTTGGCCTCGGTGAGCCGTGTCACGAAGGCCCTGGTGCCGGAGCGGGCAATGGTGCCGAGATTGTCGATCAGTTCCTGGCGATCCATGCCGATGCCGGTGTCGGCCACAGCAAGCGTGTTGTCTTTCTTGTTCGGCACGATCCGGATTTTCGGCGGCTCGCCGTCCTCGATCAGTTCGGGCTTCGCGATCGCCTCATAGCGCAGCTTGTCGCAGGCGTCCGACGCGTTCGAGATCAGTTCGCGCAGGAAGATGTCGGTCTCCGAATAGACCGAATGCACCATCAGGTGCAGCAGTTGGGAGACCTCGGCCTGGAAGGGCTGGGTTTCGGCGGCGGTATCAGTGATCGTCATCTTGTTCGCTCAGGGGATGATGCGGATAAAGAGAGGATGATGCGGAAAACGTCGATATAGCGTGGCGGTTTTAGGGATCAAGTTGTCCGAAACTT
>DASXJV010000256.1:0-14645 GCA_036497205.1 Bradyrhizobium sp.
ATGTCCACCTCGCTAATCCTAATAAGTTCAGCATCTGGCTCGCAAAATCGCGCTGTTTTGCAGCATCAGCCGGCCTGTTCAGCCATTCTTGGGCGGCGCCACCTGGGTCACGTGGCCCATCTTGCGGCCGGGCCGCGCGGCACCCTTGCCATAGAGGTGGACGGTCGCGCCGGGCACCGCAAGCCATTGCTCATAGGAATCGATCTCGTCCCCGATCAGGTTGGTCATGGTGACCTTGCCATGACGCAGCGGCTTGCCGAGCGGCCAGCCGGCAATCGCCCTGATGTGCTGTTCGAATTGCGAGACCGAGGCGCCGTCGAGCGTCCAGTGGCCGGAATTGTGCACTCTCGGGGCGATCTCATTGACGAGTATCTTCGGCCCGTTCTCGCTCTCCAGCACGAACATCTCGACCGCAAGCACACCAACATAGCCGAGTGCGCCGGCGATCTTGCCCGCGACCTCCAGGGCCTCTTGCGCAAGCCGGTCCGGGATCGCGGCGGGGGCGCGCGATACTTTCAGGATGTGATCGCGGTGCTCGTTCTCGGTGACGTCGAAGCATTCGACCTTGCCGTCGGCTGAGCGCGCCGCGATGACGGAAATCTCGCGCTCGAACGGAATGAAGGCTTCGAGGATCGCGGATTTGGTGCCGAGATCGGCCCAGATGCGATCGTGATTGTCACCGTCGCGGATGATGGCCTGGCCCTTGCCGTCATAGCCGAAGCGGCGGGTCTTGAGCACCGCTGGCAGCCCGATGCGCTGGATTGCGGCGCGGAGGCCGGCTGTCGTCGACACATCGGCGTAATCGGCGGTGCCGATGCCGAGCCGCTTGACGAAGTCCTTTTCCGCCAGCCTGTCCTGCGTGGTCTCGAGGATCCTGTGGTCCGGCAGCACCGGTCGCCGCGCGCCAAGGATCAGCGCGGCCGAGGCCGGCACGTTCTCGAACTCGTAAGTGATGACGTCGACGTCATTGGCGAACAGCTCGAGCGCCTCGACGTCGGCATATTCCGCGCAGGTGGCGTTCAGCACCACGTCGAAGGCCGGCGAGTCCGGATCGGGCGAGAACACCTGGCAGCGCAGGCCGAGCCGCGCCGCCGCCATCGCCAGCATCCGGCCCAATTGTCCGCCGCCGAGAATTCCGATGGTGTCGCCGGGCTTCAGCTTCAGCTGATTGAAAGCCGTCACGCAGATCCCTCCGGGCGCTCGCTGACAGCCTCGGTCTGCTGCCGGCGCCAAGCGACAAGTCTGCCGGATAGCGCCGGGTCGTTCAGCGCGAGCACGCTGGCGGCGAGCAATGCGGCGTTGATGGCGCCGGGCTTGCCGATCGCCAGCGTTCCGACCGGGACGCCGGCGGGCATCTGGACGATGGAATAGAGCGAATCGACGCCGGACAACGCCTTGGATTCAATGGGAACGCCGAATACCGGAAGTTCCGTAAGCGACGCGGTCATGCCCGGCAGATGCGCCGCGCCCCCGGCGCCAGCGATAATGATCTTGAAGCCGGCCGTCTTGGCGCCTTTGGCGAAGGCGAACAACCGGTCCGGGGTGCGATGGGCCGAGACGATGTGTTTCTCGCTGCCGACTCCGAGTGCGGTCAGGGTTTCGGCGGCATGGCGCATGGTGTCCCAGTCCGACTGGCTTCCCATGATGATGGCGACGGGGGTGGTCATGCGGTCAATTCTTTTTGGGAATCCAAAAACATAGGCCGGACTATAAGATCGGCCCGAGCTTCGGCAAGGCGTGGCAAGGGGGCTGGAATGGACTATCCTGTCTTGGTGAATCTCGGCAAGCCTTCTCAGGGATGTCCATGAAAAAGAAAACCAAGGCGACCGCTCCGGGGGGTGCGAAACGCCGCAAAAACGTCATGGCGGAGCGCAAGGCCGCGCCGCAGCGCGCCACGCTTGCACCTTCGCCCCGGCTGTCGGTCCGGTCCGATGACGCCAAGCTGGCAATTCGCCGGCTCAGGACCCAATTGGCGCAGGCGCTGGCGCGAATCGAGGAACTACGAGCGTCGGCAGATACCGACTTCCTGCTGGATATTCCCAACCGGCGCGGCTTTGAACGCGAGCTAAATCGCTCGGTCGCCTACATCAAACGCTATCATGCCAGCGGCGCGCTGATCGTGCTCGACGTCGATCGCTTAAAACCGATCAACGACGCCTTCGGGCACGCCGCGGGCGATGAGGTGCTGAAGGCCATCGTGGCGGTGCTGCTGCGCCACGTGCGCTCGTCCGACGTGATCGGACGGCTGGGCGGCGACGAGTTCGCGCTGCTGCTGTGGAATCTCAGCGAGACCGATGCCAAGGCCAAGGCGGCGTCGCTGGAGGAAGCCGTCGACCGGCTCGCATTCGTGTTCCGCGGCCGCACCGTCACCGCGGGCGCATCCGCTGGCGTCGCTATACTCGGTCCTCACGCAGAAGCCGGCAAGGCATTGGAAGAAGCTGATCGCGCCATGTATGTGCGCAAGGCGCAAAGGCGGCACGAAGCGTGACGTGCAATCCCTCAAGCGAGCAGGGTGAGGACCATCAAACCCATCGGGTTCACGCTTCGCATCCGGGACGCCGACATCGCCGATCTCCGCGAGCGCCTTGCCCGCTCACGCTTGCCCGCAGAGCGCCTTTTGCCGAGGCCACGATCTACGATCGCTGATGCTTACAACCCGCTCAGATCGTCCGGCACGTCGCCAAATTTCCTTAGTAAGTGAGCGTCGCCGAATTCGCCGATCATGGGATCGCCGGTGCGGCTGAAGGCGACCGCGCCGACGCTGCCGGCTGCCTTTGACAAAACTTCCGCGCGTCGTAAGGCACCTGACGAACTCTGGCACTCTTCCGCTGCGCCTGCGACCAGCGAACCGGTATCGTCCTGCAGGAACGGCAGCGCGACGTAATAGGTGACATCGGCCATGGTACTGCTCCGGGTTTGATCGATTGATCAGGCCGCGTTGCTCTTGGCTCGCGGTAAACTTGCCGGAGCGCAGTCGTTCGACGCCGCGGTCTGCAATTTCTGCAATTCCGTTTCCAGATATTCGTTCGCCATGATGAGCGCCTTGATCGTGCTGCGCACGTTTCCGTCGCACATCGCGATGGCCTGATCGCAGTCCTGCTCATAACGGCTGACGTCAGACAGTGAAGAAGGTTCGGACATGATGAATTCCCAAGGCAGCCAGACTGGAGGTGGCAACAATGTTCCTATTTTGTTCTCAAGGAGTCAAGGCCGATGGCTCTGTATGCCGCTCCCGCTTGACTCACATATCTCAGTGGTTATACGTCGATCAATAGCCAGCAGGTTATCAATCGCAAATGCCGAACGGTCACGATGTGCTCTTCAGAACGCTCGCCGATCCGACTCGGCGGGCCCTCTTCGAACGACTGTGTCGCGAAGGAGAGAAGACGGTCGGGGCTCTGACGGCTCGGGCCGGGGTCTCGCAACCGGCCGTCTCAAAGCATCTCAGGATCCTGAAGAAAGCCGGATTGGTGCGCGACCGCCACGAAGGTCGCCAGACGCACTATAGCGCGCAGCTCGGCGCCTTGGTCCAGCTGATCGACTGGACGAGCCAAATGGCCGGGTTCTGGCAAAGCCGATTCGACCACTTGGAAGATCTACTCAAAAGGATGGACCAATGAGCAAACCCGGGACCGAAACGCTTTCCGTCGTCGTCGAACGTGAGATACCTCATCCGCCGGAAAAGATCTGGCGCGCGCTCACGCAACCACACCTGATCGAGGAGTGGCTCATGAAGAACGACTTCAAGCCTGTCGTGGACCACAGTTTCAATCTTCGCGCAGAATGGGGCGCTGTCGACTGTCAGGTAATGGCAGTCGAGCCGAACAAAACGCTGTCTTACACGTGGGGTGCCTATGGTCTCGAGAGTGTCGTCACCTGGACTCTCACCCCTACGAGCGCGGGGACCCACCTGCGCATGGAGCAGTCGGGCTTCCGGCCTGATCAGCAGCAGGCCTACCAGGGCGCCAAGTACGGGTGGCAGCGGTTCTTTGGAAATCTGGAGCAGGTATTGGCGCGGATAGATTGATGCCGGCACAATTCGAAGCCAGGCGATTACAACAGGCCGTCTGGCCTCGTGCTGCTTGCGTCTCGTTTAGTAATCTAATCGCTACATTACTGGTCGCATGAAACGGAACCAGAATTCGAGGCATAAAGATCCAATGAATCCTTCGGAACGTATTGACCAACTGATCGCAGAACTCACAGACTGGCGTGGCAAAACGTTCGCCAGCCTCCGCAAGAGCATCCTTGAGGCCGACCGGGAGATAATCGAGGAATGGAAGTGGATGGGAAGCCCGGTGTGGTCTCACCACGGAATAATCGCGGTCGCCAACGCCCACAAAAACAAGGTGAAGCTTACCTTTTCCCACGGGGCGAGCCTCCCAGATCCTGACAAGCTCTTCAACGCGGGCCTCGAAGGCAACGCGAGACGAGCGATCGATTTTTTCGAGGGTGATAAGATCAATGAGCGTGCTCTAAAAAATCTCATCCGTGCCGCTGTTGATTACAATCAAATCAAATTGAAGAAGAAAGCGCCTGCGGGTACTCGAGCGAAAGTACACAAAAGTAAAAAGACATGAAGCTATAGCTTTTTCTCGCTGATTGTCTCGCTGACTTGAGTCCGTGGCCTCGCCGGGCGTGAATGGATGCGGTCGATTTGATCGTGCCTGCTGGCTCGAGGCGGTCGACGCTGGAGCAGCCGACGAACATCAAATTCTGGAATCCCGTCGCGATGTCCTTACAAGGATTCCCCGATGTGCAATTGCACATCTGAGGCCTGATCGTTCGGACCGTCCCGAAATGACGAAGGCTACGCAATGATATCTGGCGTGATCTGGTCTTCGATGAATGCGATGCGGTCGCGCAGTTGCAGCTTGCGCTTCTTCAGCCGTTGCAGCCGCAACAAATCCGGCGCGGGCGATTGATGCAGGGCATCGATCGCCGCGTCGAGGTCGCGGTGCTCCTGCTGCAGCCGTGCGAGCTCGGATTCGAGTTCGCGCTCATCTTCCTTGGTCATGGTGTACGTTAGCTGAAAACGCGATGAGAGTGCGAAAGGTTACGCAATCCCTGGAAGGAATATCGCCCCTGCCAGCCTACTCTGCAAGCTGGTGTGATGGTTCAGAAGTTCTCTTCATTTCGCGGGCCCGGTTCGTCGAGAGAGGTTTGAATCTAAACGCAAATCACAGGTTGATGAGAACCAGAAGTTCTCTCAAAGGTGGGCGCTGCAGCGGGTTAGCGAACTTCGGGGCCGGGACACTGGACGGGTTCCGTGCTCACGATTGGTTACAGATAACCGGTGAAAGATGAGGGCGCGATTTTCGATATCCATCGACAGATTTGGCTGCTCGTGTAGACTTGTGCCTCCGGGAAGTCTCATCCAACCGAGGAGGTTTCGTATGGCAATTCAGGCGCATCTTGTTGAACTGGAACGGAAACACAAGGTTCTCGAAAACGAATTGCACGAAGCCCTCGTGCACCTTTCAACAGACGACCTGCAAATTGTTGAGTTGAAGCGCCGGAAATTGATGGTCAAGGACCAGATCGAGCGGTTGAAGCATACGGCAGGCGAAACGCTCCACTAGCTCTCGCCACCCAAGCTCCACAAACATCACTGTCATGGGATGAGCGCAATAGCGCTCCAGTTGCCTGGAGCCCCCGTTTCGATTGAATCGAAACGGGGCTCTAGATTTTTGATTTGACGCGTTTTCTTAACGCGAACCGGTCTCCACTTCGCTTGAAAACGCCTAGCGCTTACCCTGCCAGTTCGCCGACATAATCGGCGATCGCCAGCGATGATGTCAGTCCGGGCGATTCTATCCCGAACAAATTGATCAGCCCGTCGACGCCATGATGCGCTGGTCCCTGGATCAGGAAATCCTGCACGGCCACTGCCGGCGGCACGATCTTGGGTCGAATTCCCGAATAACTGGGCATCAGCGCGCCGTCCGGCAGCGCCGGCCAGTATCGTCGGATGGCCGGATAAAATCTTTCCGCACGCGCCGGATCGACGGCGTAATCGATGGCGTCGACCCATTCCACGTCAGGACCGAACCGGGCCTGGCCCGCCATATCGAGGGTCAGGTGCACGCCGAGCCCGCCTGGCTCGGGCACCGGATAGATCAGGCGTGAAAACGGCGCCCGCGCGCTGCAACTGAAATAGTTTCCTTTTGCGAGATAAGCCCGCGGTATCAGGTCGATCGGCATGCCGTCGATGCTGCGCGCGACCGCAGACGCGCCGAGCCCCGCGGCATTGACGAGAAGCCTGCATTCAAGAGTGATCGGCGCGATGCCGCCGGCGTCCAGCTCGATCCGTCCCGCGAGCGCCTTGGCGCGCAATAGCGGCGTGTGAAAGGCACAGACCGCGCCCGCATCTTCGGCGTCGCCGCGCAGCGCCAGCATAAAGGCGTGGCTGTCGATGATGCCGGTGGAAGGCGAGAGCAGGGCTGCGTCGCAATTCAGCGCCGGCTCCAGTGCTCGCGCATCCTCGCCGGAGAGGGTTTGCAGATCGAGCACGCCATTGGCTTCGGCGTGAGCCCTGATCGATTGCAGCCTCAAAGTCTCCTTCGGCGTCGTCGCGACGATCAGCTTGCCGCAATTGCGATGCGGGATGCCGTGATCCCCGCAGTATTCATAGAGGGCGCGCTTGCCGCTGACGCACATCCGCGCCATCAGGCTGCCGGCCGGATAGTAGATGCCGGCGTGGATCACCTCGCTGTTGCGCGAGGACGTCACGGTGCCGATGCCTTCCGCCGCCTCCAGGACGATCACCTCGCGGCCTGCCCGCGCCAGCCGCCGCGCCACGGCAAGGCCGATCACCCCCGCACCGATAACGACGCACTCAACTTTGTCCATTTGTGGTTTGGATCCGGGCACGTGGGCAAGTCGATCGGACGCGCGCCTCTCATGATCTGGCGCTGGTCCGGGGTCAATGGCGCGTACGCTATCGCGCTCTATTGGGGACGTTCTTTCGAACAATCCTTCGGATCCGTTTCGGTGCGCTTTCCGAACCGGGTTCCCGTTTGTGAAGCATTAATCATGTCAGGGTAATTGCCGTAGTTTAAGACACATTTTTGGATCGCAGGGGTACGCGTTTACCCGATCCAAACCCGTGAAGCCAGACACTCCGTCACGGAAATGCGCGGGTGACTGATGGCTGACAAGAATTGGCAGGCAGGTGGCAATATTTTGATTCCTGCGCAGGGGGTCGTTTGCCTGATCGCCACCGTTGCGCCGTTCGGAGCCGCGTGGGGCTTATCCGATAGCTTCGCGCCGATGAGCTATATCGACTCCGGCGACCCCGATATGGTTTGGCAAATGCTGATTGGCGGCATCGTCGTCTGCTCTTTTCTTGCGGCTGTCGCGCTGTGGATCCTCTCGGCATTGCGCAAGGACAAGCGCCTGCAGTTGCGCAGAAATGCATTTGTCCGCTCCGCCTTGAACAACCTCAGCCATGGCGTGGTGATGGCGGATGCGCAGCAACGGATCATGTTCTGCAACGACCGCTATTTCGAAATCTATGGCCTCGCGCGTGCCGATATTCCCAGAAACGTGACCGGGCTGGAACTGCTGGATATGCGGCTCAAGCGTGGCGTCCTCAGCGGCAGTGTCGAAAATTTCTATCTACAGGCTAGCACACCGGAAGGCTTCATTACCGAACTGCCCGGCGAGCGGTCGGTTCTGGTCAAGGTTTTCGCATTGCCGAATGGCGGTTGGGTGTCGACGCATGAGGATTGCAGCGAGCAGCGCAAGCTTTCGAGACAACTAGCATCGACCAAGCAGTTCCTGGAATCGGTGCTCGACAATGTGCCGGTATGCGTGGCCGCCAAGAGCATCGAGGACGGCCGCTACATCTTTGCCAACCGCGCGTTCGAACGCTTCTCGCGCTTTTCCCGCGACAGCATCGTCGGCAAACGTGCCGATGAGATATTCAATCCCGTGACCGCGGCGAGCGTAGAAGCGGCAGACCAGGCAGCGCTCAACTCGCCCGAAGACCAGTTTCGCAGCGAATTCGCCATCGAGCGCGGTTCGGAGAAGCGCGTTCTCTCCTCTACCCGCGTGGTCGCGCGCAACGAAAAGAACCAGCCGGAATTCCTGATCGCGCTGTTCGATGACATCACCGACCGCAGATCGCTTTCACATGAGCTGGAAAACACTAAAAAGTTCCTCGAACTGATTGTCGATAACATTCCGGTTTCGCTGATCGTCGAGCGCGTCAGCGACGGACGATACCTTCTCGCCAATCGCAGCGCCGAGACCATCCTCAACCGCCGGCGCGAGGATGCCACCGGACTGACGGCGGCGGATATTTTCAATCCGAGAGAAGCGAAGCTGATCATCGCGCGCGACGAGGCGGCGATCAAGAAGCGCGGCCTGCTCACCGAAGAACATCCGATCAGCACCAAGGACGGGTTGCGGCTGTTCCTGACGCGCCGCATGACAGTGCTCGACGACGCCGGCGAGCCGCAATATCTGATCAAGACCCACGAAGACGTCACCGACCGCCGCCAGACCGAATCCCGCATGGCCCATATGGCGTATCATGACGGCCTGACGGACCTGCCGAACCGGGCCGCGTTCCTGCAGGCACTCGCGCAGATGATCGAGGCCTGCGAAGGCACCGGTGAGGAATTTGCGGTGCTGTCCGTCGATCTCGACGGCCTGAAGGAAATCAACGACGTGTTCGGCCATGCGATCGGCGACAAACTGCTGATCGAAGTCGCGCGCCGCCTCCAGGCCTCGGCGCGCGGCGGTGTCGTGGCCCGGCTCAGCGGCGACGAGTTCGGATTGATCATCGACGGCAGGCAACCGGCCGCCGGGCAGGCGCTGGCCGAACAGCTCGCCGGGGCGCTGGCGGACGAGTTCCAGATCGACGGCAAATCGGTTCGCACCGGTGTGACCACAGGCATCTCGGTATTCCCGCACAACGGCGGCGACGCCGCATCGCTGCTCGCCAATGCCGGCGCGGCATTGTTCCGCGCCAAGGCGAAATCGCGCGGCTCGATCAGCATCTATGAACCCGAGATGGATCAGCAGATTCGTGATCGCCGCGTGCTGCACCAGGATCTCTCGCTCGCAATCAAGAACGGCGAACTTTCGCTGCATTATCAACCGCAAGCGACATCGCGCCAGACCATCGCCAGCAGCGAAATCATCGGGTTCGAGGCGCTGGCGCGGTGGCTCCATCCGGTGCGCGGCTTCGTTCCACCGGGCGATTTCATCCCGCTTGCGGAAGAAAGCGGCTTGATCGTCGAGATGGGTGAATGGATCCTGCGCGAAGCCTGCCGGGAGGCCGCGTCGTGGCCGATGCCGCTGCAGATCGCGGTCAATCTGTCGCCGGCGCAGTTCATGCATGGCGATCTGGTCGGCCTCGTGCATTCGATTCTTCTCGAAACCGGCCTTGCGCCGGGCCGGCTTGAGATTGAGATCACCGAGGGCGTGCTGATCGAGGATTTCGACCGCGGTCTGGCGCTGCTGCGGCGGCTGAAGGCGCTCGGCGTGCGCATCTCCATGGATGACTTCGGCAGCGGTTATTCCTCATTGAGCTACCTTCAGGCGTTTCCGTTCGACAAAATCAAGATCGACCGCGCTTTCGTCATCAATCTCGGACGCAATCCGCAATCGGCGGCGATCGTTCGCGCGGTGATCGGCCTCGGCCACGGTTTCGAAATGTCGATCGTCGCGGAGGGCGTGGAAACCCAGGAGCAACTCGGTTTCCTCGCGCAGGAGGGCTGCGACGTGGTGCAGGGCTATTTTATCGGCAAACCTGCGCCGATCGGGCAGTACGCCGCGCTGGTCGGCCGCAGCGGCGGCAATATGATGGAGCCCGCGCGCAAGACCGGCTAGACGTTGCGCATGGCGGACTACGATCTTGCGATCATCGGCGGTGGCTTGAACGGCGTCAGCGTTGCGCGCGATGCCGCGGGACGCGGCCTGCGGGTGATTCTTTTGGAGCAGGGCGACCTCGGCGCAGGCGCATCCTCGGCCTCGCCGCGGCTGATCCACGGCGACCTCGCCGTGCTGGAGCGCAGAGCCTTTTTGCGCGTGCGCGCGGCTTTGGCCGAGCGCGACGTCTGGCTGCGGATCGCCCCGCATCTCGTGCGCCCGATGCGCTTTGCGATTCCCGCTCATTCCGACGAGCGTCCGCCGTGGTTGCTGCGGTCGGGGTTGCTGCTCTACGACCGGCTTGCCTCCCGCACCCGTCTTCCGCCGTCGGCGACGGTCGATGTCACGCACCATCCGATCGGTAACGCGCTGAAGCGGCCGTTCGGCACCGCGTTTGAATATTCCGATTGTATGGTGGACGATTCGCGGCTGGTGGTCCTCAATGCCGTCGATGCCGCGGAGCGGGGTGCGGTGATCCGCACCGGCGCGCGCTGCGTTCGCGCCGACCGGCTCGATATCTGGCGGCTGGTGGCGATCGATCGCGGCCATCGTCAGGTGATCACGGCGAGGGCGTTGGCCAACGCCACTGGCGCCTGGACCGCGTCGGTCGCCGAAACCGTATTGCGCATGCCGCCGCCGAGCGTCGGCATGACCCAGATGAGCCAGATTATTGTCAGGCGTCTGTTCGATACCGACAACGTCTATGTTTTCCAGAACATTGACCGGCGGCTGATCTTCGCCAGTCCATACGAGCGCGATTTCACGTTGATCGGCACTGTGGGGCACGCGTTCAAAGGCGATCCTGCTATCGTGTCAATGGCCGCAGGCGATATCGCGTATCTCTGCGACGCGGCCAACCGGTATTTTCGCGAGCGGGTCGAGCCCTCGGATGTGATCAGGACGGTTTCTGGCGCCAACACGGTTTTGGACCCCGCAAGCAAGCGCGCCGCGCGGGATGGCTCGATGGCGCTCGATGTCAAGCGCGGCAAGGCGCCGCTACTGACGATATTCGGCGGCGATGTCACGACCTCGCGGCTGCGCGCGGAGCGAGCAGTCTCCAGGCTGACGCCTTTCTATCTGATGTCGCCGCGCTGGACCGCGAAGGCGCCGCTGCCAGGCGGCGATTTTCCGTGGGAGCGATTCGACGCAGAGGTCGATCTTGCGTGCGAACGCTGGCAGTTTCTCAGCGAGACCGACGCCCAGCGTCTGGTCGCCGCCTATGGCTCGCGTCTTCAGGCCATACTTGGCGACGCCAAAGACCGGGCCGAGCTCGGTCCGGCCTTCGGGCCGGAACTGACGGCCGCAGAGGTGCGCTACCTCATGGCCAAAGAGTGGGCGCGTTTCCCGGACGACATTTTGTGGCGGCGTTCAAAACTCGGCCTGACCATGCCGCCGCGGGATCGGGACGCGCTGGCGGCGTTTATGGCGACGCCGATGTGAATTCTAAGCCAAGCGCTGCTTCCTTGGTGTCTTCAACTCGTCGAGATGCTGCTCGGCGCCGGCCAAGGCGGTGCGCTATTGAGACCGCAGCGCCGGTGCGTTGCGCCTTGGGCTATCCAGCGTGTACTACTAGGATCATGGCTGAGGAATTATCGAAAATCGACGCGGACGAGGAATTATCGAAACCGGAGCCGCGGGCAGCCGCAGCCGGCACTCCGCTGCTGCGTATCGACGCGGTGGTGAAAAAGTTCGGCGTATTCAGGGCGGTGGATCGGCTGTCGCTCGACATCAAGGCCGGCGAGTTTTTCGCGCTGCTCGGTCCAAGTGGTTGCGGCAAGACCACGCTGTTGCGGATGCTCGCCGGGTTCGAGACGCCGGACGAAGGCCGCATCTTGCTGAATGGTAGGGACATCGCGCAGGTTCTGCCGCACCAGCGCCCGGTCAACATGATGTTCCAGAATTATGCGCTGTTTCCCCATCTCACCGTGCGGGACAACATCGCTTTCGGTCTGAAGCGCGCAAGCATGCCGCGTTCCAAAATCGATAGCCGCGTGGCCGAGATGGTCGCGCTGGTCAAGCTCGAGGGCCTGGAGAAGCGGCGGCCCGATCAGCTCTCCGGTGGTCAAAAGCAGCGCGTGGCGCTGGCGCGCTCATTGGCGCGCCGCCCGCAGGTGCTACTGCTCGACGAACCTCTGGCCGCGCTTGACAAGAAGCTGCGCGAAAGCACCCAGCTCGAATTGATGGAGTTGCAGCGGCGCCTCGGCATGACGTTCATCATCGTCACCCACGACCAGGAAGAGGCGATGACGGTGGCGAGCCGGATCGGCGTGATGGATGCCGGCTGTCTCGAACAGGTCGCGACGCCGCGCGAGCTTTACGAAGCCCCCCATTCGCGCTGGATCGCCGAGTTCGTTGGCGACGTCAATATGTTCGAGGGACAGGTCGCCTCGCGCGAGGCCAATCGCCTGGCGATTTCGACAAAGGACGCGGGAACGCTCGTGGTCGCGGAACCGCGCCAGCCGATCACGAAAACCATCGTATGCGTCGCGATCCGCCCCGAGAAGGTCAAGCTGTCGCGCCGCGGCCCGGTGTCCGATGCGGTCAATACGCATGCGATCAACCGACTGGAAGGTGTCGTGACGGATGTCAGCTATCTCGGCGGCATCACCAGCTACAAGGTGAAGCTCGATACCGGCGCGGTCTTGCGGTCGTCGATGGCCAACACGGCGCGGCTCGACATCGATGCCTACAGTGCGAGCCAGCGCGTGGTGGCATGGTTCGCCCCCGACGATTGCGTGGTGCTGGAGCAATGAGCGCCCGCCGCATCTTCACCCGCCCGGCGCGGATCGCCGCGATCGCGCCCTATCTGTGGATGGCGCTGTTTTTCCTGGTGCCGTTCGGCTTCGTGCTGAAGATCAGCCTATCACAAACCGCGATCGCGCAGCCGCCCTATGTGCCGGTGTTCGATCTGGCGCAGGGCTTAACGGCGATCAAGGCGGCGTTAGTCGCGCTGTCGCTGGATAATTTCAGGCTGCTGATCTCCGACAACCTGTATGTCCTGTCCTATCTGCGCAGCCTCGTCGTGGCAGCGGTCTCGACCTCGATCCTGCTGGTCATCGGCTACCCCATCGCCTACGGCATGGCGCGGCTGCCGCGGCGCTGGCAGGGCGTCGCGATGATGCTGGTGATCGTTCCGTTCTGGACCTCGTTTTTGATCCGCATCTATGCCTGGATCAACATCCTGCAGCACGACGGCTTGCTGAACAAAATCCTGCTCGCGCTGCACCTGGTCTCGACGCCGGTAGTGTGGCTATCCACCGACAGCGCGATGTATCTCGGCATTGTCTACTCCTATCTGCCATTCATGATCCTGCCGCTCTATGCGACGCTCACCAAAATGGAGCCGGCGCTGCTGGAGGCTGCAAGCGACCTTGGCTCTTCGCCGCGGCAGGCGTTCTGGCTGGTGACGTTTCCGCTGTCGTTGCCGGGCGTCGCGGCAGGGGTTTTGCTGTGCTTCATTCCGATCGTCGGCGAATTCGTGATTCCCGACCTGCTGGCGGGTTCCAATTCCATGATGATCGGTCAGACCCTGTGGCTGGAATTCTTCACCAACAAGGACTGGCCGGTGGCGTCGGCGGCCGCGGTGGTGTTGCTGGCGCTGCTGCTGGTGCCGTTGTCGCTGTACGACCGGCTGCAACGCCGCCAACTGGAAGACACGCGATAATGGCCCGCGCGCCGAACAAACTGTCCCCCTTCAACGTCGTCTCGCTCGCGTTCGGGCTTGCATTTCTGTACCTGCCGATCGTGATCCTCGTGATCTATTCGTTCAACGCCTCGCGGCTGGTCACGGTCTGGGGCGGCTGGTCGCTGCGCTGGTACACCGAATTTTTGCACGACCGCGCCATGCTGGAGGCGGCATTGATGAGCTTTCGCGTGGCGGCGGTTTCGGCCACGTTGGCGACGCTGCTCGGCACGCTCGCCGCGGTGGCGCTGTCGCGCGGCGAGGGCTTCAAGGGCCGCACGCTGTTTTCCGGGATGCTCTATGCACCGCTGGTGATGCCCGAAATCATCACCGGGCTTTCGCTGTTGCTGTTGTTCGTGGCGCTGAACGCCGAGCGCGGGTTCTGGACCGTGACGATCGCCCACACCACGCTGACCATGTGCTTCGTCGCCGTCGTGGTGCAGTCGCGGCTGGGCTCGCTCGATCGCAGCCTGGAGGAAGCGGCGATGGATCTCGGCTGCGCCCCGGCGCGGGCGTTCCTTGCGGTGACGCTGCCGTTGATCGCAGCCGCGATCGCGGCCGGCTGGATGCTGGCGTTCACGCTGTCGCTGGACGATCTGGTAATCGCGAGCTTCACCACCGGCCCCGGTTCGGCGACGCTGCCGATCCGGATCTATTCGGAAGTGCGGCTCGGCGTGAAGCCCGAGATCAACGCCGTCTGCACGCTGATCATCGGTCTGATCGCGGTGGTCATTGTCGTCGCGTCACTGGTCTCGAAGCTGTCGAGTTCGCGCGGCGAGAGCGCGGCGCCGCTTTAGCAGTTTGCTGAAGAACTTGGAAATTTGAGCTTCTTTGTCTCGGTGGGACGGTCGATCAGGTTTCAGGTACCGTGTTCACTGGGTTGAGGCAGTTTTGTTTGCCTGCGCGCAGGCGTTGCTCGCCGGTGCCGCTAGGCAGCCACCAGTTTGGGGATGCGGATCAGGTTATAGGCGATCAGATTGAGCAGGAAGTTGGCGGCGACGCGACCGATGCCGCGATGTTTGGTCTTGCGCATGGTACCGTGCTGCTTGCCCCAGCCGAAGATGCACTCGATCATCGCCCG